>NC_009667.1:721666-1082500 GCF_000017405.1 Brucella anthropi ATCC 49188
GCGATGTCATCGAGACTGAAGGGGCCGAACTTCGCCTGATCAACAATGGCACGACCGAGCGATACCACGATCTAGCGCGCGTCGAAGCCGCTGGCACCGAAGCAAGGGTTCTCGTCAATATTTTCCGGGGGCAGTCGTTCGAGGCGCCAATCGACATCGTCATGATGGAACGTCATCCATTCGGTTCACAGGCATTCATTCCGTTGAATGGCAGGCCGTTTCTTGTGGTGGTCGCGGAAGACGATGGTGGCAAGCCTGCACGTCTGCGTGTTTTCCTTGCGCACGGTAATCAGGGCGTCAATTATCTGCGCAATGTGTGGCACCACCCGCTCTTGGCACTTGAACAGAAATCCGATTTTCTGATTGTCGACAGGGCAGGCAAGGAAGACAATCTGGAGGAATTTTTCTTCTCTGACACCACATACCGTATTGAAACAACAAAACCTGCCTGAGCTTTATCGAGGGGTATTATGGGTAAACTTTCCACGCACGTTCTCGACACTGCCCATGGCAGTCCAGCGGCGGCGATGCGCGTCGAACTTTATCGTATTGGCGTAAACGGCGCTCCCGAACTGATCAAGCGCACGGTGACCAATCTCGACGGACGTACGGATGCTCCTTTGCTTTCCGGCGATGAATTACGCACTGGCACTTACGAGTTGCAGTTCCATGTTGCCGAATATTTTGAGGGGCGCGGTGCGGAACAAGCCAATCCGCCGTTTCTCGATCTTATTCCGATCCGCTTCGCAATCGCCGATGTCGATGGAAACTACCATGTGCCGTTGCTTGTCAGCCCGTGGTCCTATTCAACGTATCGTGGAAGCTGATCCGGACTTATCCCCTTTTCGGGCAAATGAACTAGAATCCTCGCATTATCCATTGCGAGGAGCTGTTCATGGACCCAACCCAAATCTGAAAATGCCCTATATTCTGCCCACTCAGGCGCAGAAACATGTCACTCATAATGAGGCATTGCGGCTGCTGCAGGGGCATGGGCAGGAAAAGGCGGCGCATAGCATCTTTCATTGATTGCGGATGGTTGTTCGTGACCTGCTATCGGCTGGCAGGTCTGTGTCGAGGACGAAGCGCAGCTGCTGGTTTTCGACGGCATACTCTGGACGGGCGTTTCGTGAGTCCCGGAAAACCTCTCCCTATCTATGTTCGGTGTTCATGTCACTGCCGATGCGGTTAACCGGCTTGCTATTTCGTCGGATGCGAGCCTGTTCAATAATGCTGGTGCAGGCTATCACTAAAGGTAAACAAGCAGGCGGTCACCGATAGGGCAAGCCTTCTGTATCAGACCAACTGGACCGGCTTTGCGGAGATGGGGTTGAACGGCAGCAATGATTTCAGCGTCAAGGTAAGCAGCGATACCGGGCAATGGCGTGAGGCGATAAAGATCGATCACGCGACCGGCAATGTTGCAGTAGCCTCAATCTGGCCACAGACCCGGCTTCATTTCGATGGCCCCATCCGTCTCGATGCTGCCCTTCCCGCGATCCATGGCGCGGGGGCGTGGTCTACGTCACTGATGCTCCATCGGATCCTGAATTGGTCTATTCTGATGGCGCCAACTGGCGCAGCATTCGCAGCGGCACTGTCGTTGCTTAAAGCATGTTTCCCGAAAGCAGGAACCGGTTTCGGGATAAGGTATGCGTAAAACAGGCAGATAGAGTGCGGCGGATTGGCCCACACTGTTATCAGGATACAGTCTACTGGCCGTAATTTAGCCAAAAGATGTTTGTTAAGCCTCTGAAACGGCAATTGATATAGTCCTGCCGGAGGACTCATGTTAACGGTTCCGGGAAATAAGAATGCTTCGCAGCCACGGCGTGCAGCAAGCGGCGAAGGGATTGACTAAGCTTTAGTCCCCATTAGTAGTAAGAATAGCCTTATGGCGCTGGAATCGTTCCGGTATTTCTCTCCGTAGGAGAGCGGGATAACACGCGTATGAGTTTGAAATATCCATGGCAGAGACTGGCGCTTTTGCCCCGCGCCAGCAAACAGATCATTCTGATGCTGAGCGACTGTGTTCTGCTGTTGCTGAGTGCTTATCTGGCGTTTGTCATCCGTCTTGGCTTCGTTTTTGTACCGAACGAAGGGCAGACGTTCCTGATTTTCATCGCGCCCGTTCTGGCAATTCCGGTATTCATCCGGTTTGGACTTTACCGCGCCATCATCCGTTATCTGGCTGAACGCGCGATCTGGCCGATTTTCCAGGCTACCGCCATCGCCGCGCTTTTCTGGGTTGCGCTCGTTTTCCTGATGGAACTTTACGGTAGTACCGGTCTGCCGCGTTCGGTACCGTTACTCTACTGGCTTTTGAGCACAGTGTTCATATCGGCCAGCCGTTTCGGTGCGAAGTGGCTTTTGCGTAGCTCCGAGACGGACAAACGATATACGAGTTCTGCCTTGATTATCGGCGTGGGAGAACCCGCCCGCCAGCTCGCGACGGCGCTCCGCAGCCATAGCGACACGTTGGTTGTCGGCTTCGTCGATCCTGATGGCCAGCTTAATGGCATGGATATAATCGGGCTGCGGGTCTATGGCGTGGAAGACATTCCCGCTTTGATCGAAAACTACGGTATCAAGCAGGTGGTGGTATCGGAACCGGCGCTGGAACAAAAACAGCGCCAGGATTTTGCGCGGCTTCTAGGGCGGCTTCCTGTCAGTACACGTATTCTTCCGCCAATCGCCGATCTGACGGCCGGGAAATACCTGGTCAGCTCGTTACGCAATGTGGAGATTGACGATCTGCTCGGACGTTCGCCTGTGCCGCCGGATGCTGCTTTGTTGCGAGAGGTGGTCGAGGGTCGACGCATCATGGTGACGGGGGCTGGCGGCTCTATCGGCAGCCAGCTCTGCCGTACCATCGCCCAGTGGAACCCTGCCTGCATCGTTTTGTTCGAGTCGAGTGAATTTGCACTTTACAATATTGAAAGGCAGCTCAGACAGCTAGCAAGTTGCGAGATCGTGCCGATCCTTGGGACCGTCAGCAACCGGGACTGCGTCGAGAATGCCATTCGCGACAATAATGTCGATACGGTCTATCATTGTGCGGCCTATAAGCATGTGCCCCTTGTCGAGAAAAACCCGCTGGTTGGTATATTCAACAATGTGTTCGGCACGCTGGAAGTCGCACAGGCCGCTCTCAACACTGATGTTGAGCGAATGGTCCTCATCTCGTCCGATAAGGCAGTGCGACCGACGAATGTGATGGGTGCAACCAAGCGTTGGGCCGAGTTGGTCGTCTATTATTGCGGTTTGCTGGCAGAGCAATCTGGAAAGAAGAAAGCTTTCTATTCCGTCCGCTTTGGCAATGTGCTGGGGTCGAACGGTTCGGTCGTCCCGCTCTTCCGCGAACAGATCGCCAATGGAGGTCCGATTACGCTGACGCATGAGGACATGACCCGCTACTTCATGTCGATCAAGGAAGCCGCCGAGCTTATTGTACAGTCTGGCGGCATTGCCGCGTCCGGCGACACGGTTCTTCTGGAGATGGGCGAGCCGGTGAAAATCCGCGACCTGGCAGAGAACATGATCCTGCTGGCAGGGCTGACCATTCGAAACGACGAAAACCCGCACGGCGATATTACCATTGAGACGACGGGGATTCGCGAAGGCGAGAAGATGTATGAAGAGCTCTTCTACGATCCTGCGCAGGCGAAACCGACGCGCCATCCCAAGATAATGCGCGCTCCTCGGGGTAAGAAGGCTGAGGTGGATGTTCCGGCCGGCCTCACTGCACTTCGTATCGCGATGGAAAGCGGCGATCTCGATGCGGTCCGCAAGGTTCTGTTCGGCGTTATAACTTCCTGAAGCGCCCGCGAAAATCCAGCAGCAATACCAGCGTCGCGACGATTGCCACGAGCAGGAAAGCGATTTGTGTGATTGTGTGGTCCAGAGCAAGCAACGCAACGGAGCAGGTGATAAGAATCACATTCAAAAGCGCTACATGGCCGATCACCGTGAGTACGCTCCAGCCGGAGCGCTTCGCTGTCTGATAGGCGTGTTTGGAATGTGCTTTCAGGATGTTCTCACCCTGACTTAACCGCATCACGATGGTCGTGCCTGCATCGAGAATATAATAGAGCGGCAGGATCAGCGCCACGGTGATATGCGTTTCCCGTGCGAGCAGGATCAGCGCTGTGCCGGCGATCAGGCCAAGCGGGAGGGTTCCTGAATCGCCCAGAAAAATGGTTGCCGGTGGACGGTTGAACAGGGCAAAACCTAATACTCCACCTGCTGCGATGATGCCGATACCACCGCTTTCCAGTCCGGCAAGACCAATAGCAGCGAGAATGCCGATTCCAGCTAACGGAATCCCTATCCCGGCTGCGGTCATGAGATCAAGGCCGTCCATGAAGTTGGTCACATTGATCGCGACCACCAGTGCAAAGACAATGAGAACTGTCTCCAGCCAGTAGGGCAGGAGGTCCGGCATTAACCGGAAACCCGGTCCCAGACCGTAGACAACCAGTCCGGCAGCAATGAACTGCGATCCCAATCGGATGACTTCCGAAAGCTCATAACGGTCATCCAGTCCGCCGACGATCCAAAGCAAGAGCGAAGCCCCGGAAAGGCAAAGCGCCAGTTGGGCATTGATTTCCAGGTCCGGCGCAAAGATCAGCAGCGTCGCGATGATGGCGGGAACAAGCGCCAGCCCGCCAATCTGCCGTGCTACCGTCGTGTGGTTGGAACGAGAACTCATATGAGCCGCGAGAAAGCGCTCGGGCAAGAGCCGGTTCAGCAGATATAGACCGACGCTGCACAAGGCAGCGCTGACGAAAAACGAAATCAACAAAAACAGCATAGTGAATACCGAGAATACATCTGTCCTTTAGGAAGTAGCAGCTTTGAAGCTGGACGCAAATCGGCGGTTTCGCTTTAGGGAACAAGTGGCGACGATATGCGGTTGAAAACGTTCTTCACAGGGCCTGTCAGCTTATGCGGGATTTCGCGATAAGGCGATTGCGCTCGGGTTTCGAAGCGGCTATAAGGCCGCGCAACCAATTGCTTCGGTTTGATTTGTTGGGGCGTAGCCAAGCGGTAAGGCAGCGGTTTTTGGTACCGCCATTCCCTGGTTCGAATCCAGGCGCCCCAGCCATGAATTACGAGTAAAATCAACGACTTATTGATTTTACTTAATGTTTCCTGGCTGGGAATCCTCAAGCTTTTTTCCATTTCGCCGACTGTGCACAAAACTGTGACACAGAGCTATGACACATGCCGATTCGCCCTGGTCGGTTCGTCTCGTGGCTCCAAACGGCGAGTCCATCATGGCAATCAGACATCAGGTTCAGAATCTTCAACGGCGCGGAAATATTTTTTACTGGCGCGCGCGCCTTCCGGTAAATCTGAAACGCAATATTGGTTCGCGTCACCTTGCTTTCAGCCTCAAACAATCTGATCATCGGCAAGCAGGCCACATGGCCCGCAAGCTCAATCTTCTGCTTTATGAAATTGCTGAAAACCCGCGAAGTGCATTGATGTCGAAAGAAGCCCTCGAACGATTGTTTCAGTCCGAAATCGCGCGGATGAATGATCATATGGAGAACCTGCAATTTGCAGGCCAGCGCACTCCGACAGGTTTCCATCAGATCGGTAATCTGACGGCAGATCTGGAAGTCGGGTGGGCTTACAGGCTTCTGGAAAAATTCGGTACCCGCCGTGTCCTGTTCGAAGAGAGAGGTTGTCAGGGTTGGCGCTTTCTTGAGCAGGCGAAGATGCCAAAGAGCCTGTATCAAGGCATCGTTACAACATATCGCGGAGAGCGAGAAGACGCAGAAACATCACGCTTCGCTGGCGAACTGAGAGCACTTATGCAGGAGAACGGCCTCGCTTACTCGATCTTGAATTTCGAAAAAGCGAAAGCCGAATATTTTAAAGCGCGTGCTGATGTGCTGCTTAGCACCGAGGATCGTTATCTCATCGATTATCCTGACGAGCAGGCTGAACCAGACCCTGCCCGGCCAGCACCAATTGTTTCGGTTGTAAATGTGGAACCTGTGCCGGATATCATTCCACAGCCACAGCCACAGCCACAGCCACAGCCACAGCCACAGCCACAGCCACAGCCACAGCCACAGCCACAGCCACAGCCACAGCCACAGCCAGTTGTGGAAAATCCTGTTCCTGTATCAGCATCTGACGTGTTGGGGCTTACTGGGCAGGACTTGCCAGTGAAGCAATTCATGAAGCAGTGCGACCTTCTGATCGCCAACAACCGTGAGAACTGGAACGAAGACACGGCAAAGGACGTCAAGACAGTTGTTCGCATTTTCTGCGGTATTCTGGACGAGCACAATGTTCTCAAGAGCAGCGGCATTAACCAGACCCACTTGGCGGCGTTGCGCCAGCATTTCAATAACATCCTTGCCAGATGGGGAAGTAGTTCGCGTTACGTGGCAATGACGACAATGCAATTACGTGAGGCGACAGAACGGGAAGTAATCCGCGCACAAAAGCTTAATTTGCCAGCACCCAAGGTCGGCTTGTCGAGTGGAACAATCAGGCGTCATCTTGGTAACCTCGAACAATTCCTGAACCATCTTGTCGCGTCAGGTTTCATGTTGCGGGCATTTACGTTTAAAGGGATCAAGCCGAAGAAACGCAGCCTCGCATCCGTTCGGGCGCTGACTGCTAAACCCGGCCCTGAGCAGGTTGAACCGATCTTCCAGCTTCCGGTGTTCACCGGTTGTGCCGGGCCGATGCCGCAGGAAATGCGGGAGTTCGGGCAGACCGTATATCATTCGTCCCTTTATTATGTTCCAATGCTTTACGCATATCTGGGCGCAAGACGCGCCGAATTTACGGGCCTCATGGTTGATGATGTGGTTTACGCAAAGGATGAAGGTATGTGGTCCATCAAAATTCGGAAAAATGAGCTCCGAGGATTGAAGAACCTCCAATCAGTCCGCGATCTCCCCGTACCAGATGAGCTTATCCGACTGGGTTTTATCGACTACGCAAAGCGTTTGAATGAACTCGGACACAGATGTTTATTTCCTGAATTGGTCGCTCCAAGACGCAAAAACGACACCGGTGATCGTTTCTACAAGAGCTTTGTCCCTTTGCTGAAAGCGGAAACGGGGCTTGGTGATCAGCTTTGGGGTCGTGCAATCCATGCCCTGCGCCATGGGTTCAGCAACACGCTGAAACAGAAGGGGATAGAAATGTCGATCATGGAAGACATTACCGGGCATCTGGGCCGAACGGAGGGAGAGACACGTTATACGAACATTGCCAGCTTGACGGTGATGAAAAAAACAATTGACGTGTATCCGGTCATTACGGGCCATCTGCAACCACAGTTCTTATGTTTACTGCCGTACGTCGAGGCGAAAGAACCAGCGCCCTGGTTTAGAAAAGAAAAAGAGTAGTCGTCCCGGCGTCGCAATCCGTAATCGAGAAAACAGCGCGACGTCGTTAGGTGTCGCGCTGTATCTATTATCAACGTGGGAGGCATCCATCGAACGGAACGGAAAGCGCAGCAGACCCGTGTTTCGGAAATAGGTTCGGGGAATATATAGAATAGTGCAAACGACGTTTGCATCGGCGACCCGAGCACTTGATATGGATTGCAGTAATTTCCTGGCACTTCATTTGAAGTTGCGGGTAGGGCATAGCAACGTGTCGGCATGTCATTTCGATTTGCCAGCAACGCATTTCAAATCGCAATAATTTGCAGTAATCCGATTCAAAACCTAGGAAGAGCGTTGCAAAGTTCCGGGCGAACGTTGCTGAATTCGAGATTTCCGTTTCAGGCGCAAACGCCGTTTGCGGGCAGGCAGGGTTGACGAAAAGCACTTTGCGCCGACAGGTTTCGGGCTCATAATTTAATTGTTAGCGGGCAACTGGGGGTGAAATGGCATCGAGCAAGCAGCAGGCAGAACGCTTGCGCAAACAGCGCGAGCGGCAGAAAGAATATCGGGATCGCATGAGAGCAGAGCGTAAACCGACACGAGATGATGTTGCTCGGGTGTTCCTGCATTTCATGATTGCCAAAGCGATGAAGTCTGGCAACCAAGACGGGATGGAGAAGCTGATTGATCTGCTGCTTGATGGGCTGGCAGATCAGGGCTTCGATAAAGACGCCTCATTGGATGTCATTGATGATCTGATTGACAGATAAATTAAAGGGGCTGGGATTTCCGACGCAAAGTGCATCTGATGCCTCATGGAGATGCCGACGACCCGGAACAATGAATATGGCTTCCAAAACTGTGGCTGCCTGATTTCAACTGGATCGTTTCGCAAACGGCGTTTGTCCCTTTTGTCTGTTCTCCCCCCATTACTTCGTAAAACGCCGTTTGCAGATGAATCGGAAATCTCGAGTATGAAATGGCAGTCCGGTTGGGGTGCGCAATGTGCGGGCACGTCATTTCGATTTATCGGCAACGCGTTTCAAATCGAAATAATTTGCAGTAATCCGATTCAGAATTCGAGAAGAGAGTTACCCGAGGCAATTTGCCCGATTCAGCGGCAAACGTCGTTTGAAAGTAAGGCCGAAACGTATTCAGCATCGAAGTTTTTTTATCTATGCTTTGTTCCCGGCGAGATATCGGGCAGGGACGCTTCGCTCAATGAGCGCTCTGGCCTGCTGTTAAAATGGGGGCTGAGGTCCCGCCTGTGGATAACTTTTACCTTGTTTCTAATCGTCCAGATCTGTCGTTGACCGATACAGAAGCCTTACGGCTACTGGCTTTTGAAGCCGCAAGCGCGAAATCGAAAAAAGCCGGTGATATCCGGGACTTAGATAAAAATTCTCGATTGGGATCTTTTTTTGTTCTGGATCCTTGCAGCCAAATTCAGATCCTGCAATAGTCACCTTGCCTGATTGATCAGGCGCCTCCATCCGGGTGCTGGTAACACCAGAATGGAGACTGACTTAGCCTGCCAACAACAGGAGCCAAGCTATGCTGGTTATTATCGACATTCGTCCCGGATTAAAAGATCTGCGGCTTGATAATCTTATCAGCCTTGCGGCTCCGCAGCGGAAATAATTTCCGCTTCTGACGCGTTCGGCGCTCTTTAAAGCCCGAACTCCCAATTTCCTATTTTGATACTCTGGTCGTGTGCGTTCGCGCGCAACGTCACGGTCTTTGCTGTCTCCGGAAACCGACGTCGCTTGCAATGGCAAGCGCGACCAACCCTTCACACCATTTAGCTCCGGCAGCCGATAGTCGCTTTGGAGATGGAGAAATCATGTTTGCAGAAACCGTGATCGGCTACATCGACTTGATCGAACACAAAATCCCGCACCGAAGCTACACACGTGAATTAAACGCGGCGCTACACCTGTCTTTATGTTTTCATCTGATCGACCGTGCTCATGACAGAAGTAGCCAGAAGCGAGCTTTGTCAGAGCAGATCTGTCGCTGGGCGCTTTGGAACAAAGGAGAAAAGATCATCGGGCTGATGGAAGAAGCTGTAGCAAAATCGGCTGTGAAAGTTCAAAGAGATTTCCGCTCCTCTCGTTCTATGCCGCTGACCCGCGATACTTTTAATAACGTCATCGAGTCTGTTGCATCGAAATCTCTCGCAGTCGAAAACGATATAGATCGGAGCGTCTTGGAACTCCCGGCAGGCCCTTACACATTTGAATTGATGTTCTATGAACAAGAGCGCAGACGCCTCCGGGTGTTCAGTCTGATTTATGGCATTAGCGCGCATAAAAGGGCTCTGGATCAATGGCGTATTGAAGCATCGAATATGCCATTGGTCTGGCCTCGTTTGGCACAGCAATATTATGGCATAGATATCGAACAGTGTGAATTCGCGCTGATCGACCCACTGCTCAGCGAAAGCCAACGCCAGGATGGGATATGGGCGCTGGCTGATCTTGACCGACTGATCGACGCACCGGGTGTCGCAGAAAAAGTGCTCGGCGTGCAAGAAGCGCTTCGTGAAGAGCTCATCATTTGGCTTGGTGATACTTTCGCGGAAACGGAAGCTGAGCAAGCGCGTCTGATCGATGAAGAGATCGCGAAGATTGCGGTCGAAGCGCTGGACAAGATGTCCACGCCGAAGATTCAGATTTTGACGCCGGATAATGGCGTTGAGTCGACGTGAGCCAATCAGCCAATGCTTCGTGCGAAGCATATGAACTGCGTCTCACGGGCTTATCCGTTATGCAGCAATGTGGAGTTTGTCGCGATGCAGACCAACTGGGGTATCCGGCATCTCAATACTAAGCTAACGGCCAACCAATGAGAACGAAGGTTAAAGCAAAATAGCTGAGGTAGCGGAGTATCTTCTGTCCAGATATCAGGGTGGATGTCTTTGTTACGCTGAACAGCTCAGCTTTTGCTCTCAATAACAATCAAATGCGTGGAAATCAGGAAACGCCAATCTCCGGGCGCGTTGTTGCGCGCCCGAACGATCCCTCATTTTTTCATACATCAGGAACACGTCATGACAGTCATAATCGAAAACGGAAAATACAATCGCGAACAGCTCGAACTCGAAATCAGGATGCTGAAAGCTCTGGTCGATGATCTCGAGCGGATATTCCAGGGTGATTATCCGGATGAGCGGATACTGACAATTTCGCCAGCGATCACCAACTGGAAGCTGAGCGCACGGCGGGCAACGTGCCTGGAGGGCGTATTATTCGAACATCCTCATCTTGGTTACATCGTGCCCAATGGCATCACGTCCGAGCTCTGGTTACTCGATCTCGACAGAAATTATGCCCGCACCTTCAGTCTCTTTTATCGGCTTGGCCAAAAAGACATAGGCCAATGAGGCAGAATGAAGCTGATCAGACAGCACAATATCAACCGACATGCAGCCGGTATCGACGTCTCTGCACGCCTGCCAGAGACGCGGATGCCTGTCTTGGAAAAGCCTGACACGAAAACGGCTTCGATAATACGGATAGGAATAAGGGGAGAATGGCATGAAACTCTGGATCTGGTCTGACGTGCATAATGAACTGCAGGATGTTGCTTATCCAACACGGGAAGAAGCACCGGATTGCGATGTGATCATGATTGCCGGCGATCTCAACGCAGCGCCAGATCTACACATAACGCTGGAATTCCTGATCAGGCGCTACGAGAAGCCTATTATCTATGTCCCCGGAAATCACGAATTTTATCAGAACAAATGGATTATGAACGACCGGGACTGAGAGCGGCGGTGCAAAAGTCGGCCACGGTAGCGGCGGAATAGTCCAGCCGCGGGCGGAGTAAAATCCGGCCACCTATTTCCTTTCTGCAATGATCGCAGGAGGGACAGGGGATCTACACCGTGGAACTATATCTGAAGGTGCGGCTGGCTGTTTCGGAAGGGATGAGCCGGCGTGAGGCAGCCAAGCATTTCAACATATCGCGCGACAGCGTGGCCAAGATGGTGGCCTATTCGACACCGCCCGGCTATCAGCGGCGTTCACCGATCCGACGTCCGAAGCTGGACGCGTTTGTTTCGACGATCGAGCAGTGGCTCGATGAAGACCTGAAGATGCCTCGCAAGCAGCGCCACACGGCCAAGCGGGTGTTCGACCGGCTGCGTGACGAATGCGGGTTCACCGGCGGCTACACGATCATCAAGGATTATATACGGGAGCGAGACCAGCGCCGCCAGGAGGTGTTTGTGCCGCTGTCGCATCCGCCCGGCCATGCGCAGGCCGATTTCGGCGAGGCGACTGTGGTGATCGGCGGCGTCGAGCAGAAGGCCCGCTTCTTCGTCCTCGATCTACCGCATAGCGGCGGCTGCTACGTGCGGGCCTATCCGGCGGCGGTGGCCGAGGCCTGGGTGGATGGTCATATCCACGCCTTTGCGTTCTTCGGGGCCGTGCCGCAGTCGATCGTCTATGACAACGACCGTTGCCTGGTGGCCAAGATCCTGCCCGACGGCACACGCAAGCGGGCGACGTTGTTCAGCGGCTTCCTGTCCCACTACCTGATCCGGGATCGCTACGGCCGTCCCGGCAAAGGCAACGACAAGGGGAATGTCGAGGGTCTCGTCGGCTATGCCCGACGTAATTTTATGGTGCCGATCCCGCAGTTTCCGACATGGGACGCCTTCAACGCTTTTCTGGAGGAGCAGTGCCGCAAACGCCAGCGCGATAAGCTGCGCGGCGAGAGCGAGACCATTGGCGAACGGCTGCAGCACGATCTTGCCGCCATGCGTCCTTTGCCGGCGTCGCCGTTCGATGCCTGCGACCAGGCCAGCGCTGTTGTGACGGCCCAGTCGCTCGTCCGCTACAAGACCAACGACCATTCCGTGCCGGTCGCCTACGGCCATCAAGATGTCTGGGTTCGGGGATATGTCGACAAGGTGGTGATCGGCTGCCGTGGCGAGATCATTGCCCGTCATCCGCGGTGCTGGGAGCGGGAAGATGTCGTCTTCGATCCCGTTCACTACCTGCCGCTTATCGAGCAGAAGATCAATTCCCTGGATCAGGCAGCTCCGTTGCAGGGCTGGGATCTGCCGGAGGAGTTCGCGACGCTGCGCCGGCTGATGGAAGGCCGCATGGCAAAACATGGCCGGCGTGAGTACGTGCAGGTCCTGCGCCTGCTGGAGAGCTTCGACCTTGCCGACCTACATGCGGCCGTGAAGCAGGCGATCCAGCTCGGCGCGATCGGCTTCGACGCTGTTAAGCATCTGATCCTGTGCCGGGTCGAGCACCGGCCGCCACGACTGGACCTGGCGATCTATCCCTACCTGCCGGGGGCGACGGTCGAGAAGACCTCGGCAAAGGCATATATGCGGCTTCTGTCGTCTGATGCGGGGGAAGCCGCATGAGCGCCGAAGCCCCCGAGATCCTGCTGTCCCACTACCTCAAGACCCTCAAGCTGCCGACCTTCCAGCGCGAGTACCAGAAGCTGGCCCGGCTCTGCGCCACCGAGGGCGTCGATCACTGCGGGTTTCACTAATTCACGGACACCTTTTTCAGTAATATGCGGACAGTTCGCGCGCGTTTTTGCAGGTGCCGATTGCGCATGATTTTCTTCCTGTTTTCACCAGGAGGAACGATGCCAAGACGGAAGCAAGCAAAGCGTATTACGATGAGAGATATTCGTTCAATATTACGACTGACCTTCGAACAGGGGCTGTCGGTTCGCGAGGTTTCAGAGCGACTTCGCATTGGGAAGACTGCGGTTTCAACCTATCTGCACCGGGCTCGGCAGGCAGGTATTTGCATGTGGCCGATACCTGCTGCCTATGATGATGACATCCAGCTTGAGAGACTGTTGTTCAAACAGGCCGGCCGGCCAGCCCAGGATACGCAGGAACCGGATTTTGCGTATGTTTCGCGGGAACTGAAGCGTAAGGGCGTGACGCTGACCCTTCTGTGGCAGGAGTATCGCACGGCGCATCCTGATGGTTATGGATACACGTGGTTCTGCACGAATTTTGCAGCTTTTGAGCAGAGGCTGTCCCCGACCTATCGCAATCGGCATGAGGTCGGAGCCACCATGCAGACGGATTATGCGGGCCAGACGGTGCCGCTCATCAATCCGAAAACCGGAGAGATCCGTCAGGCACAGATCTTTGTCGCGGTTCTTCCCGCGTCCAATCTGGCCTTCTCCTATGCCAGCGAGAGCCAGAAACTTCCAGACTGGATCGAAGGGCAAAAGCGGGCGCTGATCTATTTTGGCGGTGTGACGAAGGCCATTGTCTGCGATAACCTCAAATCCGGTGTCGCAGTTGCCCTATGGTTCGAGCCAACGATCACCGCGACCTTCGAAGCGTTTAGCGAACATTATGGCACGACCGTATTACCGACACGGGTGAGACGGGCCCGGGATAAGGCAAAAATCGAGGGATCGGTTTTAATCACCGAGCGCTGGATTCTGGCACGGCTTCGCAATCAGACTTTCTTCTCACTGGAGGACCTGAATGCCGCCATTGGCAAGCTTCTGGAAGATATCAACAACCGCCCCATGCGCCATTACGGCAAATCCCGGCGCGAATTGTTCGAGGAGCTTGAGCGCACTGCTCTTGCTCCACTGCCCGCGACAGACTTCGAATATGCGGAGTGGAAATCGGCGAAGGTTCACCCCGATTACCATATTGATGTAGCCAAAACCTTCTATTCGGTACCGCACCAACTGATCGGCAAAAAGGTTACCGTGCGCCTCACACATCAAGTGGTCGAAATATTCTTTAACCACAAGCGGGTCGCATCTCATCGCCGTCGTTCCGAGCGCAACGGGCACGTCACGGTGAAGGAGCATATGCCCAAATCCCATCAGCGGCATGCCGGGATGAATGCGGCAAGCCTGATCCGGGATGCCAGCAAGATCAGCGTCAACACAGGTATCTTCGTTGAACGGGTCATCCGCGACAAACCACATCCCGAACAGGGATACCGTGCGGCGCTCGGCATTCTTTCCCTTGCCCGGCGCTACGAGCATGATCGCCTCGACGCCGCCTGCGAGCGGGCGCTTGTCATCAATGCGCTGACCTACACCTCCGTCCGTTCCATTCTGCAGGCGGGTCTCGACCGGGCAAGCCCGGCCGAGGAAGTCAGAAAGCCACTGCCCACTCATTCCAACATTCGCGGTCGTGGCTATTACCATTGAAATCGCTGGCAATAATGCTGGCGCCCTGCCTGAAGCCCTGAAGCGCTACGCAATGTGGGAAGCTTCGCGCCCCAGGGGCTTCAGGCCTATCGATCGAGCTGACAGCACTAAACGTAGTCTATCAGTATCGGCACCCCCCAAGAAAGAAGGAATGACAATGCTGACCAATCCAACGCTTGAAAACATGTACACGCTTGGTCTGTCGGGCATGGCAATGGCCTGGCGGGAACTGTCTGAACAGCCAGACGCCCGGGCGATGAACAAAGAAGAGTGGTTGGGCCTTATGCTCGACAGGGAGATCGCCGTACGCGCCGACAAGCGGCTGACGACACGTCTGGCGGCCGCAAAGCTACGCTTCCCGGAAGCCTGTGTCGAAGACATTGATTTCCGCGCGGCCAGAAACCTCGACCGCCGTGCGACAATGGCGCTGGCGCAAGGGCAATGGCTTAAGAACCATGAGAATTTGATCGTGTGCGGGAAAACCGGTACGGGCAAGTCATGGCTGGCCTGTGCTCTGGGCCGTCAGGCCGCACGACATGACCATTCGGTTCTCTATGTCCGCGCGCCTCGTCTCTTCGAGGATCTCGCCATGGCAAAGTTGGATGGCCGCTATCCAAGGCTCATGAACCGACTGATGAAAGTGCAACTGCTGATCCTTGATGACTTCGCCACTCATGTCCTCAGCGAACAGCAGCGCTTCCATCTCTTCGAGATTATCGAAGAACGATACCAGCGCAGGTCAACGCTCATCACGGCTCAGGTCCCCGTGAATGCCTGGCATGACCTCATCGCAGACGCCACGGTCGCCGACGCAATATTGGACCGCGTCGTGCACAATGCTCATCGCATCAATTTGGAAGGAGATAGTATGCGCAAAGCCAAATCCGGAATTGACACCATACCCAATATGCACGACGAAAGAACAGAAGGCTGATTAACAACAGACCTGAAAAACGCTGCGGCTGAACTGTCCGCGAATTAGCGAAACAAGTGTCCGCGATTTAATGAAATCGCTGTCCGCGAATTCTGAAATACGCATCGATCACGTCGGCTACCTCTTCCGGCTTGCCGAGCGAGAGATGATCGAACGCGATCGCCGCAAGGTCGAACGCCGCATCAAAGCGGCTAAACTCCCCGTCGTCAAAAGCCTCGACAGCTTCGACTTCTCCGCCATTCCGAAGCTTAACAAGATGCAGGTGCTGGAATTGGCCCGATGCGAATGGATCGAGCGCCGCGAGAATGTCATCGCTCTCGGTCCCAGCGGCACGGGCAAGACGCACGTTGCACTCGGCCTCGGCCTGGCCGCCTGCCAGAAGGGGCTTTCCGTCGGCTTCACCACGGCGGCGGCCCTCGTCAGCGAGATGATGGAGGCGCGCGACGAACGCCGTCTTCTCCGGTTCCAGAAGCAGATGGCATCCTACAAACTGCTGATCATCGATGAGCTGGGCTTCGTGCCGCTGTCGAAGACCGGCGCGGAATTGCTGTTCGAGCTGATCTCTCAACGCTACGAGCGCGGGGCCACCCTGATCACCAGCAATCTTCCATTTGACGAATGGACGGAAACTCTGGGATCCGAGCGTCTGACGGGCGCTCTGCTCGATCGCATCACCCACCACGTCAACATCCTCGAGATGAACGGCGACAGCTATCGTCTCGCTCAAAGCCGGTAACGGCCCGATTGCTACCGCCTGTTGAAACAAGGCCTCGTGACGTAAGACACGTCTTTAGCGACGTCGTTAATGACGTGTCTTGAGATTGAGGTAGACGATGCGGATGGAGATACTGGGCCACGAACGCCGCCGTCGGTGGCGAGCCGAAGAGAAGCTTGCGATAGTCAGTTCGGTTGAGGTTGATGGCGCGACAGTCACAGAAGTTGCGCTCCGTCACGATGTATCGCGGCAGCAGATTTATATGTGGCGTAGCGAGTTGAAGAGGAAGGGGCTTCTGCCTCCCTCGCCGGAGCCCTTGTTTCTTCCCGTTGACATGACTGCCGCTCCGCTTGGCTCTGAGCCGAATAGCTCCGTCAATGTTGCACCCTCGATGATCGAATTGCAATTGCGCTGCGGTCGTCGACTTTGTTTTGGCAGCCAAGTGGAAGGTGCAGTGCTGACGCGGCTCATCCGGGCGGTGGAACAGGCATGATTGGACCGGGCACCGGCGTTCGCGTTTACCTTGCCTGCGGCGTCACAGACATGAGGAAAGGTATTGAGGGCCTTTCGATGTTGGCACAGGATGTCTTGCGCCAAAAGCCGACAGGTGGAGCTGTCTTCGCCTTTCGTGGGCGGCGTGGTGATCGGGTAAAGCTCCTGTATTTTGATGGCCAGGGATTTTGTCTTTACTATAGAATTCTGCAGAAAGGCCGTTTCCCCTGGCCTTCAGCGGCCGATGGGACGGCTCGACTGACAGCAGCGCAGCTGGCGATGCTATGGGAAGGAATAGATTGGAGACGTCCGGACTGGGGTGCTCCGCCAGCACGTGTCGGTTGATTTTATCTTACTGAAACTACTTGTTTTTATGGCATTCTGTCCTGACTTATGCTAGTCAGGATCATGTCGAATGCGAGCTCAATTCTTCCTGATGATCCAGCCTTTCTGAAGGCGATGATCACCGCCTTACAGGCGGAGAATGCGAAGATGTCGGCGGCGTTGAAAGCGCACGACCACCTGATCCAGGGTTTGAGGCTACGCATTGCCCGGCTGAAGAAACAGATCTTCGGCAATTCTTCTGAAAAGATCGAGCGGGAAATTGCGCAACTGGAACTGGCGCTGGAGGATCTGTTGATTGCCAGTGCCGAGCACGAGACCGCGCCCGTCGAAGAGCTTGAAAACGATACGGCTTGTGGTCCGGAGGAGACTTCACAGTCCCGGCCACTGCGTCGACGTCCGCGTGTGTCGGAAAATGCCGTTCGCGAACGCCGTGAACTGGATCCCGGTCATTGTTGTCCTGCCTGCGGCGGAGAATTGCGCCTTGTCGGAGAGGATGTCAGCGAAATCCTCGACATGGTCGCAGCAACGATGAAGGTCATCGAGATCGGCCGACCAAAGAAGTCGTGCCGTTGCTGTGAGAAGATGGTGCAGGTTCCTGCTCCCAGCCGCCCGATACCGGGCAGTATGGCTGGTGCCGGGCTTCTGGCCTATATTCTGGTCTCCAAATTCGATGATCATCTGCCGCTCTATCGCCTCAACGAGATATTCGCGCGGATGGGTGCCGATATACCTGACAGCACACTGGTGGATTGGTGCGGTCGTGCCATGCAGGTGCTCCGTCCGCTGATCGAGCGCATTGAGATTGAGATCATGAAAAGCGATCTCCTCCATGCTGACGATACGCCGATCCGGGTCCTGGATCGGTCGTTACGCGACAAAGGACTGGGCAAAGGTGTGAAGAAGGGCAGGATCTGGACATATGTCCGCGATCAACGTCCATGGGCAGGTGGCGCACCGCCGGGTGCGGTTTATTACTTCGCGCCCGACTGGAAGGAAGAGCACGTCCACCATCATCTGCGAGAAGCGAGCGGCATCCTCCAGGCCGATGGTTATAAAGGCTACGCAAAACTATACGAACCTGATGCGGGTGGAAACCGCCGCTTCCGCGAGGCTTCCTGCTGGGCACATTGGCGGCGTGACTTTCATGACATCTGGACCGCCAACAAATCCGGAATTGCGCGCGAGGCTCTCGATCGGATCGGTGCGCTGTATGATATCGAACGGGATATTGCAGGACGACCCGCCGATGTACGGCTCGCCACGCGTCAAAAGCACAGCAAGCCAAAGATCGATGAACTGCACGCATGGGCAGAAAAGCAGTTGCTTCGCATTCCGGGAAAAAGCGAACTTGCGAAAGCTTTGCGCTATGGGCTGAGCAGATGGCCGTCACTCTGCCTGTTCCTGGAGGACGGACGCGTGGCCATGGACAACAACGCTGCGGAACGAGCCCTCAGACCGATAGGAGTAGGACGCCGGAATTGGTTGTTCGCAGGCGCTGACACCGGCGCGGAAACCTTGGCACGCGCCATGACGATCATTGAAACAGCGAAGATGAACGGCATCAACCCGCAAGCTTATCTGGCCGATGTGCTCGACCGCATTCACGACCACAAGATCAATCGGCTCGATGAGTTGCTCCCGTGGAATTGGAAGCCCCTCGCAGCTGAACATGCAAAGGCAGCCTGATGACCACGGTCAGATTTGTTTACACGCTCGACTATGTCGCCGAAATGCTCGAAGAGGATGTCGATCTTCTTCAGGCGATTATCTACAATGATGACAACTTGACCTATGGCAATATCATCAGTGTCGTGACCGGAGACGACCAGTCTACAAGCGCCCTGACGGACGACGGCATTGATGAGCTAAGACAGATGCTGGCTGACGCCCGTAAATCAGTCGAAAAATGGCAAGAATTCCTCGAATGCTTTGTCGATGACGAAGAGATCGTCGAGCGCGTCAAGACATATTCTCCACGGTAACAACCGGGCCGTTACGACCGAATAGTCATGAGATGCTTCGCGAATTTGTGAGGTGAACCCTAACTCTCCCTCACAGGGCCAGCGCTCTTAGATTTACATGCAGCGGATTAATGCCCCATCCATGCAACACCAGGAACACCTGCAGGCTCCTCAGGAGTCAATGCAACCTCTACAGGAACATTAAATATGAGAGTAATGGCCGAAATATCATTTATAGGGATAGGCTCTCCCCCAACTAACATCAAAAGTCCACCAGAGGCATAGAAATCCCTCGAACCTGATAAATACCTAATATTACCATCTTTTAGTTTTATACGCATTTGAACCTCAACAAAGGATTTGCCCGATCCGAGAGGTTTAACTAAAATTGCAGCCGAAACCAATGTTTTATCAATCAACGAAGCTGGGATATCTATTTGATGCGTGAAGTTATCATTAATCCGAACACGGCCATCTTCCCAAGCTGGAGGGGGCTCAAGCAAGCCGCAATTTCTGTGATACATCCAATTTGCAACTTTCCACCATGGATCGATTGGCACACAAAGAGGGGATTGGCCAGAATCGATAGCTTCAGCCAAAATTTGCCACTGAGAATTATTTATAGTAGGCGAACCGGGCTCTCTGCTTACTTTCCCAGCAAATGCAAGCCAGCCCACGCCTAAAAACCAAAGGACAAATAAAAAAGCGCCAAATCCATCTATAAATCGCGACCGCGATTTAAATGAATTATTATTTGTTACAGAACAAACCACGCCACACATAACGAGGACACACCCAAAAAAACCTACGATTATGTGCCTATGAACAGGAATACCGTGGAGTCTTGCCATATCCAGATTCCATGAATCACTCAATGCAAAGGTATTAAGAAGTACATTAAAAAACAAAATCGAAATGCCAACTACGATTAACGCATTAGAACTGCTTCTTTTAAATTGAAACAAGAAAAAACACACGAAAAAAATAAGTATACCACATATTATCAAGTAAAATTGCTGAAACTGTAAGTAAGGGCCGGTAATATACCCCCCAAAAAATCCAAAAAAATATTTAACAACAGTGAGCAGTTTAGAAACAAATGTAATATCACCATTACGAAACGGCATCGTTCCAGCCGTCGAGCTAATAAACATTTGCAAGAACTGCCCCAAGCACAAAACGACCGCTAACAAAACAATCAAACGAAACCTAGGTCGACTAACGAATGCCACCAAGATCATTGCTGGCATGGCGGCAAGAACCGCAGGCTTGGAAACCATGAGAATTGGAGTAATTCCAGCCCACCACGGAATTTCCTCCGAATCTTCAACCAAAGCAAGCGCGGTAATAATTGCCACAAAAAAAGCACCAAAATAAGTAAAATTAATAAATGTTCTTGTCTCAAAATCAGCAACTAGCAATACCGCAATTGAAGTAAAAAAGCGCAGATAATCGCTCCTTACAAGCTTACGAAACTGAGGTAAACAAAAAACTCCAACTAATATTCCAGTAAAAAAAATTGAAGACCAAGTGTAAAAATACGGAATCGTCGCAGCAGGCAAATTAAGTTGATTACCGACCAAAGCAATTAATCTTTGCGGAGCAGGAATATAACCAGCATCTGTTGAGAGTAACTTCTGCACAAATGATGAAGCATTTGCATTGGGGTAATAGTTAGTGGCCATTTCAGCCCACATCCCACCCCCCAATACCCAGCTTGGTTGCATAAGCAACTGGTAAAATATATAAAAAAGAACAACAAAAATAAAGAAGATTTTGGGGCGCTGATTGTCTGTTAATCGCCCTTCATACTGCATTTTGTTGACTGGGTAAAACCGTACACGCACATCTTTCAGACGCATGATATTTCCATTACTTGAAGTAAGTTCGGAGTTGTAATTTAAATGGCAAGGCTCATTCCGTATTGTAATTTAACCATTCGGCAATCTGATTGCCAGCGAGAACAACCAACGAACTTTCAGGCTTTTGCCTCACTGCTACACTAAAGTAACAACGCAATTACACATGCTTTGCTTTTATAAACAACCGTTCTGTGAATACCCTTTTACCATTAAAAAATGAACTCAGGAAATGACCCACAGTGCCAGGCTTCATCCGCAAATTCCTACTATGATTGGTATGCATGCGCTCTAAGTCTAAGAAAGTAAGATGGTTAGATATAACACCCAATTAACGTGTAATCGCCTAAAGAACACGGATTTATAGCTAATTACTGTACACCAAGATTAGCCACGGGTGTACATCGATCCAAAAAATTTATCAACAGTTTAGAGCCTGAATCATAATGAACGTAACGATATCAGGCTCTTGCGACGCGCCGGGTAAGCAGGCGGATGTTTGCGATGTAGACCCATGCTTCAGCAGACACGATGGTTTTCTCGAAATCTTTAGCCAGTCTGCGGCAACGTCCCAACCATGCAAAGGTCCTCTCGACCACCCATCGGCGTGGTAAGAGTTTGAAGCCCGCAGCGTGATCGGATCGTTTGACGATTTCCAGCGTAAACTTTCCGACCTTTTCCAGCCTGCCTTTGAGCTTGGGTCCTGCGTATCCACCATCAGCAAAGATATGCCGTAACCACGGCCAGCGTTTGAGGATGGTTTTCAAGACATCAGGTGCACCATCTCTGTCTTGAATACCCGCAGAATGGATCACCAGACCAACCATCAAGCCGAGGGTATCAACCACAATATGACGCTTGCGACCGTTGATCTTTTTTCCCGCGTCAAAGCCCCGTATTCCGCCACTTTCCGTGGTTTTTACTGACTGGCTATCGATCACGCCAGCGGTAGGGCTGGGCTGCTTTCCGGTCAACGCGCGTGCTGTCATCACGAGCGCGTTGTTGATCGTGCGCAGCATCCCTTCATCTCGCCATCGATAAAAGTATTTTTGCACCGTGGAAAATGGTGGGAAGTCCGTGGGCAAAAGCCGCCATGCGCCACCTGATGTTTCTGTCAGCTAGCCAGGGGCAAAAACCGCCGGGCACAAAACCTCTAGGGCAGCCGAGAAAATCCCTTGAAGATCCCTGGGGGCCGCCGATCCGTGGCGGGCTTATAGATCAGCTTTGGCGCGGCGTCAACGTGGATTCTGCCCCAAAGCTCGATCAAAAAGCCGCAAACCCGGCCTGAAAGCCTGCCGAAAGCGACCGGAAGGCTTCCATGATGCTCTTGTCAGGGCAGTCACTCGACCACCAGCCGATCAATTGGGGCGGTTCCGACTAAAACCGAGTCATTGAAACTGCTCTATCTATTTGTCTTTTCAAGCATGTCTTTATCCCGAAACCGGTTCCCACTTTAGGGAGACAAGCTTTAGCGATTCTTGAACGACGGCGTACGCTTGTCGATGAAGGCTGCCATGCCTTCCTTCTGGTCTTCCGTCGCAAACAGCGAATGGAACTGGCGCCGCTCGAAGCGGAGTCCTTCGCTCAGCGTCATTTCGTAGGTACGATTGACCGCTTCCTTGACCATCAGCACAGACGGACGTGAGAAGGATGCAATGCGTTCTGCCGCCTTCAGCGCTTCGTCAAGAAGCTCTTCCGGCGCAACGACGCGCGAGACGAGACCGCTGCGTTCTGCTTCCGCCGCATCCATCATGCGCCCGGTGAGGCACATATCCATCGCCTTGGACTTGCCGACATAGCGCGTGAGACGCTGCGAGCCGCCCATGCCGGGCATGACGCCGAGCGTGATTTCCGGCTGGCCGAATTTTGCGTTGCTGCCCGCGATGATGAAATCGCACATCATGGCGAGTTCGCAGCCGCCGCCCAGCGCATAGCCCGAAACCGCCGCGATGATCGGCTTGCGGACCCGATCCACTTTCTGCCAGTCAGCAAACATGTCCTGAAGATAGGCATCCACGAAATCGATCGGCTGCATTTCCTTGATGTCGGCACCGGCAGCGAAGGCCTTTTCGGAACCGGTGAGGACGATAGCGCCGATCTTGCCGTCCGTATCGAAAGCGCCGAGAGCTTCCGTCAATTCGTCGAGAACCTTGCGGTTCAAGGCATTGAGCGCCTGCGGGCGGTTGAGGCGGATGAGGCCAACGCCGCCACGTGTCTCGACGATGATCGTTTCATAGGCCATGGATTGAACTCCTCCTTCGGGCAGATCAAGCGTTTCCTGTTTTTCCTGAATCACGGGAAATGCTCTATCTTTTCGGTTTGAACCGCGCATCTTGTCCGAAAACCGTTTCACACTTTTCGGGATGCGCTCTCGCTGGTTGGCGGGCAAAGTGGACCGGCGTCACTTCTTTTTCAAGGCCTCATTGCTGGCAGGAGGCACAGAAAAAAGTTGAACGTCCCGACTGTACCGCCCGTTCCACAATGCCGTTGCAGGCAGGGTTTTTGCATGGCTCGCCCTCGCGCCCATAGACGGAGAAGGAGTGTTGGAAATAGCCAAGCGCGCCATCTGCCTGAATATAGTCCTTGAGGGTTGAACCGCCTGCGGCAATGGCTTCCGCGATCACTGTGCGGATATCGGCAGCCAATTGCTCCATGATTGCGGGATTCTGCGCAACAGACCCGGCTGTCTGCATGGGCGACAGGTGGCTACGCCAGAGCGCCTCGCAAACATAGATATTACCAAGACCAGCTATCAGCCGCTGATCGAGCAGCGCCGCCTTGAGCGGCGTCCGACGCCCCTTGAAGAGTTCGGCCAGAATGGTGCCCGAGAGCAGATTGCCTGTCGGCTCTATGCCGAGGCTTGCCAGCAGCGGGTGACTATCGAGCGTGCCTTCTTCCGCAAAAAGCATGAAGCCGAAGCGACGCGGATCGTTGTAGACGATACGGGCCGGAGCGCCATCGGCCCGCAGAAGATGAAACACGACATGGTCATGCGCACTCAGCTTGGAGCGCTCATGATGGAATTCGCCGGGCGTGCCGCCGTCATCATCAGTCTCGATGCGAAACGAACCCGACATGCCAAGATGGCTGATGACGGATAGGCCGTCATCGAGATGGATCGTCAGATATTTCGCGCGACGTCCAAGCGCCGAAATGCGCCGACCGGAAAGCCGTTCGACAAAGTGGTCGGGAAAGGGAAAGCGCAAGTCCGGGCGTCGTTGTTCGACTTGGCTGACGGTCGCGCCCTCCATGACGGGCTGCAGACCACGGCGAACCGTTTCGACTTCTGGCAATTCGGGCATAGAAAACTGATCCTGAACAAGAGCCATGCATTGGCTTTGCCCTTATATGTTCAGTTTTGTCCGCAATGCCAAGATGTTCAGCAATTGGTACAGGGAAGCGTGTTCGTATAGCGGGGCGCCAGATAATAGGTTTCGCTCATCGGAATGCTCGTGGAAATCCATGCATTGAGCGGCCTGTAGTCGAGTTCGACGTCGACTTTGATGAAATACGATCCTTCATCCAGAAGGCTTGACGGAATATCGCCGACATCCCCCTTCTTGGCGGCAAAATCCGCAATGTTGGCATAGGACCAATCGACCTCCGGTGTCAGGTTGCTGGCCCTCGCCGTTCCGTCAATCCTGATTGCGGTGATCCTTATCTTCGGTGTGCTCCGACCATAGGGCAGCAGTGACGCGCGACTGATGTTGAACATATCGTTCAGATCATTCTTCGTGACCGACAATTGGCGGGCAACCAGATCAGCGAGGCTGCTCGCCGAGCGCGACACTTTCTTGTTCGTGTCGACCCCGTCAGCCAGATCAACAGAGCCCAGATAAATCAGAAGCAGGACGGGCGCGATCAGTGCGAATTCAACCGCACCCAATCCGCGTCTATCATTCAGGAATTTTCGAAGACAAGTACGCATGGCAATCGATCGCTCCAGAATGCATTCCGAAAAGTGCGAGGCGATTTTCGGAACGCACATCAGTTGTTTTAGTTCGGGAAGGGTTCGTTCTGCCAGGTGAGGGTCGCAAAGAGCGGCATGGTGCCCCCTGCAGCATGTGGATTTTCGATCAGATAAAGGATGTTTGTCAGCACGGGCCACGCATAAACCACGTTGAGCTGATTGATCGTCGAGGTTCCACTGGTCCCGATAATACCTGTCCGCGTGAGCTTGCCCTCACCGTCGAGAATCTGGTCAATCGGAACCTTGTCGAAGCCTTCGTAGGTTCCCAGATTGAGCGAAAGATTGGGACAGCCTTGCGCGACCATAAACTGCATCTGCTGACAGAGTTCGGTGCGCAGGGTTCCTTCGCTGATTTGAGCCCCTCTGATCTGCCCCGTCTGCAATCGGCGTGCAACAGTCTCTGTCGCATTGGATATGACCTGACGCGCCACAAAACTCATACCGATTTCGATCGTCGCAAAGATGATGATCAGGAACGGAACGATGAGCAACGCGAACTCCACCGCCGCCACACCATGTTGTGCACGGGCAAAACGGCGTAAGTTCGCGCTCACCCCTGCAAGGCCAAGCGCCAAAATCCGGAAAGTCATAACCCCACCCAACTTCACATGAATTCCATTGGGAGTATCGTTACAACAGGACAACCTGAAAGAGTATTAACGGAACAGGGACTCACGACTGAATAGCGTTACTTGTCGTCGAAGCCGTTCTTCGTTGAGGCTTTTTCGCAGTAAGGCGTACAGGAAAGCGTTTGCACTTCGGCCTGCCGGTAAATTCGCGTCGTGCCGCGTGCATTGCGGGAAACCACCAGCTCACGGTCGAGGATCGGTTCGCCCTGCTTGTCCATGACGACAATATTGGTGACGCCAAAATCCTTGCCAGTCAGAACAATAGTCTGTGCATCCTGAACGACGGCATCGGCAATCGACGGATTTCCGATCACGACACTGTCGGCTGGCCGCGCGAGCCGCAAGATGCGCGCCTGGCTTGTTTCAAGAGCAATGTAGTCTTCCGCAGACGCCGGTATGGCCGCAAAGACCGTCATGAACGCAAGGCCCATGGCGGACACCATGCCGAAGCCACCCAAAGCAAACAATCGACGCGTCACGCGACATTCCCCCGCAGATATAGTGGGCTCAGCGAATGGAACCCCATCAATATAATGAGCAAAGAATGAAGGGGATTGGTGAAGGAAGAATTAAGTCGCTACCCTTCCGTGCAGACCGCGTTCACAATTCGCCAAAGATTAACCAATCGTGCGATTGCAGTGATCCGGAAAGCGCCGTTACACTTCATTAACCCTGATTGTTAAGAGGGCCACAATTCCTCTCTCTTATGCTTCAGCTCATCCGAAACTAGAGCGCGTTTCCAAAAACCAGCGCGATCGGAACAGCGAGGAGCATGTGATGCCGACATTGATGACGCGCTTCATGAAGAACAGGGCCGGTTCGACAGCAATCGAATATGCGCTGATCGGCACACTCGTTTCCATAATGATCATCAGCGGTGTCGCGCTCGTGGCCGGTAATGTCGGCGAAAAATTCAATGACACGGCCATACAGTTCGAACAGGCGACGAACCGCTAATCATCAAAGCGCAACTCCGTGCAAACGGTGACCAAATGATGGGATGACAGGCGACGCGGGGGGATCGGCAATGACAGCAGCAGCCATGACGGCAATCTTTGCTCTGGCAATGGTGACGGCCATGATCACCGACTTGACCTCGATGACCATCCGCAACCGCGTTTCCATCGGACTGACCCTGGGCTTTGTCCTGCTCGCACCGTTCTGCGGAATTTCCCTCGCAGACTATGGCTGGCATCTGGCTGTCGGCGGTATCGTACTCATCATCACCTTTTCGCTCTTTTGCCTGCGCGCCATGGGTGGTGGTGACGCCAAGCTCATTGCGGCGACGGCCTTGTGGTTCGGTCCCAATGCCAGCCTCATGGATTATATTGTGATGGTTTCGATCCTGGGCGGCGTGCTGACACTCACGATCATCCTCTACAGGATGATCCCCCGTCCGCTTCTGGCGGATCGCTATGCCTTCTTGGGAACGCTCGCCCGCAAGGATGTGGGCATTCCCTACGGCATTGCACTTGGCGCTGCCGGTCTCTGGACATTTCCACTGTCGCCAGTCGGGGAAACGATGAAAACCTATATGGCAGGGGCATTTTAAGCGCATTTATGCGCAACGTTCGCGTGTACTCCCAATCTTTCTTTATTCGAATAAGATTATATTAACCATAATTACACGATTCCCAGTGCAATTTTGGAACACGTCATCAAGACGTGGGGATTTGCGCGGGGCACATCATGAAATCAGCTCGACTGCTCATTTTAGGAGTGGCCGTTCTTGCGGCAGGTGGCGCTGGCTATATTGCCATGAACCTCGCCGCACCGCCGCCTGCTCCCGTTGTCGTCGCGCCTGAAACGCCGCAGATGAAGCTGGAAGACGTGCTGGTTGCCACCGAAAATCTCGGTGTCGGCGCAGAGCTTACATCGCAGATGCGCTGGCAGCCCTGGCCTGCCGAAGCTGTCAGCGACGGCTATATCACCCGCGCAAGCGAACCCGACGCCATCAATCAGTTGAGTGGCGCAACCGTGCGCCTGCAGTTCTTCACGGGCGAACCGATCCGCAAGACCAAGCTCATCGGTCCGGGACAGAGCTTCATGTCGTCGATCCTGCCGCCCGGCATGCGCGCCGTCGCGACACAGATCAATGCCGAAAGCTCGGCAGGCGGCTTCATTCTTCCCAATGATTTCGTCGATGTCATCATGACCCGCCGCAAGCCGGACAATGGCGATAAATCGCTGACACCATTCACCACGGAAACCGTGTTGCAGAATGTGCGTGTTCTGGCCATCGATCAGGCCATTCAGGAAGACGAGCAGGGCCGCAAGGTCATGGTCGGCCAGACCGCGACGCTCGAAGTCACGCCGGAACAGGCCGAAATCATCACCGTCGCCCAGCAGATGGCGGACCGCCTGACGCTGGCACTTCGCTCGACACAGGATGTCGAGGACAAGGATATCAAGCAGGCCGACTATCTGGTTTCCTCGCCGACCCGCAGCGGAACGGTCAAGGTCATCAAGTCCGGCAGCGTTACAGAAATAGGACCGCGCTCATGAGAAAGACAAAACGCGTGCGCCCATATTCCGCAAAAGTCGCACTTTTAACCAGCGCGCTTGCCGCCTTCTCACTACCGCTCACCGATATGTCCGCCATGGCGGCGGCCGGCGTCGTCAAGGTCGGCAGCCAGCAGCGTTCGCAGACGATCAAGCTTGGCCTCAACAAGTCGGTCGTGCTCGATCTTCCGCAGGATGCTTATGACGTTCTCGTCTCCAACCCGACAATCGCCGATGCGGTGACGCGTACGTCGCGACGCATCTATCTTTTCGGCAAGCAGGTCGGACAGACCAATATTTTCGTTTTCGGTCCCAATGGCGAACAGGTCGCATCCATCGATGTCGAAATCGAGCGCGATGTGAGCGGGATTTCATCCCAGCTGAAGCGCCTTATTCCCGGTTCCGATATTCGCGTCGAACTGATCAACGATAATGTGGTGCTGACCGGAACGGTGCAGACCCCACAGGATTCGGCACAGGCCGCAAAGCTTGCAGGCCTTTTCGTTTCCGGTGGCGAAGCAACAACCGGTCAGTTCACCACGACTGCGTCCGCGCCAACGGATGGCGGCGGTGTTGCTATCAACAATCCCGACCGGAACCGCCGCGCGAGCGCCATCGTCAATATGCTGACTATCGTCGGCGAGGATCAGGTGACATTGAAGGTCACCGTCGCGGAAGTCAGCCGCTCGGTCATGAAGCAGCTTGGCGTCAATATGGCAGGCAGCGGTGTTTCGAACGGCATTTCCTATGGGGGAATTTCCGAGAGTATTGCCGGAGCCATTGGCAACAACCTGTCCGATACCGGATTCGGCCTCGCGACAAGCAATTTTTCCGCCTATCTGCGGGCAATGGAATCGGCAGGCGTCATGAAGACGCTCGCCGAGCCGACCCTGACCGCAATCTCCGGCGAAAAAGCGGCCTTCAATGTCGGCGGCGAATATAATGTCATCAACAGCGTCAAATATGATGATGACGGAAAGCGCACCAATGAACTGGCCAAGATCAACTACGGCATTGGTCTCGAATTCATGCCGACCGTGCTGGGGCCGGGACGCATCAGCCTGAAAATCAGAACCTCCGTCTCTGAGCCGACGACAGAAGGCGCAGGCACCACCAACAAGATGGATGGCGTTGGCGCAAGTGTTCTATCGCTGCGCAAGCGTGTCGCCGATACCACGGTCGAACTTCCGTCCGGCGGTTCCATGATGATCGGTGGGTTGATCCGCGATGAAGTGCGCCAGTCGGTTTCCGGCTTTCCAGGCCTTACCAAGATTCCGGTCCTCGGCGCGCTGTTCCGCAGCAAGGATTTCATCCGCAACGAATCCGAACTGGTGGTGATCGTCACACCTTATCTGGCACGCCCCGTTGCCCGCCAGCAGCTTGCGCGACCCGACGACAATCTCAATCCGGCCAGCGATGGCGCGGGATACATCCTTGGCAAGGTCAATCGCGTTTACGGCACGATGGAAACCAAACTGCCGCCCGGTCGCTACAACGGCGTCGTCGGTTATATCTACAAGTGAGCGGGGACAGATCATGACATATTCAGTCAGAGGCTTTTGCAGGATTTCCACCCGACCAGCGCTTGTCGCTCTGTCACTGGCTCTTCTCGCAGGTTGTGCGAACCGCCAGCACGTAACCGTTGGCGCTTTGCCGGATGATTATCGTACCAATCATCCGATCACGATTGCGGAGCGGGAGCAGGTCACCGATATTCCGGTTGCACAAGCCGACCAGAAGCTGAGCCCGATGCAGCGTGGCATCGTTCAGGGCGCAATTGCCAATTACCGGCGTGGTGGCTCAGGCATGCTCTATGTGCTGGTGCCTTCGGGCACCTCCAATCAGGCGGCGGCCTATCGGTTAAGCACCGAAGTGTCGGCTATGCTCCGGCGCGGCGGCATCAAGGCAAACAATATCGCCATCGAAAACTATCCCGTTGAAAACCCGGAAGCGGCAGCGCCCATCAGGATCAGCTATTATGCGATGACCGCGGGCACAACGCCGTGCGGTCGCTGGCCGGACGATCTCGCCAGCACGCCTGAAAACAAGCATTACGCCAATTTTGGCTGTGCCTCGCAGAACAATCTTGCCGCTCAGGTCGCCAATCCGGCCGATCTTCTGGGACCACGCGTCATGTCGCCAATCGATTCGGACCGCACGACCGAACGTCTCAACGGCGATCAGGGCTACGTGAAAATGTCGCCGGCACAGACGGACAACTGGCAAGAACCCCGCAGCAAGCAAGCCGAGTATTAAGAGGGCGCCATGAGCAACTTCGCTTTCGAACCAGCGGAAGAAGAACAAGGCCTCGAGACGGGCCGCGCGCCGATCATGCTCGAAAATGTGCGCCCCATTCCACGCATTTCGATCCAGGCGTTCTGCGTGAACGAAAGCGTCGCCATTCCAATAGAGCGCGCCGGCGGCGACCGGCGCATGGCCAAAACCCATCTGAAAGTCATGATGGGCGGTATTGCAGCGGCTACCGAGTTTTATCAGACCGCCTCCACGCCGAATCTGATCATTGTCGAATCGGCGTCCGAACCCAATGTGCTGCTTGAAGAACTGCAGCAATTGTCGGAGGTATGCGATTCCGGTTCAAAAGTTATGGTGATTGGTCATTCCAACGAGGTCTGGCTTTATCGCGAATTGCTGCGGCGCGGCGTTTCAGAATATATCGTGGCGCCTGTCTCGCTCGCAGACATTCTGGCCATCGTTTCCTCGATTTTTCTCGATCCCGGTGCAGAACCGCTGGGGCGTTCCATCGCCTTTATCGGTGCGAAAGGTGGCGTTGGTGCTTCGACAATCGCCCACAATGTCGCCTGGTCGATCTCCGACTTGTTTCGGCACGATGTCGTGCTGGCAGACATGGACCTGCCCTTTGGCACAGCAAACATCAATTTCGATCAGGACCCGACGCTCGGCATCGCCGATGCCGTTTTCTCGCCTGAGCGGATCGATGAGGTCTATCTCGACCGGTTGCTGGTTCAATATGACGATCACCTTTCAATCCTCGCTGCACCTTCGAGCCTGGAGCGGACATTCGATTTCGGCGAAGACGCCTTTGCCGAAATGATCGATGTTGCCCAACGCAATTCTCCGCTGATTGTGCTGGATGTGGCACATGGCTGGAGCGGATGGACGCGGACCACATTGATGCGCGCCGATGAGGTCGTGATCGTTGCAACGCCCGATCTCGCCAATCTGCGCAACACGAAGAACCTTCTCGACACGCTGGCGCAACTGCGACCGAACGATGTGAAACCGCATCTCGTCCTCAACCAGATGGGCATTCCCAAACGGCCGGAAATTGCGCTCGCAGATTTTGCCGAGCCGCTCGGCATCGACCCTGTCGCGACTATAGACTTCGATCCGCAGCTTTTCGGCAATGCAGCCAACAACGGCCGGATGATCGCAGAAACCAATCCGGAAAGTCCGATTGCCGAAGCCATCAGCCATATTGCGCATGTCGTGACTGGCAGGGCCGATGTGCAGCCGCGCAAGAAGAGCAGCATTTCGAGCCTTCTCGGCAAATTTGCACGCAAGACCAAGTAACGGCAGGAAATCATGTTCGGCAGAAGAGGCAACGATACGGGAAACAAGCCGGAAAGCGGAACGCGACCGGCTATGCCGAAACCTGCCAGTTCCGCTGCGATGCCTGCTCCGACCCAGCCCGTCGTGCAACCGTCCCGCATGCAGGCAGCAGTACCAAGCACTCCGGCGAAATCCCATACCCAGACGGGTACGCAAGGGCGCGAGAAGACCGAAAGCTATTACGACACCAAATCGCAGGTCTTCTCGGCACTCATCGACACAATCGACCTGTCGCAGCTTTCCCGCATGGCGCCGGATGCCGCGCGTGAGGAAATCCGCGACATCGTCAACGACATCATCGCCATCAAGAACTTCGTCATGTCGATTGCCGAGCAGGAAGAACTGCTCGATGATATCTGCAACGATGTTCTGGGCTACGGCCCGCTGGAGCCGCTTCTTTCTCGCGACGACATCGCCGATATCATGGTCAACGGTTCGCGCCGCACCTATATCGAAGTGGACGGTCTGCTGCAGGAAACCGGCATTCGTTTCCGCGATAACCAGCAGCTTCTGAACATCTGCCAGCGTATCGTGAGCCAGGTCGGACGCCGGGTCGACGAATCGAGCCCGATCTGCGATGCGCGCCTGCCCGACGGCTCGCGCGTCAACGTCATCGCGCCACCACTGTCGCTCGACGGCCCCACCCTGACCATCCGCAAGTTCCGCAAGGACAAGCTGACACTCGACCAGCTGGTGCGATTCGGCGCCATATCGAATGCCGGGGCGGAACTGCTGCAGATCATCAGCCGGGTGCGCTGCAATGTCATTATTTCCGGCGGCACCGGTTCGGGCAAAACCACGCTTCTGAACTGCCTGACACGCTATATCGACACGCATGAACGCATCATCACCTGCGAAGATTCGGCTGAACTGCAATTGCAGCAGCCGCACGTGGTGCGTCTGGAAACCCGCCCGCCCAATCTGGAAGGCGAAGGCGAAGTCACCATGCGCGATCTGGTTAAGAACTGTCTGCGTATGCGTCCCGAACGCATTATTGTCGGTGAAGTGCGCGGATCCGAAGTGTTCGATCTTTTGCAGGCCATGAACACCGGCCACGACGGTTCGATGGGCACGATCCATGCCAACAGTCCGCGTGAATGCCTCAACCGTATGGAAGCCATGATCGCCATGGGCGGCTATGTGCTGCCACAAAAGACCGTGCGCGAGATCATCGTCGGTTCTGTCGATATCATCATCCAGGCCGCACGTCTGCGCGACGGCACACGCCGCATTACCCACATCACCGAAGTGGTGGGGCTGGAAGGCGACGTCATCACCACTCAGGATCTCGTTCTCTACGATATCAAGGGAGAAGATGCCTCTGGCCGTATTCTTGGCAACCATAGTTCGACCGGCATCGGGCGACCTGCCTTCTGGGAACGCGCCCGCTATTATAATGAGGATAACCGCCTTGCTTCTGTGCTCGACAGCATGGAAAGGGCAAACACATGACAGGGCCCGGTGCCAGCATTGTGATGTTCATCGTGCTCGCCGTTGTCGCCTGCGCGGCTTTGTTCTATGCGCTCTTTTATGAAAAGCTCGGCAAGAAGGACCACGCGGCACGGCGCTTTGAAACCGTGCGCAACAGCGGTTCAGAACGGGCGATAACGCGTAGCGAACGCGACAGAAACGCCGACATCCAAAAGCGCCGCAAGCAGTTGCAGGATAATATCAAGGATCTGGAAGCGCGGCAGAAGCAGCGCGAGAAGAACCAGAAATATCCACCCCTGCGCATTCTTCTGGCACAGGCGGGGCTGAGCCTCACGTTGCAGAAATTCTACATCTATTCCGGCGTGGCAGCGTTTCTCGCAACATTCATTGCACTGATTTTCGGCGCGCCGCTGCTTTTCCTGCCAGGTATCGCAATTGCCGGTTTTTTCGGTTTGCCGCGCTGGTTCGTGCTGCAGAAGCGCAAACGTCGGCTGAAGAAATTCCTTGAAGAATTTCCCAACGCGCTTGATGTCATTGTGCGCGCAACCCGGGCGGGACTGCCGCTTAATGACGGTCTGAGACTTATTGCGAGTGAGGCAGTTGAACCGGTCAAGAGCGAGTTCAAGAAGGTGGTCGAGGCACAGCAGATCGGCCTTTCTATCCCTGAAGCGGTCGGCAAGATGCCCGATTCCATGCCCTGCCCGGAAACCAACTTCTTCGCCATCGTCATCCAGATACAGGCGCAGGCAGGCGGTAATCTTTCCGAAGCGCTCAATAATCTTTCAAAGGTTCTGCGCGACCGGAAGAAGATGAAGGCCAAGGTCGATGCGCTTTCCATGGAAGCCAAGGCTTCGGCTGCGATCATCGGCGCGCTGCCTTTCATCGTTATGGTTCTCGTCTATCTGACGAGCCCGCAATATATGACGCTGCTTTTCACGTCATCCACCGGCCATATGCTCCTGGGCATTGCAGCCGTTTTGATGCTGACCGGCATCTTCATCATGAAAAATATGATCAATTTCGATATGTGAGGCACCGGACATGTTTTCTCTCCTCACACAAAAATTGACCGACCCGCAGTTTCTCATCGGCGCTTTGATCACGGTTGCGGTTTTTGCAACTGTAGTAACGATCCTCATGCCGGTTCTGAGCGGCAGCGCGCTCAAATCACGCATGAAATCGGTCGCCACCGAGCGCGAAGCCATTCGCTCACGGGAGCGCGCCCGTCTTGCAGCAGAAAGCGACCGCCGCAACAGCCTGCGGCATCAGCAGAAACAGGGCATCCGCGAATTCGTCGAAAGGCTTGATCTCAAGCGCGCGCTTGCCGACGAAAAGACGATCGCTTCGCTCAGACAAGCAGGCTTCCGGGGGCAAAACCCTCTCAACATCTTTCTGTTTCTGCGCTTTGTGCTGCCTTTCGGCGCCATGTTGATTGCCGCCATCTACATTTTTATGCTCGGTGTGCTTGCCGATCAAACCTTCTTCGTTCGTTTGCTCGTCTGCATTTTCGCTGGCTATGCCGGTTTCTATGCGCCGAACCTTTACGTCTCCAACAGGGCAACCAAGCGCAAGCAATCCATCCGTCGCGCATGGCCGGACGCGCTCGACCTGATGCTCATCTGCGTCGAATCGGGCATGTCCACGGAAGCTGCCTTTCGCCGGGTGGCCGATGAAATCGGTATTCAATCCGTCGAGCTTGCCGAAGAACTGATGCTGACCAATGCTGAGCTTTCCTTCCTGCCGGAGCGCCGTCAGGCCTATGAAAACCTCGCCAATCGCACGGGGCTGGATCCGGTGAAGTCCGTGACGCAGGCACTGATTCAAGCCGAGCGTTACGGCACCCCGGTGTCGCAGGCGCTTCGCACGCTTTCTCAGGAAAGCCGCGATTTACGTCTGCTGGACGCCGAAAAGAAGGCTGCGGCCCTGCCGCCAAAGCTGACCGTGCCGATGATCGTTTTCTTCCTGCCGGTACTCTTTATCGTCATCCTCGGCCCGGCCTTCATCCAGATTTCGGCGCAGGGCGGATTGTTTGGCGGTAACTGACAACCGTTCATTCAGACATGACGAAAACTAAGAGAGGCCTCAGCCCTTCGGCTTGTCCTTGAGCATGTTCCAGGAGTTCTGCTGGGCCAGCATGGAACGAAGATAATCCGTATTGGCCTTAGCCTGTTGCGGAGAAATCTCGCGCGCGGCAATCGCTTCCGCCTCCTGAAAGCGGCCTTGCAAACCGACTGACAGCGCGAGGTTCTGACGCACGCGGCTGTCGGCGCCCGGAGCGGCAGCGGCCTGCTTGAAATAGGTTTCGGCAGTTCGTGCATCGCCTGCCAGAAGATAGGACATCCCCATATTGGAGATGATCGACGGTTCATTCGGCTGAAGCTGCAGCGCCTTCTGATAAGTCGCGCGCGCTTCTTCCTTCCTGCCCATCTGGTCGAGAATGGCGCCTTCTGCGGAAACCAGTTTCCAGTCGGGATAGGCCGGGTTCTGTGCGCGGCGAACGGCATCAAGTGCGCCTTCAAACTGGCCTGCACCCGCAAGCGCCTTGCCATAAGCCGAAAGAACAGCCTGATCTTTCGGATAGACAATGGCGAGTGCCCGCATGACGGCCAGCGCCTGATCGTTGCGGCCAAGGCGCGCCAGCACATTGGCATAGTTGAGCGCCGTCTGACGGTCCTTCGGATTGCGCTCGTATTGCGCGCCGAGCCGCCCGGCCATCGCAGCAAGCTGCGCGTCGTTCATGTGATCGAAAGTGGCGACAGTCGCCGCGCGGCGGACCGAACCGGTCGTGGTCCGGTCGACGGATGTGCAGCCGGAAATAACCAATGCTGAAAGAATACAGGCGAAACCAAGACGTGTTGCGATAACGTCTTTTCGAACGATGTTCAGCATCCCGCCTCTCCTGCTAAAGCGCGTCGCGCATCCAACATGCTTTAGTCTCTGGTTTTCACCCTCAAGCCCAATTTCTGCTAAATCAATAATCTGTTAACCCTAACGATTGGTTAATATAGCGATTGCGGTTTCTGTTTCCGCGCGGCAATAATCACGCTATCTGTTTGTTTTAGCGCGCATCTTATCCGAAAACCGTTTCACACTTTTCGGGAGGCGCGGTATCTGTTTGTTTTATGAACTTCCGACAAAATGCCAGTGCTTTTGCCGGACATCGCTTACTGGTCAGAAAGAGCATCATGTCTGTCGAACTTCTTTCCCAAAAATCCGAACAAAGCCGTCCGATCTGGTTTACGCCGACAGGCGGACTGGAAACCGCCGGTCTTCCCGCCGATGCAATTGCATGGGCTAGGGCCAACGGGTTTGACGGCGAAGCCGGACGAGTGCTCATCCTCCCCGGCGCAGGCGGATCGGTGTCAGGTGCGCTTTTCGGAACAGGCAGCGAGGAAAAGGGCAGCCAGTCGCAGCTTCTGGCCGGAAAGCTGGCGCGCAGCCTTCCGGAAGGAGACTGGCATATCGAAGGCGCGGTCGATGAGGCGGCCCTTGCCGTTCTCGGCTTCCTGATGGGCGCTTATAGTTTTACGCGTTATCGCAAGGCCAATGGCAAGGCGATCCGCCTCGCTCTGCCCGATGGCGTGGACGAAGCGGAAATCCGCCGCATCGCCGCGGCGGTTATGCTGGTGCGCGATCTCATCAACACGCCGACCAACGATATGGGACCAGATGCTCTCGAAAATGCGGCCCGTGAACTGGCGTCCAAGTACAAAGCCGATATTGCCGTTACCGAAGGCGATGCGCTTCTGGAGAAGAATTTTCCGATGATCCATGCGGTCGGTCGTGCTGGCGCTATTGCGCCACGCCTGATCGATCTTAGCTGGGGCAAGGCAAGCGACCCGAAAATCACGCTGGTTGGCAAGGGCGTCTGCTTCGATACCGGCGGCCTCGACATCAAACCGGCAAGCGGCATGTTGCTGATGAAGAAGGACATGGGCGGAGCCGCCAATGTGCTGGGCCTCGCCTCCATGATCATGGACGCGCAACTGCCGGTGCGGCTGCGTGTATTGATCCCGGCGGTGGAGAATTCGATTGCCGGTAATGCCTTCCGTCCGGGTGACGTGTTGCAAAGCCGCAAGGGCCTGACCGTCGAAATCGGCAATACCGATGCGGAAGGCCGGTTGGTTCTTGCCGACGCGCTTGCGCTTGCCGATGAAGAAGAACCTGCACTTCTGATCGACATGGCGACGCTGACAGGGGCTGCGCGTGTCGCGCTGGGCCCCGATCTGCCGCCATTCTACACGCATGATGACGGACTTGCCGCTTCGATTGCGCAAAGTGCTGATGCTACGGCAGACCCGCTATGGCGCATGCCGCTCTGGAAGCCCTATGCGCAGAAACTGTCCTCACGGATCGCCGACATCAACAATGTAACCACCGACGGCTTTGCAGGATCGGTTACGGCAGCGCTCTTCCTCAGCAAATTCGTCGAAAAGGCTCAAAGCTGGGCGCATTTCGACATTTTCGGCTGGGTACCGGTTGAAAAACCCGCTTCCCCGGTCGGCGGTGAAGCGCAAGCCATTCGCGCTCTTTACCAGTTTTTGAAGGAGCGTTACCCGACGCGCTGAATCCACTTGCCTGAAACATCGAAAGCAGATTGAATAAAACGGTTCCGAAACAATCCCCTTTTTGGTGGAGCCGGATGCCAATTGAGCTGAAACCTTTGCAGGCGCTGACATTGCTGAGAACCCTGTCGCTGGAACAGGTGCGTGATGAGATGCCCGATCTCACCACGCGACAGGCAGCCATTCTCCTGACCATTTATCTGGAGCCCCCGCCGCATACCGTGCGGGGACTCGCAGCAAAACTGAACGTCACCAAGCCGGTGATTACCCGCGCGCTCGACACGATGGGCGCGCTTGAGCTCGTCTCCCGGCATCGTGATGAAAAAGACCGGCGAAACGTGCTAGTAAAGAGGACGGTCGCCGGTGCACTGTATGTTGAAAGACTGGGCGATCTGGTGATCGCCAAAGCCAGGGAGTTACCACTTTGACCATGCTTGACCGCCGCCTCAACGCCTATCGCCCCGACCTCGCCGATCAACGGCTGACCGGTCAGGTGGAAGCGGCGCGTTTTACCGCCGGAACGCCGATGCAGGTTTCCGCATCCGTTGTCGATCTGCGCGCCGAACCGCGTATGGATAGCGGTCCGCAGACACAGATGATTTTCGGCGATCCCGTTCGTGTCTTCGAGGAAATGGACGGCTGGTCGTGGGTCCAGGCAGAACGCGACGGCTATACGGGTTATGTCTCCTCTGCCACGCTGGAGCAGACTGCTGGCGCCGAAACACATCTGGTCATTGTGCCGCGTACTTTCGTCTATCCCGGCTCTGATCTGCGTTTCCCGCACACCAAGGCGCTGTCGCTCGGCTCGCGCGTGCGCATCGTCGGCGCAGCCGAAACGCGCGGTACGAAATATGCGCTGCTGGAAAGCGGCGAGGCGCTGATCGCAAGCCACCTTGCGCTAGTCGGTGAACATGCAGCCGACTATGTGGCGGTCGCCGAAACCCTTCTTCATACGCCTTATCTGTGGGGCGGCACATCGGGCTTCGGCATCGACTGCTCCGGCCTTGTGCAATTGTGCATGTGGGTGACAGGCCGCAAGGTTCTGCGCGATTCCGACATGCAGCAGGATACGCTCGGCGAAATCATCGAACCCGATGCGACCTATTCGAATTTGAAGCGCGGCGATCTGGTCTTCTGGAAGGGCCACGTCGCCATCTGTGCCTCGCCTGACATGCTGATCCATGCGAGCGGTCATACGATGACCGTCACGCTGGAACCGCTGCAGGACGCCATCAAGCGCATTGCCTATCTCTACAATCTGCCGACGCTTATCCGCAGACCCTGAAAATGAGACCGGGGATCCATGAAGGGAAAGACCACATTGACGATAGCCGCTTTGCTGATCGGCTTTGTTTTGTCTTTTCCATCCCCCGTTTCACCTGAGAGAATTGCACGCATGACCATTCCCGCGTCGCCTGCCGCCTTTGCCGAAGTCAACGGCATAGAAATGTATTACCGGATCGTCGGCGAAGGCTCGCCAATCCTGCTTATTCCCGGCGGCCTGTCCGACCAGCATGTATGGGATGCACAGCTTCCGATCCTTGCGCGCGACCACACCGTAATCGTTGCCGACAGTCGCGGACAGGGACGCTCCACCCGCACCGATGATCCGATCACCTATGGACTGATGGCCGACGACTATGTGGCGCTGCTCGACTTTCTCCACATCGACAAGGTCGATCTCGTCGGCTGGAGCGATGGCGGCATTATCGGCCTCGACATCGCCATGCGCTATCCTGAACGGCTGACAAGCCTGTTTGCGCAGGCGGCAAACGTCACGCCTGACGGCAACACCGGTTATGCCGAGGCCCGCGCCGAAGGAAAACCGATACCGGAACTGCGCCACTATGAGAGCATCGACAAGGAAATCCACGCGCTGTGGGCGAACGAGCCGAACTTTACGGACGAGGACTTGTCCGGCATCAGCGTGCGCACGGCGATTGTGATCGGAGACCGCGACACGGCCATCACACGCGAACATACGGAGTTCATCGCCAGCCAGATACCGGGTGCTGAATTGATCATTCTGCCCGATGCCGGGCACGGCGTCCCGGTCGAAAATCCGCGTCTCTATGCGCATACGGTGCTTCGTTTCATTGACGGCAAAAACGCCGAAGAAACGAAGACCGCGAGCCGGAAAAATTAAACCCGGTTCGGCAATACGCGATCGGGCGGGCGGTGCCCGTCGACAAAAGCCTTGATATTGATGATGACTTTGTCGCCCATATCGATGCGGCCTTCCATAGTGGCCGATCCCATATGCGGCAACAGGACGACCTTGCCCTTTTCGGCAAGCGCCAGCAGTCGCGGATTGACCGCCGGCTCGTTCTCGAAAACATCCAGCCCCGCCCCGGCAAGCTTGCCTTGTTCGATCAGCTCGATCAGGGCATTCTCGTCAATGATCTGGCCGCGTGCTGTGTTGACCATATAGGCAGTCGGCTGCATCAGCGCGATGCGGCGTGCGGACAGCAGATGGAATGTGGCAGGCGTCGAAGGGCAGTTGACCGAGATGATATCCATCCGGGCCAGCATCTGGTCGAGGCTATCCCAATAGGTCGCTTCCAGTTCTTCCTCGACTTCAGGATTGACGCGCTTGCGGTTGTGATAGTGAATGGAAAGCCCGAAAGCCTTGGCGCGGCGGGCGACAGCCGTGCCGATGCGTCCCATGCCGACAATCCCGAGGCGCTTGCCCCAGATGCGCCGTCCGAGCATCCAGGTCGGAGACCAGCCTGGCCATTGTCCGTGGCGCTCGCCCAGCACATTGGCACCTTCAACCAGGCGTCTTGGCACCGACAGGAGCAGCGCCAAGGTCATGTCGGCAGTGTCTTCGGTGAGAACATTCGGTGTATTGGTGACCGTGATACCGCGCTTTGCAGCGGCTGCGACGTCGATATTGTCCACGCCATTGCCGAAATTTGCGATGAGCTTGAGGTTGGGACCAGCCTGTTCGATTGCAGCCGCATCAATCACATCCGTGATGCAAGGCACCAGAACGTCGGCTTCTTTCATCGCAGCGATGATTTCCGGCTGATTCATGCGGTGGTCGTCTATATTCAGACGCGCATCAAACAGTTCCCGCATTCGGGTTTCCACTGGGTCCGGCAGTTTTCTCGTAAGAACGACCAGCGGTTTCTTCTTGTTCGACATCTCCACCCCATCGTTGAGCAAAGCCCCGGGAACAGCCCGTATTGTAACCAACTGGCAGGGCACGCTCCAAGAAATTTCCTGCACATTTCCAGCGGAAAACCGACCCCCACTTTTCCCGAAAATGCGTTAACCGAAGCTTCATGTTGAGACCTCCTTAACCAAGGCGGTGCAATATGGGATATTGCTTCGGCTGAACATCTCTATCAAGGCGAAGCGGCAAAGACAAAGAAAAACCGGAAACTTCAGGTGTCTCTTGGAAAGTCCACATCGATTTTCTGAAAAGATACATTTAAAATCAAACAATTAGATTGCTTTCGATCTGTTCCACACAGACAGATGTGCGATCTGAAAACAGGACGGCAACGTCGCCTCGCAGCCCCCGTAAACTGCTGAAGCTACTACCGTTCTGTCGTGACAGGACGGCGAGAGGTCGCAGTTTGTACAGAGTACTTTCGCAACGCTTTTGGATAGCCACGCTAGGCTTTCTGGCATTTTTTTTCATACTGGCGCCGCTTGGCGCTTCACACAGGCATGCCGCACGGGCCGCAGAGCCCGCGGGCACAACTGTCGGCGCAAGCGGACTTCCCGTGCCACGTTTCGTCAGCCTTAAACCCGCACGCGTCAATCTGCGCATCGGACCGGGGCGCGACTATGCGGTTTCATGGCTTTTCATGAAGGCGGGACTGCCGGTCGAGATCATCCAGGAATATGACAACTGGCGCCGTATCCGCGATGCGGACGGCACGGAAGGCTGGGTCTACCAGTCGCTGCTTTCCGGAAAGCGAACTGCCATCACAGCTCCCTGGCTCAAGAATAATCAGGGTTCGATGATCAATATGCGCCGCGATGCCGCCGACACATCGGGACTTGCTGCCGAAATCGAACCGGGTGTAGTCGGCACCGTACGCGAATGCACTGGTCAATGGTGTCGGGTGGACATGGGCGGCGTACGCGGCTGGATCAAGCAATCGGACCTGTGGGGTGTTTATCCGGGCGAAGTCTTCGACTGACTTCGCTCTCACGGAGTGGGATAAGAGAACCGGGCAAGCTTGACTTCGCCAGACACGAACCGATATTGCGATCAGAGCGTCGATCTCATTCAATCAGATCGAAGTGCGCTCTGAATTGAGTTTCAAAGGAGTTTTATGCGCAGACGTTCATCGCGACCGTTTTAACGGATTTGAACCCGCCCGTAAGGCGGAACTCTTGTGCATATTCAAAACTCTGGAAGACCATGAAAAATCATGATGTGATAATCCGCGCCTATCAGGCGTCGGACAAGCCATCCCTGTCGTCCATCTGGTATCGCGCCTCCTTGGAGGCCCATTCCTTTCTCGGAGGAGATCGGCTTCAAGACCAGCGCAAACTCATCGAAGATGTCTATCTCGAGAAGGCAGAAACATGGGTTGCCACGATCAATGACAGGCCGATTGGCTTTATCGGCTTGCTGGATAGCTTTATCGGCGGGCTGTTTGTCGATCCTGACGTGCAAGGCTGCGGAACAGGGCGAATTCTGATCCGCCATGCATTGGCATTGAAAGGCGAGTTATCGCTTGAAGTTTATGTCGACAATGAGCGGGCATGTCGTTTCTACAGCCGTCTCGGCTTCAAGATAACCAGTCAGCGATCGGAAGACGATGAAGGCCTTCCCTTTCGCAACATCCGGATGGAACTGAAGGGCTGATAAGCGAGCGGGGCGAAAAATCGCCCCGCCTCCACCTCGGAATATCACCAGGCAGGCGCCACCGATCCCTTGAACGTCGTGGCGATGAATTCCTTCACTTCATCGCTGTGGTAGGATGAGATCAGGGTTTTCACCCAGTCGGCATCCTTATCGGCGGTGCGAACGACGAGAATATTGATGTAAGGCGCTTTCTCGCCTTCCCGCACCAGCGGATCGGTTGCCGGGTTCAAGCCAGCTTCCATGGCATAGTTGGTGTTGATGACGGCCGCATCGACGTCTTCCATCGAACGCGGAAGCTGTGCCGCATCGAGTTCAACGAATTTGAGGTTCTTCGGGTTTTCAACGATATCGAGGGCACTGACCTTCAGCCCCTTGGCCGGGTCGATTTTTATGATGCCGTTTTCAGCAAGAACCAGCAAAGCGCGACCACCATTGGTCGGATCATTGGGGATCGCAATTGTCGCGCCGTCGGCCAACTCCGAAATATTCTTCAGCTTCTTTGAATACAGCCCCATCGGAAAGTTGACCGTCTCGGCAACGCTCACAATGTCGAAGCCACGATCGGCAACCTGATTATCGAGATAGGGCTTATGCTGGAAGGAGTTGGCTTCCAGTGCGCCATCCGCTAGCGCCATGTTCGGGATGACATAATCCGAGAATTCCTGAATATCGATTTCAAGACCGTTCTTCTCGGCGACTTCCTTCACCTTCTCCATGATCTGAGCGTGCGGCCCCGGCGTCACTCCGATCCGGACGGTCTTTGCAAAGGCGCTGCCAGCGGTGAACACGGCGAGAATGGTCGCGGCGACAAGTAGCTTACGCATGATATCTCCTTGGAATGTGTACGGCTGAAGCTTGGGAGGCGATTCAGCCGGGGGTGCAGAACTTTATCCCTTTTCAGCCCCATACGGTCCAATAGGCAACAAAAAAGCGGCCATGGCCGCTTTCTTTTCATGTCCAACTAAAAGGAGCACTCGTTACTGGCTCTTGCGGCGCAGGCGAACGATAATATCCACGTTCACGATTTCCATGCCATGCGGCGCATCCGGCATGTTGGCAACCGTAGGCTGACCTCTTTCGCCGTGTGGAATATCGAACACGACATTTTCGCCTTCGAGGAAGAAATGCTGGTGATCCGAGATATTCGTATCGAAATAAGTCTTCGAGCCCTCAACCGCGATGATACGCAGCATACCGGCTTCCGTGAACTGGTGCAGCGTGTTGTAAACCGTCGCCAGAGACACCGGCACGTCGGCCATCACGGCCTCTTCGTGCAGGTCTTCTGCAGACAGATGGCGATCGCCCTGGGCGAAGATCAGGCTCGCAAGCGCAACGCGCTGCCGCGTCGGACGCAGGCCCGCGCGGCGGAGCTGCTCTTCCATCGAGACCGTCGAGTGGGTATGTGAAGACTGCATATTCACCGTTGGTTCCGTCACAAGCTTGTTGCAAAATCATCAATCGTCAAACGGGCTGTTGCCCATTGCATACTGACATTGATATATGCCGTTGCGAAATAAGTATCAATAGGCTTGGGAATTGGCCGGTTTTTCGGATAAACCCCCAAATAACTCAATGCATGATTTTACTGCCGGAAACAGTCTGTGGTAGGGATGTTCCGGTGAAACCTACAACCGGGCCGGATTGCCGGTCGATACAGAATGAACCTCAAGGGAGGCGTAATGGCAGAACAGAAATCAAGCTATGGGTATGAAGAACTCCTGGCCTGCGCACGCGGCGAGATGTTCGGCCCCGGCAATGCTCAGCTTCCCCTGCCTCCGATGCTGATGGTCCATCGCATCACCGATATTTCCGAAACCGGTGGTGAGTTCGACAAGGGCTATATCCGCGCCGAGTATGATGTGCGCCCCGATGACTGGTATTTCCCGTGTCATTTCATGGGCAATCCGATCATGCCGGGCTGCCTCGGTCTTGATGGCATGTGGCAGCTGACCGGTTTCTTCCTCGGCTGGCTCGGCGAGCCGGGTCGCGGTATGGCTCTCTCCACCGGTGAAGTGAAGTTCAAGGGCATGGTGCGTCCGCATACCAAGCTTCTCGAATATGGCATCGATTTCAAGCGCGTCATGCGTGGCCGCCTCGTGCTCGGCACGGCTGACGGCTGGCTGAAAGCCGATGGCGAAACCATCTACCGGGCGTCTGACCTGCGCGTCGGCCTGTCGAAGGACAGCGAGGGCCAGTAAGGCGCCTCAATCACCATCATCCACGAGCGCGACTGCAAAAAGTGAACAGTTTTCATGCGGCCGCGCTCAAAACATGCGAAGATCGCACCTATGTAACCGCGAACAGGCGGCAGTCCGCATGATGGACACGTCGCTCACGGATCAGGTGTAAAGGAGAACGCGATGCGGCGTGTGGTCGTAACGGGTATGGGGATCGTATCCTCGATTGGTAACAACACCGAAGAGGTCACGGCTTCGCTGCGTGAAGCAAAGTCCGGCATCTCCCGCGCTGAGGAATATGCCGAGCTCGGCTTCCGTTGTCAGGTGCACGGCGCTCCGAATATCGACGTCGAAGCACTGGTCGATCGTCGCGCGATGCGCTTCCATGGCCGTGGCACGGCCTGGAACCATATTGCGATGGATCAGGCCATTGCGGATGCGGGGCTTTCCGAAGAGGAAGTCTCCAACGACCGCACCGGCATCATCATGGGTTCCGGCGGTCCTTCGACCCGCACCATTGTCGATTCTGCCGACATCACCCGCGAAAAAGGCCCAAAGCGCGTCGGCCCGTTTGCCGTGCCAAAAGCCATGAGCTCGACGGCTTCCGCGACGCTTGCGACCTTCTTCAAGATCAAGGGCATCAACTATTCGATTTCTTCGGCCTGCGCGACTTCCAACCATTGCATCGGCAATGCGTTCGAAATGATCCAGTATGGCAAGCAGGACCGCATGTTCGCAGGCGGCTGCGAAGACCTCGACTGGACGCTTTCGGTCCTGTTCGACGCCATGGGCGCCATGTCGAGCAAGTATAACGACACGCCATCCACTGCATCGCGTGCCTATGACAAGAACCGCGACGGCTTCGTCATTGCTGGCGGTGCTGGCGTGCTGGTGCTGGAAGACCTCGAAACCGCACTGGCCCGCGGCGCCAAGATTTACGGCGAAATCGTCGGCTATGGCGCGACGTCTGACGGTTACGACATGGTCGCCCCATCCGGCGAAGGCGCAATCCGCTGCATGAAGATGGCCCTTTCGACCGTCAAGGGCAAAATCGACTATATCAATCCACACGCCACCTCGACGCCAGCTGGCGACGCCCCGGAAATCGATGCGATCCGTCAGGTCTTCGGCTCAGGCGACGCCTGCCCGCCGATTGCTGCGACCAAGTCGCTGACCGGCCACTCGCTCGGTGCAACCGGTGTGCAGGAAGCGATCTACTCGCTTTTGATGATGCACAACAATTTCATTTGCGAAAGCGCACATATCGAAGAACTGGACCCTGCCTTCGCGGACATGCCTATCGTTCGCAAGCGCATTGACAACGCTCAGCTCAATACCGTGCTCTCCAACTCCTTCGGATTTGGCGGCACCAATGCGACGCTGGTTTTCCAGCGTTACCAGGGCTGAGGGAGAGGGAAAATATGGAAGGTTTGATGAAAGGCAAACGCGGCCTCATCATGGGGGTCGCGAATAATCACTCACTCGCTTGGGGAATTTCAAAGCAACTCGCAGCACAGGGCGCTGAACTGGCCTTCACCTATCAAGGTGATGCACTCGGCAAGCGCGTAAAGCCGCTGGCCGAACAGGTCGGCTCTGATTTCGTACTGCCTTGCGATGTTGAAGATATCGAGTCGGTCGATGCGGTCTTTGCCGAAGTCGAAAAGAAGTGGGGCAAGCTCGATTTCATCGTTCACGCCATCGGCTTCTCCGACAAGACCGAACTGAAGGGTCGCTACGCAGACGTCACCACGCGCGAAAATTTCAGCCGCACAATGGTGATTTCCGCCTACTCCTTCACGGAAATGGCACAGCGCGCTGAAAAACTCATGAAGGACGGCGGCTCGATCCTGACGCTGACCTATGGCGGTTCCACGCGCACCATCCCGAACTATAACGTCATGGGCGTTGCCAAAGCCGCGCTTGAAGCCATGGTGCGTTATCTTGCTGCCGATTACGGTCCGCAGGGCATCCGCGTCAACGCCATTTCGGCCGGTCCGGTGCGTACGCTTGCCGGTGCCGGTATTGGCGACGCCCGCGCAATCTTCAGCTATCAGCGCCGTAACTCGCCGCTGCGCCGTACCGTCGACATCGATGATGTCGGCAAATCGGCAGTTTATCTTCTGTCTGATCTCTCGAGCGGTGTCACCGGTGAAGTCCATTATGTGGATTCCGGCTACAACATCGTCTCCATGCCGACGCTTGAAGAGCTGAAAAGCTCTGACGCGGAGCGCGGTGAATAAGCCAAGCCATCTTGTAAAAAGGCCGCCTTCTGGGCGGCCTTTTTATTTATTTCTTCGCATCGAAGATTTTGAAACCGTTCGCCTCTTCGAGAAGAGTCACATTCTTGAACAGTCCTTTGAGCGTCGTCTCATAAGGCAATTGCCGGTTTGCGACCATAAGCAGACGCCCGCCCGGCTTCAGGCGTGACGCGGCAGCGGCAATGAACGCCTGACCAAGCGAAACATCCGTCACCCGCCCCTCATGGAACGGTGGGTTCATAATCACGGTGTCGTAGATGCCTGCCATCTTTTCACTCGTCACATCGAACCAGTTGAAGCTGATCGGCACTGATGCACCAAGCCGCTCCAGATTGCCGCGCGCCGCTTCCAGCGCCTCATAATCGGCTTCATAGAGATCGATAGACTTGATGCGATCTGCAAACTTCAAGCATTGCGCCGCAAGATAGCCCCAACCGGCGCCAAGATCGGCGACGTTACCAAAAAAAATCTTTTCCATATGCGGCACGAGCAGCGCCGAACCCTTATCGATAACACCGTGCGAGAACATGCCGGGTTCTGTGCGGAACACATCGTCAATATCGGTCGCAAGCGGCTTCAGAGCCGCGATGAATTCATCGGTGAGGTCGACTGGTCGTCTGAGCCAGAACACCACGGCATGGTTCTTCGACATGCGGTCGCTGATCTCGGCGATATTGCTGGCCCATTTTCGAAAACTGTCAATGCCGAGCTTCTTGTCGCCTGACACGGCAATCCATCCACCCGGCTCAACACGCGCCAGAAGCTCCGCAAACCACGCCTCATTGCGCCCGCGATGTTTTCCGAGCAACAGTAGCCCGCCGGAAAAACGCTTCTCCTCACCCAATCTGGGAACTGTCTTGAAGCCCTCCTTTTCCAGCACCAGCCAATCGGGGCGCCAGGGCTGCAGGAAGGTCAGCGCCTGTTTCAATTCGTCCTCAAGACGCCGATCCGCAGAAAGACCACACGCAAGAAAGGATTGCCCCTCTTCGGGCATATCCAGAATGTCCTGATCGAAGGGGAGAAAGAGTGTCTGTTGTGCCGGTGTAATCATGACTCATCCATGGTCTTGAATTGATTCCCATGCAACAAAAAAGCGCGCCACAAGAGCGCGCTTTCGATTGATTTACAGTAGCAGAAACGCTTATTCAGCGTCGGCTTCTGCCTTCTTTTCAGCAACAACTTCCTTGCCGGTTTCCTGATCGACAACCTTCATCGACAGGCGAACCTTGCCACGTTCGTCAAAGCCCATGAGCTTGACCCAGACCTTCTGGCCTTCCTTGACCACGTCAGTGGTCTTGGCAACGCGGTCGGAAGCGAGCTGCGAAATGTGAACCAGACCGTCTCGTGGACCAAAGAAGTTTACGAAAGCGCCGAAGTCAGCAGTCTTCACGACCGTACCTTCGTAGATTTCGCCAACTTCCGGTTCGGCAACAATCGAGTGAATCCACTTCTTGGCGGCTTCGATTTCCTTACCGTTCGACGAAGCGATCTTGACCGTACCGTCGTCTTCGATGTTGATCTTGGCGCCTGTCTTTTCCACGATTTCGCGGATAACCTTGCCGCCAGAACCGATAACATCACGGATCTTGTCGGTCGGGATGTTCATCACTTCGATGCGCGGAGCGAATTCGCCGAGTTCTTCACGCGACGTGGACAGAGCCTTCGCCATTTCGCCGAGGATGTGAACGCGACCGCCCTTGGCCTGCTCCAGAGCGACCTTCATGATCTCTTCGGTGATACCGTCGATCTTGATGTCCATCTGAAGTGCGGTGATGCCGTTGTCAGTACCGGCAACCTTGAAGTCCATGTCGCCGAGGTGATCTTCATCGCCAAGGATGTCGGAGAGAACGGCGAAGCGTTCGCCTTCCTTGATCAGGCCCATGGCGATACCGGCAACCGGACGTGCAAGCGGAACGCCTGCGTCCATCAGAGCAAGCGAGGTGCCGCAAACGGTCGCCATCGAGGAAGAACCGTTGGATTCGGTGATCTCGGAAACCGAACGGATCGTGTACGGGAACTGGTCGGCAGCAGGCAACATCGGATGGATAGCGCGCCATGCGAGCTTGCCATGACCAACTTCACGACGGCCCGGCGAACCCATACGACCGGTTTCACCGACCGAATATGGCGGGAAGTTGTAATGCAGCATGAAGGATTCTTTGTACGTGCCGGTCAGGGCATCGATCATCTGCTCGTCTTCGCCGGTGCCCAGCGTGGCAACAACGATCGCCTGTGTTTCGCCGCGGGTGAACAGCGCCGAACCGTGGGTGCGCGGCAGAAGGCCAACTTCCGAAACGATTGCACGAACGGTCTTCAGATCACGGCCATCAATGCGGCTGCCGGTGTCGAGAATGTTCCAGCGAACGATCTTGGCCTGCAGATGCTTGAAGACGGTCGCAAATTTTTCAGCCGAGAATTCCGGCTCTTCCACGCCTTCCGGGAAGAAGTGAGCCTTCGCCTTGGCCTTTGCAGCGTCGACAGCAACGTAACGAGCCTGCTTTTCGGTGATCTTGTATGCATCGCGCAGGTCGTTTTCGACAACGGCCAGCATCTTGGCTTCGAGGTCCGAAAGATCTTCCGGCTGGAAGTCGCGCGGTTCCTTGGCAGCAACTTCAGCAAGCTTGATGATCGCGTCGATGACCGGCTGGAAGCCCTTCTGGCCGAAAACAACGGCACCCAGCATGACTTCTTCAGAAAGCTCCTGCGCTTCCGATTCAACCATCAGCACAGCATCGGCGGTACCGGCAACAACCAGATCGAGCTTCGATTCCGGCATTTCGTCGATATTCGGGTTCAGGACGTATTCGCCGTTGATATAACCAACGCGCGCACCACCGATCGGCCCCATGAAAGGAACGCCGGAAATGGTCAGCGCTGCGGAAGCTGCAACCATCGACAGAACGTCGGGGTTGTTTTCGAGGTCGTGCTGAACAACAGTCAGGACAACCTGCGTGTCGTTCTTGTAACCTTCAACGAAGAGCGGGCGGATCGGACGGTCGATCAGGCGCGAGACGAGCGTTTCGTTTTCGCTCGGACGACCTTCACGCTTGAAGTAGCCGCCAGGGATCTTGCCAGCGGCATAGGTCTTTTCCTGATAGTTGACGGTGAGCGGGAAGAAATCCTGGCCCGGCTTCGGCTCCTTGGCAGAAACGACAGTCGCCAAAACAACGGTTTCGCCATAGGTTGCGAGAACTGCACCGTCAGCCTGACGTGCGATCTTGCCGGTTTCGAGCGTAAGCGGACGACCGCCCCATTCGATTTCTACTTTATGGGTATTGAACATATCTTGTCCTCATGTGGTGATGCCGCGCAAAAGCGCCTGAAGGCATCGCCTCGGTTGGCGGACGGGCCACGGGCAAGACAACGGGAAGTTCGTTATGTGTCAGAACATTCGCTCCCGAATATCCTCTGACACGAACTGCCTGCAATCCTGCCCCATGACTGGTCCAGGTCATGAGCCTTTTGGCTCTTCATCGGCATGACGGAATGCACCCGGTGCGTCGTTTCATGCCAGCGGGCAATCGCCCGATAGAGCGGATGCGCTCACATATGTTCGCGCTTCCGCTCTATCTGTTTGGTTTTACGCATGTCTTCGTCCCAAAACCGGTTCCCACTTTTGGGAGACATGCTCAAGTGTCGCATTTTATCTGTAAGCGGCTATCCGCATGACAAAATGCCGAATAAATCAAATGGGCGACGTTTGGATACGTCGCCCGATTTTACCGTTAGCGGCGCAGGCCGAGACGGCCGATCAGCGCCTGGTAACGTGTCTGGTCGATGCCCTTGACGTAGTCAAGAAGGCGACGACGCTGCGAAACCAGCTTCAGGAGGCCGCGACGCGAATGATTGTCATTCTTGTGGCCCTTGAAGTGTTCGGTGAGGTTGGCGATACGCTCGGAAAGAACGGCAACCTGTACTTCAGGAGAACCGGTGTCGCCTTCCTTGGTGGCGTATTCCTTGATAAGTGCTTGCTTGCGCTCAGCAGTAATCGACATCGTAACACCCTTTCTAGATGAGAGGAAAACCAGACGCCCGGGCCGGGATGTCGTCCAGCGCGGGCCATTTACACGATCTGACATGCTTTTACGCATGATCGATGAAGGGGCATATAGTGCAAAATTGGCGGGAACGCCAGTCTCAATTCAATTTGCCGCCTTATCGCGATCGTCTGACGAAACGTCAGCCCGTTGTGAAAACGCGCTTCGGTTTGAACTGTCCGTGCTCGATGTAACCGATGGCGAGCAGTTTTCCGCGTGTCGTGACACACGCTTCGTCTGCTTCCAGAGGCGCATCACGTCCGCGCAGGATCACCGGATTGCCAAGACGCACGCGTTGCGCCTGATCGTCGGTAAGCGGCACCTGCGGCAGACAGTCGAGAGCAGCTCCCGTATCGATGACCAATGCATCAATCGCCGAAAAGTCGCGACGCGGAGTGGGCTCTACGACATTGCCATCCTCATCCTTGGGCGGAAGCGGCGGCCAAGCCTGTTCAAGTTCTGCCAGTGTTACAGCGTCTTCTTCCGTGAACGGCGCAACTTCGATGCGGCGCAGCTCTGAAATGTGTCCGTAGCAACCGAGATCCCGGCCCATATCGCGTGCGAGAGAGCGCACATAGGTGCCCTTGGAGCATTCGACCTCGAACTCGGTGCGATCAGCATCCGGAATACCAACAATCTCCAGACGGTCAATCTCGACTTCACGGGAAGGTATCTCGACCGTCTCGCCTTCGCGGGCAAGATCGTAAGCGCGCTCGCCATCGATCTTGATGGCGGAAAACTGCGGTGGAACCTGCGAAATGACACCGGTGTAGTTCGGCAGCAATGCCTCGACATCGGCGCGCGACGGGCGATTATCCGAGGTCTTGGTGGCAACACCTTCCAGATCGTCCGTTGAGCGTTCCTCGCCCCAGCTTACCGTGAAACGGTAGATCTTGGTTCCATCCATGACATAAGGCACGGTTTTGGTGGCCTCACCCAACGCTATGGGCAACATGCCGGAAGCAAGCGGATCAAGTGTACCGGCATGACCGGCTTTTTCGGCGTTGAACAGCCACTTGATCTTCGAGACCGCCTCGGTCGATCCCATCCCTTTCGGCTTATCGAAAATAACCCAGCCGGATATCGGACGACCTTTTTTCTTGCCCCGTCTTGCCATGCTTTATTCGTCTCCATTGCGGGAAGCCTTGTCTGCCTCCCGGTCTTCTTCATCGTCATGCCCAAGATCGCGGGCGACTTCCGGCGAGCGGAGCAGCGCATCGATCTTGGAAAAATTGTCAAAGCTCGTATCGGCCCGGAAGCGGAATTCCGGCATGTATTTCATCTGGCTGAGGCTTGGCGCCATGCGACCACGAATGAACTTTGCGTTTGCAGCCAGCGCCTTGATAACCGCTTGCGTGTCGGCGTTACCAAGCGGAGTGATGAAACAGGTCGCAATCTTGAGATCGGGCGACATACGCACTTCCGAGACGGAAATCACGGTATGGGCGATAAGATCGTCGCGAATTTCGCCGCGCTGAAGCACCTGCGCCAATGCGTGACGCACCTGCTCGCCCACGCGAAGCTGGCGCTGGGAAAGGCCACCTGAGCCTTTTGGATCTGGAGAACGTGCCATGGCTATATCCTCGATAAACAGCCGCCAATCGGCATCCAGCCGCGAAGGACTGTCCGACAACATGACTACAAATTGGCAGGCGTAATAATACGCAACTTACCACAATCCAGCTGGGAGTCAGACCCTCTGGACCGGATAATGAAAAGCCGGGCCACCTCTCGGCAGCCCGGCGGGATAGTACTTAAAGCGTGCGCGAAACGTGTTCGACGCGGAAGGCTTCGATAACGTCGCCTGCGCGAATGTCGTCGTAGTTCTCGAACGCCATACCGCATTCCTGACCGGCCGGAACTTCCGACACTTCGTCCTTGAAGCGCTTGAGCGTCTTGAGCTTGCCTTCGTGGATAACCACGTTGTCGCGGATGAGGCGGACGCCTGCACCACGCTCGACCTTGCCTTCGGTGACACGGCAACCGGCAACCTTGCCGACCTTGGTGATGTTGAAGACTTCGAGAATCTCGGCATTGCCGAGGAAGGTTTCGCGGCGTTCCGGCGACAGGAGACCCGACATCGCTGCCTTAACGTCATCAATCAAATCATAGATGATGTTGTAGTAGCGGATTTCGATGCCCTGCTGATCGGCTGCGTCACGTGCCTGCTTGTTGGCGCGGACGTTGAAGCCGATGATCGCAGCGTTGGAGGCTTCGGCCAGCGACACGTCGCTTTCCGTGATACCACCGGCGCCCGAATGCACGATACGTGCACGCACTTCGTCGGTGCCGAGCTTGTCCAGTGCATTGGTGATGGCTTCGATAGAACCCTGCACGTCGCCCTTGATGACGAGTGGGAATTCCTTCGTGCCCGACACCTGGAGCTGGTTCATCATCTGCTCAAGCGAGCCGCGCGCGCCGGACTGGCGGGCTACAGCCTTGTCGCGTGCCAGACGCTGACGGTACTCGGCAATTTCGCGTGCCTTGGCTTCGTTGGCAACCACGGCAAAGCGGTCACCGGCCTGCGGCGTGCCCTGAAGGCCGAGGACTTCCACTGGCATCGCAGGACCGGCTTCCTTCACATGCTCGCCACGGTCGTTGACCAGTGCGCGCACGCGGCCCCATTCGCTACCGGCGACGAGGATGTCACCCGGATGCAGCGTACCCGTCTGAACCAGAACGGTTGCAACCGAACCACGGCCACGATCGAGCTGGGCTTCGACGACAACGCCTTCAGCCGTACGCGATGGATCAGCCTTGAGATCAAGAATTTCAGCCTGCAACAGAATTGCTTCAAGCAGTTTGTCGAGGTTGAGCTTGTTCTTGGCCGACACTTCGACGTCGAGAACTTCACCGCCCATCGATTCCACAAAGACGTCATGCTGCAACAGAGCAGTGCGAACCTTCTGCGGATCGGCAGCCGGCTTGTCGATCTTGTTGATCGCCACGATGATCGGAACACCTGCCGCCTTGGCATGATTGATCGATTCAATCGTCTGCGGCATCACGCTGTCATCGGCAGCCACCACGAGGATGGCAATGTCGGTCGCCTGCGCACCACGGGCACGCATTGCAGTAAAGGCAGCGTGGCCCGGCGTATCGATGAAGGTGATCTTCTGGCCGTTCTGCTCGACCTGATAAGCACCGATATGCTGGGTGATGCCACCGGCTTCGCCCGAAACAACATTGGCGTGACGGATCGCATCAAGCAGCGAGGTCTTGCCGTGATCGACGTGACCCATAATGGTCACGACTGGAGGACGGGAAACCAGCGCAGCCTCGTTGTCGGCAACACCGAAGATGCCTTCTTCAACGTCCGATTCCGCAACGCGCTTGACGGTATGGCCGAATTCTTCAGCAATGAGCTGCGCCATATCGGCATCAATCACGTCGCCCGGCTTCATCATCTGGCCCTGCTTCATCAGGTACTTGATGATATCGACCGAACGTTCGGTCATGCGCTGTGCAAGTTCCTGAAGCGTAATGGTTTCAGGAATGGTCACTTCACGCGAAATCTTTTCGCGTGTTTCCTGCATCTGCGAACGCTTGAACTTTTCCTGACGACGACGCATCGCCGAAAGCGAACGCGAACGACCTTCATCCTCAAGATTGCTGGAGATGGTCAGCTTGCCACGACGGCGATCATCTTCGGTCTTGACTACTTTCGGCGCGCGAACTTCCGGCTTGGCCGGAGCACCGCGACGGGCAGCAGTCAGGCCACCGCCACGACGGTCGTCATCATCAGATGCAACAGTCTTGCGAAGCTGGCTCTGCGGAAGCGGCTTGCCCGGGATCGGGGCAGCGTCGGCAAGGCTTGGCGCAGCCGGGCGCGGACCACCCTGCTGCGGACGGCCACCTTGCGGCGGACGATTGCCCTGAGGACGACCGGCCTGCTGCGGGCGATTGCCCTGCGGTGCCGGGCGCGCATCGTCGCGACGCTCGGTACGGGCTTCCGGCTGCGGCATACGCTTGGCAGCCTCTTCCTCGGCCTTACGGCGGGCATCGGCCTCGGCCTTGAGGCGAGCTTCCTCTTCCGCCTGACGACGGGCAGATTCTTCACGTTCCTTGGCGCGGCGGGCATCTTCCTCGGCGCGACGCTTGGCTTCCTCGACAGCGCGTGCGCGTTCTTCAACTTCACGGACCTGCGCTTCTTCGAGCGCGCGGCGACGTGCATCCATTTCGGAGCGCGACAGCGTGTTCAACACCATGCCGGAGCGGTCGGACGGGCGCGGACGCTGTGCCTGTTGGCCGCCGGGACGCTGTTGTGCCGGGCGCTGCTGTGCGACATGCGGCTTCGTTACCGGAGCAGCAGGAGCTGCTGGCTTCGGTGCCGGGGTGGCTGGTGCTGGCGCGCGCACTACCGGCGCGGCTTGTGCAGGCTGCGCGGCTTGTGCCGGTGCAGGAGTAGATGCCGCAGGCGCGGGAGCAGCAGGTGCCGGAGCTGCTGGCTTCGGCGCCGCTGCCTCGACTTCCGGCTTCTCGTCAGGCCGCGAGAATTTGCGCTTTTTCGTTTCAACGACGACAGCCTTCGTGCGGCCGTGGCTGAAATTCTGGCGCACGGTGCTCTGCTCGACGCCCGGCCGCTTCATGGTCAGCGTCTTCTTCGTATTAACGCTCAGCGTCTTGTCGTCGTTCGTTTTATCGCTCATTACGTTTCCGTTTCCTTCGCGGCTCCGGCCGCTCTACTCGAGCTTTATCCAACGTGACCGGGTCATGTTGGATAAAACTCCAGTCATCCGCCTCAACGCGCAATCCGATCCGGGGTCTGCCAGGCCCCTCCAGAGTTGCGCTCTAATCCAGGTCCGATGCGCTTTCACCGCGATAGCGATGCAACATAAGCGCCCGCTTTACGAACCCGGCCGCCGCCTTTCCTTCAAGTACGGCTGCATGTATCACATTTCCGCCCCCAAATGCCAAATCCATTTCTTCCCCCGTAAAAAGAGTGAAAGAAGGGATTTCCGGACCCTCCAGATGCACCACGGCACGGCGAGCCTGATCGAGCTTGCGTACGCCGTCGGCGGCGGCTTCCTTTGCGTGCAACACCATGGCGGCTGTCCCGGTGCGGATCGCCTGATCCACCTTGGTCGAGCCAGATACCACAGCCCCGGCCTTGCGAGCCAGGGCGAGGCTGCCAAGGGCAGATTTCGTCAGCAACTGGTCCACCAGCGCGCCAAGATCCGCCTGCGGCGTTACACCTTCCTTCAGCGCCCGCGCAAAAAGCTTGCGCTTGACCGCTTCATCCACCAGACGGCGCTCGGCCTTGACCCAGCACCCCCTGCCCGGCAGAGTTCTTTTCAAGTCCGGCACCACGGAACCGTCGGGACCGGCCACGAAACGGATCAGATCATCGGCAGAACCGCTTTCGCGCGTGACGATACAGGTTCTGTCATTCATATCCTGCTCCACGCGAACTCCAGTCTTGCCATATTGCGGTCTGCCCGCACGTCGGACGTAACGCGGGCGCTGTACCAGAGCATAAGCCCCACCACAACCCGGAACATGTCCGAAACCTGAACTGGCCAATCAATTCGAATGAATGACGACCATTTTTCAGGGATGAATTGCAAGAGCCGCATAGCTTACGCCTGAATTACACCAGACGTAAGAAGCCATGCGGCTCTTTTTATTCCGGCCGCTTCTTAGGAAGCAGCTTCCTCTTCACCGACTTCGGCTTCTTCTTCCTGTGCCGATGCCAGTTCTTCTTCCGTGATCCATCCTGCCTTCAAACGCGCAGTCAGGACCATCTGTTCCGCATCGACGCGCGAAACATCGAAGGAAGAGAAGATACCGCTATGAGCGACGGTTTCACCGTCCTTGCGTTCACGCCAGCCGACCAGATCATCGACGGCATAGCCGGCAAAGTCTTCCATCGTCTTGACGCCGTCTTCACCGACAGCCACGAGCATTGCCGTGGTGATACCCGGCAGTTCGCGCAGTTCGTCTTCGACGCCCAGTTCCTTGCGGCGATCATCCTGTTCGCTCTCGATGCGATCCAGATATTCGCGGGCACGTTCCTGGATTTCGCCAGCCGTATCCTCATCGAAACCATCGATGGAGGCGATTTCGCCCGGCTCGACATAGGCCAGTTCTTCAACAGATGCGAAACCTTCAGAGGCCAGAACCTGACCAACCATCTCGTCAACGTTGAGGGCATCCATGAAGAGCGTCGAACGCTCGGTGAATTCCTTCTGGCGACGTTCGGATTCTTCGTCTTCCGTCAGGATGTCAATGTCCCAGCCGGTGAGCTGGGAAGCAAGGCGCACGTTCTGACCGCGACGACCGATTGCAAGTGATAGTTGGTCATTCGGAACGACAACTTCAATACGTTCAGCATCTTCATCGAGAACAACCTTGGCAACTTCCGCTGGCTGAAGCGCGTTGACGATGAAGGAAGCAGCGTCTGGCGACCACGGAATGATGTCGATCTTTTCACCCTGCAGTTCGCCCACAACGGCCTGAACGCGGGAGCCACGCATACCGACGCAGGCGCCGACCGGATCGATGGACGCATCACGCGACACGACGGCAATCTTGGCGCGGGAACCCGGATCGCGGGCAACCGACTTGATTTCGATGATGCCGTCATAGATTTCCGGCACTTCCATGGTGAAGAGCTTCGCCATGAAGGACGGATGGGTACGCGACAGGAAAATCTGCGGGCCGCGCTGTTCGCGACGCACATCGTAGACATAGGCGCGGATGCGGTCACCATAACGGAAAGCTTCACGCGGGATCAGCTCATCGCGGCGCACGATGGCTTCGCCACGACCGAGATCGACAATCACATTGCCATATTCGACGCGCTTGACGGTGCCGTTGACGATCTCACCAACGCGATCCTTGTATTCGTCATACTGGCGGTCACGCTCGGCTTCGCGCACTTTCTGCACGATGACCTGCTTTGCCGACTGGGCAGCAATACGGCCGAAATCCATCGGCGGCAGCTGATCGGCGATGAAGTCGCCGACCTGTGCGTCCGGGTTGCGATCGCGCGCGGTGAAGAGCGAAATCTGCGTCGCGTAATCCTCGACATGCTCGACGACTTCGAGCAGGCGCTGCAGCTTGATCTCGCCGGACTTCGCATTGATGTCCGCGCGGATGTTGCTTTCCTGGCCGTAACGCGAACGCGCCGCCTTCTGGATCGCATCGGCCATGGCCGCAAGAACGATCTCGCGGTCGATCGACTTCTCGCGTGCGACCGCATCGGCGATCTGCAGAAGCTCCAGCCTGTTAGCACTGACTGCCATTGGACTCTCCTTGGTGTCGCACCCGGCTCCTCTAGATGCCGGACGCCAGAAACTTATTCTTTATCTTCAGCTTCGCCCGATGCGGTTTCATCGGACTGCTCGCCCGCTTCTTCGCTACCGAGGTCGTCACCGGGAATGCGGCCTTCGCGCAGAGCCTTGTCCTTGCGCAACGCATCGCGGATCAGGTCATCGGTCAGCACGAGGCGTGCATCAGAAATCAGATCGAATGGAATGCGCACGACAGGTTCGCTGCCGTAGGAAATCTGGTCGCTTTCGATCACGACCGATTCCGCATCCCCCAGGACGATGCGGCCGCGGAATTTCTTGCGGCCTTCGTGCACGACGGAGGTTTCCACCTTTGCGATGTGACCGGCCCAATCGGCAAAGTCCGACTTGCGAACCAACGGGCGGTCGATACCGGGAGACGAAATCTCCAGATGGTATTTTCCACTGATGGGATCTTCCACGTCGAGAACCGGGGCAACCGTACGGCTGACCAGTTCGCAGTCATCGACCGTCATCGTGCCATCGGGACGTTCGGCCATGATCTGCAAGGTCTGGCCATTGAGCCCCGAAAGGCGCACGCGTACCAACCGAAAGCCCAGCGTATTGATGACGGGCTCGATGATGGAAGCCACTTTCGCATCAATACCCGTCTCGCGAATGATGCGTTCATCCGCGCCTGCTGCGAGCGTTTCTGCTTCGTTTGCCTGAACCTGTTCCGTCAACCTAAAAACCTTTCAAAAGGCCGGAAAGCCCCTTCAAGTTAGCCGTAAGTAACAAAAAAGAGCGGGACCGGGTGGACCCACTCTTGTTCAAACGACCAAGAATTTGAGACTTATATACCAGCGGAAGCGGATTTTTTCAAGACCGCTTCTGCTGTTCGATTCATTCCGTTCGCTGCTGGTAGCTTCAACGACGGATGAAGGTCAGATAGGCTGCACGGCGTCCTTCGCGAAAAGCCTTTGCCTCATAGCGCGTGCCAGGCCAGCCTTCATAGGCGTGGTTCCAGTCGGACGGGCCTTCTGCCTGCCAGTCGAATGCAGGATGACGGCGACAATGCTGGAGCGTCCAGTTGACATAATGTTCAATGTCGGAAGCAAACCTGAATTTTGCGCCGGGTTTCAGGACACGGGCGAAGCGGTCGAGATTGGCATCGCTGACGAAACGGCGCTTCCAGTGGCGACGCTTGTGCCATGGATCGGGATAGAAGAGATCGATACCCGACAAGGAAGCATCCGGTAGCCAGTCCAAAACCGCTGTTGCATCCTCGTCGTAGAGACGCAGATTCGATCGCGGTTCGCCATCCAATGCCGCCAGCATCTTGGCCATGCCGTTGATGAAAGGCTCGACGCCAATGAAACCCGTTTGCGGATAACGGCCTGTCTCATGGTGCAGGTGCTCACCGCCGCCAAAACCGATTTCCAGACGCACTGCATCGACCTTCGCTTCAAAGAGCGTGCGCAGATCCTGTGGCGCCGGGTTTTCGACGTTGATCTTGAGGCGGGGCAGAAGATCTTCGAACAGGTTCTTCTGGTGGCTTCGCAAAGGCTTGCCGTGGCGACGGCCGAAGAAATTTCCGGCACCGCGCAGAGGATGAGATTCTTCGGTCATATTTTATCCGTCGGCATCATATCGGTGTTCTATTTATTTGTTTTGACGCGCATCTAGCCCGAAAACCGTTTCACACTTTTCGGGATGCGCTCCAATAACAGAAGAGCGCGATCCAAGACCGCGCTCCTCGAAAATCGTCGGGACACATAACGCCAAGCGGCTTGCGATGCAACTTTCCGCCAGGAAAGTTACGCCACCGCGGCCTTCAGAGCCTTGGTCAGGTCCGTCTTCTCCCAGGAGAAAGAACCGTCACGGCCCGGTTTGCGGCCGAAATGACCGTAAGACGAGGTCTTGGCATAGATCGGCTTGTTGAGGTCGAGATGCTTGCGGATGCCGGTCGGCGACAGGTCCATGACCTCGCGAAGCGCTTCTTCGACCGCAGATTCGGCCACCTTGCCGGTGCCATGCAGATCGACATAAACCGAAAGCGGCTGTGCCACACCAATGGCATAGGAAAGCTGGATCGTGCAGCGGTCGGCAAGACCTGCAGCAACGACATTCTTGGCGAGATAGCGCGCGGCATAGGCGGCGGAGCGATCCACCTTGGTCGTGTCCTTGCCCGAAAATGCGCCGCCGCCATGCGGAGCGGCGCCGCCATAGGTATCCACGATGATCTTGCGGCCAGTCAGACCAGCATCGCCGTCCGGTCCGCCGATGACGAACTTGCCGGTCGGATTGATGTACCAGTTGCAAGTGGCTGCGATCGGAAGCTCGCCGAGTGCATCACGGATATAAGGCTCGACAACTGACCGAACCTTTTTCGAATCCCAGCTCGCATCCATATGCTGTGTGGATAGAACGATCTGCGTGACCTCAGCGGCCTTGCCGTTCTCGTAACGCACGGTGACCTGGCTCTTGGCGTCGGGGCCGAGTTTGCCTGCATCGCCTTCACCCTTGTGACGGGCTTCGGAGAGCTTTTCGAGAATCTTGTGCGAATAATAGATCGGGGCCGGCATGAGGTCCGGGGTTTCGCGGCAAGCATAACCGAACATGATGCCCTGATCGCCTGCACCTTCTTCGCCCTGACGATCGGCGGCGTTGTCCACGCCCTGCGCGATATCGGCGGACTGCGGATGCAGAAGCACGTCGATCTTCACCGTCTTCCAGTTGAAACCGTTCTGCTCGTAACCGATTTCCCGGATCGCCTTGCGGGCTGCCGACCGGAAACGCGAAGGATTAATCAGCGGATGTCCTGCAGCATCATGGGCGACAGTGCCGTCCTTATTCTTCTTCAGGAACGTATCCGGCACGCGCACTTCGCCGGCAATGACCACCCGATTGGTGGTGGCAAGCGTTTCGCAGGCAACACGGACAGACCAGGGATCAACGCCGGTGCGACGCGCTTCCTTATAGATCATGTCCACGATTTCATCGGAGATGCGGTCGCAAACCTTGTCCGGATGTCCTTCGGACACAGATTCGCTGGTGAAGAGATAAGAACTGCGCGACACGGGTAACCCCTCTTGAAAATCCAACGGAGAATATCTCCGCCATGGAAACACAGTAGCGCCCGGAACAGGCTTTCAGCGTTCCGGGCACGGTAATGTGTTAGCGAAGTTGGGATTAAACCGTCAATGCATATTCTTGTTGCGACAGCGCATCAGCGGGAAAATTCATTCCGGATGGCATTTTCTGCCTGTTCAGGCACTGTAAATCGCAAAAACCGGCGGGACATGTCTATGTCCCGCGTCTGCTGCACTTTTCGAGATATGAAATCAGTCAGCGTCCGCAGCGAGCGACTTCACGAGATCGATGATCTTGCGGCGCACTTTCGGATCTGAAATTTTCGTGAAGGCGCGGGTCAGCTGAACACCTTCGTTGGAATTCAGGAAATCGACCACATAGGTTGCTTCATTGTCTTCCGCAAAACCGGCCTGGTTCGAGGAACCTGGTGCGTCTTCAAAAAAGAAGGAAACCGGGACATTGAGAATTGCCGAGATCGCCTGAAGGCGGCTTGCACCGACGCGGTTGGTGCCTTTCTCGTATTTCTGGATCTGCTGAAACGTAATTCCAAGGCTTTCGCCAAGTTTTTCCTGACTGAGGCCCAGCATGTTACGGCGAAGACGGATGCGGCTGCCGACATGCACGTCAATTGGGTTGGGCTTCTTTTTATTCTCAATCATACAACTGTCACTCCTCGCAGCTGCGAGCTTCCATTCATGCTCTGTTCATCTGAACAGCGATAACAATAAGTTTTGGGAGGTAGTCTGACGATTTTCCGCAAAAACCGTCGCCGCCGCGCCATAACATCGTAACAATATTAGTCTGTCAATGAAAACGCCTGCCGATTGGCAGTCGGAAAGCCATGCTCAACACGAGTAAGGTTAACAGCGCTACCAGAGATTGTCGTGAGCCATGTGGCGTGCCCCAAAATGGTGCACGAGATGACGGTAGGTAAGCGTCAACGACCCCGACAGCGTCATGCGCAAGGCCGTCGGTGATTCGACCATAAGCATCAACGACAGCTGAAAGACCATTGTTGGCTGCACGGATGAGGGGGAGCCCTTGCTCCACCGCGCGAACCTGTGCCTGGCGAAAATGCTGGTACGGACCCGGCGTATCGCCATACCATGCGTCGTTTGTCACATTGATGATGGCGCTGGCTCTTTGGCCCGTATATCCAAGCTCATCCGGAAAAATGGCCTCGTAACAGATCAGCGGCAGAAAGGTCTGACCGTCTTTGACGTTCAGCGCCCGACGCGACGCACCGGCGGTAAATCCGCCCGGCATCTCCACCACTTCCTGAAGTCCAAGCCTGCGCAAAAAACTCTCATAAGGCAGGTATTCGCCAAAGGGGACGAGGTGCACCTTGTCGGCGGCATCGACAATCACACCACGATCATCAATCGTATAAATTGAATTATAATAGCGCGGCTCGCCGCCCCCTGATGCCTTCTCTTCACGAACGGCACCGGTGAGCAGCATCTGCCCGTCCTTCAGAACCTCGCCGATGCGGGACAGAGCCTCGGGCGTCGAGGTGAGAATATAGGGAACAGCCGTTTCCGGCCAAATGACCACATCGGGTTTCGGCTTGCCTTCCGCTGGCGCTTCGCCCGTCAGCGACACCAGCTTGTCGAAGATAGACCGGCGCTCCGCATTATCCCACTTCATGGTCTGGGCGATGGACGGTTGTACGATGCGAACCGCGAGCGCTCCTTTTTCTTCACCGATCGCCGGCGCTTTTGAAAGCGTCCAGGCACCGAACCCGACATGCACTGCTACCACCAACAGGGCGAGAACAATGCCCGTCTTGGCAAACCGCCCACCAATCAGCAGAGCCGGTGCGGCAAAGACAAAGACGGCCAATGCGCTCATCCCGATCAGACCGAGCACGGCAACCGATTGCATCAGCAGCGGCGTCGGCATGATGGCATAGCCGATCGCATTCCACGGAAAACCGGTGAACAGGAAAAGACGCAGCCATTCCGCCAGCGCAAAGCCAAACGCTAGCGCGAAGATACGCCCCAAGCCGTCCGACCAGAAGATGCGCGCAACCATGGCTGCAAACGCATAGAATAGAGCCAGAAATGCAGGGAGGCCTAGAACCGCCAGCGGCAAGGCCCAGGCAAACTGGTCTGCATCAACCAGCAGCGCCGTTCCAATCCACCACAGTCCGGAAACGAAATAGCCAAACCCAAACCACCAGCCAACCATGGCCGCTGGCAACAGACGGCGAACCGGCCCGGCATTCGCTTTCGCAATGGCCCCGTCAATCAACCAGACCAAAATGGGGAAAGAAACGAAACCCGCCACAAAACCATCGAAGGGCGGCTGGGTCAGCGTGGCGAAGGCACCGCTCAGGAAAGCGGCCAACGCTCGACGCCAGCCGCTCGAAAGAATGATTTTCCCCGCCAGCCTTTCGATCATCAGGCCTCTTTAGGAGCGTCGGTTGTGGCTTCAGCCTCTATAGGCTGGTCACCCGGCTTGGCGGATACGACAGCACGCTGCTGGCGACGGCGATCAGCTGCGGAAAGCGGCACAATACGCACTTTCTTCACCCGGCGAGGATCGACTTCCAGCACATGGAATTCATAGCCCGGAATAGCCTGCACCACTTCACCGCGAACCGGAATACGCCCCAGGACCGAGAAGATGAGGCCGCCGACCGTGTCGACATCCTCGCCATGTTCGCCGACTTCGAAGGATGGGCCGATTTTCGCGGCCAGCTCTTCCAGATCGGCGCGCGCATCGACAACGAACACGCCATCGGCTTCTTCGGCGATCATGATTTCTTCGTCGTCATGCTCGTCTTCGATATCACCGACAACCATTTCGACAATGTCTTCCAGTGAAACCAGACCGTCGGTACCGCCATATTCATCAATGACCAGCGCCATCTGGATATGGGTCGCCTGCATGCGCGCCATCAATCCGCTTGCCATCATGGATGGCGGCACAAACAGAACCTTGCGCATGAGATTGAGTTCACCGATCGTCTTGGTGAGATCGATCCGGCCCATGTCGAATTTGGCGGCCTTGTCTTCGGCCGTCGCCTTGCTGCGCGCGCTGCTACGGCGCGTGGTCTTCTGGCGGGCCTGCTTGGTAATGTAATTGAGAACATCACGGATATGGATCATGCCGCGCGGATCGTCCAGCGTCTCGGCATAGACCGGCATACGCGAATGGCCGGATTTTTCGAAAAGCTCCAGCACTTCCCAGAGCGGTGTGGAAATTTCCACTGCCTCGACATCGGCGCGCGGAATCATCACGTCTTCGACGCGAATCTCGCGCAGGCGAAGGATGTTATGCAGCATCGCCTTTTCTTCAGGCGAGAATGCTGAATCCTGTTCGCTTGCCGTGCTGGAAAGGGCATCGGCCAGATCTTCGCGCAGAGAAGATGATTGGCGCGAGCGCATGAACGGGAAAATATTAGACAAGAGGGAACGCTTCTCGGCCACTACGGGCCGCTGCGTACTTTGCCCTTCGGCGTCTTGAGTCTCGCTGCGATTTTCGCCAGCGGACGGGGGGTGCGATGTTTGATCAGCCATGGTCAATCGTTGTTAAGGTCTTATTCGGATACAGCATAAGGGTCGGGGATGGCAAGAGCATGAAGGATTTCACGCTCGCGCCCCTCCATAACCTCCGCTTCCGCATCGGTTTCGTGATCGTAACCCAAAAGGTGCAAAAAGCCATGCACGACGAGGTGAGCGAGATGGTTTTCGAGCGGCTTGCCCTCTTCACGGGCCTCACGCTCGACAGTTTCGCGCGCGATGATGATGTCGCCCAGCATCGGGCCCGGCTGCGCCCCGGCCTTGACCGGAAACGCAGGAAACGACAGCACATTGGTCGGCTTGTCCTTGCCGCGCCATTCTGCATTCAGGGTCTGGATCGAGGCATCGTCGGTGAAGACAACACTCAGCTCGCTTGCCGCGCTTTTCAGGCCAAGATTGGCCCAGGCGGCCTCGACCGACTTTCTGACGAGCCCTTCAAGGGCGGTTTCATCCGGCCAGTTGCCAGCTTCAACCATGATATCGATATGGATCGCGTTATTTGACACGTTCTGCGGCGGCTCTCCGTGCTGGCTAGCCGCATCATCCTTTCAGTTACAAGAAAGCTGTCTGCCAAGAGCGGTTCCCACTTTTGGGGACACACTCGAAAAGGCAGACAGCTTTTCTTAAATCGTGATTCCAATAGGCAATTGCAAGATCATTCCGAACGCGCGTGCTGTTTGCCGTCGCGGTCGTAAGCTCCGACGATTGCCGCCACCAGCGGATGACGAACAACGTCTTTCTCCGTAAAGCGCACCTTGATGACGCCCTCGACATCGTCCAGCACGCGAAGCGCTTCAACGAGACCTGATTTCTGGCCCGGCGGAAGATCGATCTGACTCGGATCACCATTGACCATCATGCGCGACCCCTCGCCCAAGCGGGTCAGGAACATCTTCATCTGCATGGACGTCGTGTTCTGTGCTTCATCGAGAATGACCGCGGAATGTGCCAGCGTGCGCCCGCGCATGAAGGCAAGCGGCGCGATTTCGATCACACCCGCCGTAATGGCACGCTCAACCTTTTCGGCAGGCATCATGTCGTAAAGCGCATCGTAAAGCGGGCGCAAATAGGGATCGACCTTTTCCTTCATGTCACCCGGCAGGAAGCCCAGTCGTTCGCCGGCCTCGACAGCCGGACGCGACAGGATGATGCGCTCCACCAGGCCGCGTTCCAGCAGCATCGCCGCATGGGCGACGGCAAGATAGGTCTTGCCGGTACCTGCGGGGCCGACGCCGAACACCAGCTCCGACCGGTCGAGCGCACGCATATAGGCATCCTGCGTCGGCGTGCGGGCAAAGATGGTCTTTTTGCGCGTGGAAATCTGGGCAGCAGAGAGCTTGCCCTTGTTTTCCATAGTCGGCAGCGTCAGCTGGTCGTCCGCAGCGATTGCCATGCGCAAGGCGCCGTCGACATCCGACGTCGTCAGCTCATGACCTTTCTGCAGCGTTTCATAAAGATGATCGAGTGCACGCCGCGCCTGCTCGGTTGCGGTCGGCTCCCCCCGGATCGAAAGCTGGTTTCCCTTGGAGCGGACATCCACGCCAAGCTTCTGTTCGATACGGGCCAGATTTTCATCGAACTGACCGTAAAGCGCGATGGCAAGACGGTTATTGTCGAAGGTGAGCACGATGTGGGCCATATCCGAGGCCCCGGTCGTCGGGCTTTTTTGCGTTTGATTGGTTGGCTTGGCAGACTTCAGCTTTTCCGTAGCGCTCAACCGTATCTCCTTAAAGCACAATCCTGAAAAGTTGCGACTTTTCAGACCAGATTATGCGTGAACGCAAACCGTTCACGCATTGCAATCGAAGTCTCGACAGGATTACCGGCAAGCGACTCAATACGCCGAAATTTTCTGCCTCGACATCATCATGCCTTCAGGCCAGTTTTTGCGCAATAAGGCTATTGGTCCCTGTGGATGTGATTTTCACATGAATGATGTCGCCGACCCGGTCATTGCTGTCATCGATGATGACAGGCAGGAGCCATGGCGAACGGCCCACCATCTGGCCTGCGACACGACCCGGCTTTTCAAGCAGCACATCCATCTCGCGACCGATCATGGAATCCTGAAATGCATATTGCTGTTCGGACAGGAGAGCCTGAAGGCGCTGAAGGCGCTCATCCTTGACCGCTTCCTCGACATGATCGTCGAGGTCGGCACCCGGCGTGCCGGGGCGAGGCGAATATTTGAACGAATAGGCCTGCGCGTAATTGACGTCGCGCACCAGCCGCATCGTGTCTTCGAAGTCCTGATCGGTTTCACCGGGGAAGCCGACGATAAAATCGCCCGACAGGGCCAGATCCGGCCTCACTTCGCGGATGCGTTCGATCAGACGCACATATTCATCCGCCTTGTGACGGCGGTTCATCGCCTTGAGAATGCGGTCAGAACCGGATTGTACCGGCAGATGCAGATAGGGCATCAGCTGGCGCAGATCACGGTGGGCGGCAATCAGGCTGTCGTCCATGTCGCGCGGATGGCTGGTCGTATAACGAAGCCGGGCAATGCCCGGAATGCGCGCCAGGCGAAACAGGAGTTCGCCCAAGCCCCATTCGCGACCATCATCACCAGCGCCGTGCCAGGCATTGACGTTCTGGCCAAGCAGGGTGAGTTCACGCACGCCGCTGTCGGCAAGGCGCTCGGCCTCTGCCACGATCTGCTTCACGCTGCGCGAAACTTCCGAGCCGCGTGTATAGGGAACCACGCAGAAGGTACAGAACTTGTCGCAGCCTTCCTGCACAGTGAGGAAGGCAGAAACACCGCGCTTGCGGGTTTCCTCGCGCTTGGGAGACGGCAGGTGTTCGAATTTATCTTCGAGAGCGTATTCGGTCTCAACAACCTTTTCGCCGCTGCGGACCCGCGCAAGCGCATTGGGCAGGCGATGATAGGTCTGCGGACCGATGACGAGATCGACATTCGGCGCCCGGCGCAGGATTTCCTGCCCTTCGGCCTGCGCCACGCAGCCCGCAACACCGATGGTCAGTTCCTTGCCATTCGCTTCACGCGCATCCTTCATCTTGCGCAGACGGCCAAGCGCGGAATAGAGCTTTTCCGACGCTTTTTCGCGAATGTGGCACGTATTGAGCAGAACCAGATCGGCATCGTCCGGCGTATCGGTCGCAACATAACCTTCCGCTGCAAGGCTGTCGGCCATGCGCTGGCTATCGTAGACGTTCATCTGGCAGCCATAGGTTTTTACGAAAACCTTACGCACATTGGGGCGCTCTGCCGTGGGCTCGAGATCGGTAATATTGTCGCTCATGCGCGGCTATCTACAGCTTTTGTGACCATTTTGAAAGGTGACATTCTGAACAACTGGCTGAACAACTGGCTGAACGCCCGATGGAGCAGTTGTCACTCTTCGGGAATCTCGCGCCCCAGCAACGCACTTTGCAAGAGCGAGCGCACACGGTTTTCCATTGTGCGAGCCAGCGCCTTGCGGTCTGTCTTGGCCGTTACGACGACCGGCTCGCCAAAACGCACTTCAACGTCGATAGCGCCTTCATGCAAGATACCTTTCAGGTGCGGCATCAGCTCGACGTCGCCCGGCCATGATGCGATCGGGCGGAAATAACGGCCCATGGCCATGCCATGCACGCCCGTATAGGCAATGGCAACCGGCTGAACCACGACTTCGGGTACATTGGCTTCCTTGATCGCGGCATGCGCGGCACCAAAAAGCGCTGTCTTGAACGGCAGGACGCGATTACCATCCGAGGTCGTGCCTTCCGCAAACAGCACCATAGCGTCGTCGGTTACCAGACGCCTTGCGATTTCGGATGTCTGTTCACCCGTTTTGCCCCGCCGTTCCCGCTCCACGAAAACAGTGCGCTGCAAAACGGCGAACATACCGAAAACAGGCCACTTCCTGACTTCCGACTTGGCGATGAAGGAGACCTGACCGACCGTCGACAGAACAATAATATCGCTCCACGAAGTATGGTTGGCGACGAGTAACAAAGGTCGGCCCTCGTGCATCTGGCCGACGGTCTTGATGCGAAAACCGAACAGGCGTGCAGCAATACGATGGAAAAAGGTCGGCAGACGCCGCTTCCAGTTGTTCTTCAGCTTAAGCAACAGATACTGAACTGGAATAAGCGACAGGCTCAATGCGACCATTGCCGCGACGACGAGAAAGATGCGGATTGCTCCGATCATCGTAGCCCTGCCGGAGTACGACTCAGGTCGCGACGCAATATCAGTGCAGCCGAACGCCCATTGGCGGTTTCATAATAAGCAGGTCTGTCGCCAACCTTTTGGAAGCCGAGACGGCGATAAAGCGTCTGGGCGGCAATATTCGCCTCATCCACCTCCAGAAAAAGCGTTTCAGCGCGCTCCTGATAGAGATGGCGCAACACGGCATCCATCAGCGCGCGCCCGACGCCCTGGCGTTGCACATCACGCGCGACGGCGATCGTCAGGATTTCCGCCTCACCTGCCACCAGACGAGCCAGCACGAAACCACAGGCATCGTTCGGTTTGCCTTTCGCACGGGCAACAAAACCGAAAACCGTATCCTGTGCGATCAGCGATCTGAAATCGTCGGAACTCCAGCCGTGATGGAAAGCGACTGCATGAATACGCTGAATCGCATGACTATCCTGTGCGCCAAGCGGCTCCACCGAGATTTGTCTGCGACCGAAACGCCCAAACGGCAAGCCCATCATCGGCTATTCTCCGGTAGCCTTGCGCGGCAGTGCAAACCCGACCTGCGGCTTCGCATCAGGCCCACGCATGTAAAGCGGCTTCGGCGCATCGCCCGGCTGGCGCAAGCTTGCCAGACGCGCATAGATGCCGATTTTCGCGGTTGGCTCTATCGGGCCCAACTCGAAACGGCCACCAAGCACGTCATTGATCGCAGCGGCTGCAGAACCTGCAAGAACAGTATTTTCCGCTTGAGAAACAGCAAGAGCCTCCGCTTCCTCTCGCGACAGAACCAGCGGCTTCGCGCCCGGCAACCCTTTTGCATCGAATGATTGCGCATAAATCTCGCCACGATGCGCGTCGAGGAGAACCAGAATTGGCTTTTCCGGGGACAGTATCTGTGTTTCCGCAGCCAACGCTTCGAACGCCGTTATGCCGATGGCAGGAACGTCGAGCGCCAATGCAAAGCCACGTGCTGCCGAGACACCGATACGAACGCCGGTAAACGATCCCGGTCCGATATTGACCGCTACCCGATCCATATCGCGGAGCGACAGTTTCGCCTCAGTCACAGCACGTTCGATATAGTCCATCAATACTTCCGCATGTCCCTTGCCGATGTTTTCGCTCACATCGGCAAGCACGACATCGCCGTCGGCATTGTAGACGGCAACGGAACACCACGAAGCGGCAGTATCAAGCGCAAGTATCTTCATGCGCAACCGGGTAAATCAGATTTTACCTCGCGACAAGCCAAGTCTTGTCCAAAGGCTGGATCAGTTTCGTTTTTTAGCCCTTCTCGCGGAACAAAACTTGGCGATATACGTTTGAAAACCGGGTGCGGCAACGTTTTTGCTTTGTCCTGACGGCGACAAGGCCCATTCAGCAATCGAGCCTTACAATGATCTGGCGGGTTCATTTGCGTTTGGAACACCCACCCGTGACCATAAGCGACATCTCCCAGCCGCTCCAAGCCGGATCGAACAACAGGATATGAGGATAAAATGTCCAAGAAGTCGATGCATGCAACCCGCAACGATCTTCCTTCCAATACGAAGACGACAATGATCGCGCTGCTCAACGAAAATCTAGCCGCGACAATCGATCTTGCCCTCATCACCAAGCAGGCACACTGGAACCTCAAGGGACCGCAGTTCATCGCCGTTCATGAAATGCTCGATGGCTTCCGCGCCGATCTCGATGAACATGTCGACACGATTGCGGAGCGTGCCGTGCAGATCGGCGGAACGGCCTATGGCACCACGCAGGTCGTGGCCAAGGAAAGCAAGCTCAAGCCTTATCCAACCGACATCTATGCCGTTCACGATCATCTGCTTGCACTGATCGAGCGTTATGGCGACGTTGCCAATCTTGTGCGCAAGTCGATCAAGGATGCAGATGATGCAGGTGACGACGATACGGCGGATATTTTTACCGCCGCTTCCCGTGGTCTCGACAAGGCATTGTGGTTCCTTGAGGCCCACGTTCAGGAAAAGAACTGACCTCACAGATGCAATGAAAAGGCCGGGAATTCCCGGCCTTTTCTATTCGCGATAATCAGTTGGCCCATTCGCCGCTGCGCATCACTGGCTCTCGGGTTCCATCCGCATTGATGCCATCGACGTCGATCTGGCCGGAGCCAATCATCCAGTCGATATGGATGAGACTCGAATTGCCACCCTGCGCCTTAATCTGTTCCGGTGTCAGTTTTGCGCCGTCGATAAAGCACTTGGAATAGCACTGGCCAAGCGCGATGTGGCTTGCGGCATTTTCATCGAACAACGTGTTGTAGAACAAAAGCCCGCTCTGCGAGATCGGCGAGGAATGCGGCACCAGTGCCACCTCACCCAGATGACGGGCACCTTCATCCGTATCCAGCACCTTGTTGAGCACTTCTTCACCGCGGCTTGCCTTCGCCTCGACAATTCGTCCACCTTCAAAACGAACCGCGATATCCTCGATCAATGTGCCCTGATGCGACAGAGGCTTGGTGCTCGTCACATAGCCCTCGACCCGTAGTGCATGAGGTGTGGTGAACACTTCTTCCGTCGGAATGTTCGGATTGCAGGTAATCCCATTCTTCGCCGTAGACGCGCCGCCGTGCCATTCATGACCGTCGGCAAGTCCGACCGTCAGATCGGTGTTCGGACCTTTGAAATGCAGGGCGCTATAAGCCTTGCCGTTCAGGAAGCGGGTGCGGGTGCGAAGCGCTGCATTGTGTGCCGCCCATGCGCCGACCGGATCGTCGACATCGACGCGCGAAGCCGCGAAGATCGCATCGGCCAGCTTGCGGGTCGCGATGTCCGCCGGTTCGTTCGGAAACATAAGCTTCGCCCATGCCGGATTGGGATAGGAGACAATGTTCCAGTTGATATCGAAACCGGCAATCTTTTCGAGAGCCGGCTGATAAGCTTTCGAGTTGGCCCGGTTGGCGCGTGAAACCTTGGCCGGGTCCTGGCTGGAGAGGAGCATCGGATTATCAGCTGCAATGGCCAAACGGGCAGCGCCATTCGAATAGGCCTTCGCCATTCCCTGATAGAGCCAGCTTGCCGCACGATCGAAACTCGCGTCGGATGCGTTCTCGTAACGCGCAAGCGCCAATTCGTCATCCGCGAAGAATGGCGTTACCAGTCCGGCTCCAGCCTTGTAAGCATGCTTGGCGATAAGGCGAACCAGCGGCAAGGCCACGACCGGTGCGGTAATGACGAGATCCTGCCCCTCGCGCAATTGCAGACCAACGCGAACGGCGACTTCCGCGAGACGTTCGAGTTTCACCGGATCGATGACTGGGTTCAGCTGTTCATGAGCCATGGGTGGAAGACCTTTTTGGATATGGAATCACCGACAGTTTATCAGACGGCATAATTTCACCACCTTTTTTCCTGCCTTTGCAGTATAGTAATTCTGCAGTCAGTTGCAGGAGAAAGCAGACAGTAATGAATAAGAAAATGCTTATTTTGCTGGGCGTTATCGGCCTTCTGGCGGGCTGCGTGACCATGACACCTGAACAACGTCGTGCGGCCGACGAACAGACCTGCCGCAGCTATGGCTTCAAGGCCAAAACTGACGCTTTCGCCAACTGTCTCATGCGACTGGACCTCGATCGCAGAGCTGACCGGCGTGCCTGGCAGAATCAGGTCGATTTCTACGACACTCCGATGGTGATCTATCGCCCGATCTATCGCTGAAACTTTCGCCGAAAAGCGACGACAATCAGCCAGAAAAATCAAAACGCCGGTAAGGTAGAACCAGACCGGCGTTGCAGATTATCTGATTGTAAAATCGCCTCTTATAGCGGTGCTTCTGGACGGTCCTGGGACAGAAGAAGCGCGCCAATGGCGTCAGCCTGCTTCTGGCTTGCCGGAGCATAGCCAAGCGATGTCGGCTGCGGGGCTGTCGTATCGAATTGCGGCTGGTAGGAAGCCACCTGCATATGCTGTTCCTGCTGAGGTGCAGCCACACCGCGATGGCGTGCCAGTCGTTCGCCACGGGCCTGCGGACCAGCACCAGTGCTCTGTTCCACACTTTGAGCCTTTGCCGCTTCCGCGAGTGCCACCTGAACGGTCGGTTCCGTTCCCGGAACTGGACCGGTCTGCGGCAGGGTCACGTCATAAGACGGATCCTGCGGAACGGAAGGCGATTGCGGCGAATAGGCCATAGCCAGATTGTATGGCTCCTGCGGAACCGGATTTTGCAGCGAACCGTCGCGATTGCGCTTCTCGTAGAAGGAATTTCCACCGGCTACGAGCACGTAATGCATATTGTTGTAAGGGAACTTCAGACCCGCCGTGTGGAAGAACATGGCGTTCTTGAGCTTCGGATGACGCTCACCCTTCAGAACCGCGTCGGCAGCGGCCTGAACATCAGGCAGCGCCTTGGAATTCATCTGGCGGGTAAGCACACCGGGCGCAAACTGGTTCTTCTGACCGACGACACCGCAAATCGTATCCGGATAACGTCCCGACGCGAGACGGTTCATGACGACCGTACCAACAGCCAGAAGACCGTCGGAACTCGAACGATTGGATTCGAAGAACATCGCACGTTCAAGGCAATTCTTGTCCCGTGCGGTGTAGGTGTAGGTCTTCACGCCATTGACGGATTTGACGTGGCTTGCCGCCGTCTTTTCCGAATTGGCTTTTCCCGAGGTTCCGGTTGTCGTGCAACCGGTCACCACGAAAGGCGCAATCACCAGCCCGATAAGAGCGGGCAATTTCCACTTCGCGGCGCGCGTCAATGGCTCAGTCTCATGTTAGGACCCTTAACTGATCCAGTCATCCATTCAGGCGAACACATCTGGAACGATGTGCGCGAACGTCTGACTGCGGTGCAAGTCAAAGAGGACGAAGATCAAAATCACACGTCCTACAGTCGCTCAATCGAATTCAAGGTTTTGGAATTTTTAGGCCAAAAAAAGGCGGCGGGTCAAATCCCAACAATGCTGGAGACCGCTGAAAAGTCCTAAAACAATTCCGAATCGAGATTGCGAATGTGCCTACAAGCCCTTTAAATATATTAATAATTCCTTAACGAGAATTAGCGATTCAGGTAAGATATTGATTTAACGAGATTCAAAGTCTCGCAATACACGCCATATCGCTGCCTTAATTCGCTTTTGCTTGTACTTTTTTTGCATACACATTCGTGGTGTTTCAAATCTTCTGCAGAATTTCTGCTTCCAGGCCGGTTCCATTGCTCTTTGTCAACTTTGACAACAGATTTGTAACATCGCGTGAGATCATACTTTTGAGACCCGTTTCGGGTTGTTGCAATGCGAATCGGGCGAGCACGATCCGCACCTTGCAAAGCTGGGTCTTAAACAAAAAACGACCCGCCACGGATACCGTGGTGGGTCGGACAAGTTCAGTTCCTGACGCCGAGATGACCGCAGCGGTCACCCGAAAGAATAACCCGCACCCCGAACGGTGCGGATCGGATCGAGCGCACGACCGACATTGATCGCCTTGCGCAGCCGTCCGACATGGACGTCCACCGTGCGGTCGTCGACATAGATGTCCGGTCCCCAAACGCCATCCAGAAGCTGGCTACGTGAGAAGACACGACCGGGCGACATCATGAAATATTCGAGCAGGCGGAATTCCGTTGGTCCGAGACGAACTTCCTTTTCCTTGCGATAGACACGATGCTGTTGGCGGTCGAGAACCAGGTCGCCCACTTTCAGCACGTGCGAAAGAATGCTCGGATTCGACCGGCGCAACATCGCCTTGACGCGCGCCAGCAGTTCCGGCGTCGAAAATGGCTTCACGACATAGTCGTCCGCACCGACGCTCAGGCCGCGAACACGTTCGCTTTCCTCGCCACGTGCCGTCAGCATGATGATGGGCAGGCGTTCGGTTTCCGGCCATTGGCGCAAGCGACGGCAAAGCTCAATGCCCGATACGCCCGGCAACATCCAGTCCAGAATGAGCAGATCCGGTACGTTCTCGCGCAAGGCGATCTCGGCTTCGTCGCCGCGCAGCATTGTATCGACCTGGTAGCCCTCTGCCTCAAGATTATAGCGAAGAAGAACGCTCAGCGCCTCTTCGTCTTCTACCACAGCGATTTTGGGTGCCTGTGACATCCAGTATTTCCCTATCCAAATTCGGCGGGCGGTGGATACAATCCCCCCAATCGACCGCGTGCCGCCGCGCTATTCACTCATTCTCAACCGCCAGACCGTGGTCCGGTCGGCTGCAGTTCAGGGTTTACGCGCCTCATCCACGACAATACCGTGGCTCAGGTCTTCCTTGGGTCGTTCGGCCGGCATTTGCAGGCCGGTCACGATGTAGTAGACGGTCTCCGCAATATTGGTCGCGTGATCGCCGATACGCTCGATATTCTTTGCGCAGAACAGAAGATGCGTGCAGGCGGAAATATTGCGCGGGTCTTCCATCATGTAGGTCAGCAGCTCGCGGAACAGTGACGTGTACATGGCATCAATCTCGTCGTCGCGGTCGCGAACGACATTGATCTGCTGCACCGAGCGCGACGCATAGGCGTCGAGAACATCCTTGAGCTGGGTCAGCGCCAGCTCGGCGAGTGTTTCGAGCCCGCGATAAAGCTTTACCGGCTGGCGTGATTCCGAAACGGCGGCAACGCGCTTGGCAATGTTCTTGCCCAGATCGCCCACGCGTTCCAGATCGGCAGAAATGCGGATCGAGCCAATGATCTCGCGCAGGTCCACAGCCATGGGCTGACGCTTGGCGATAATCATCACAGCCTTGTCGTCAATCTCGCGCTCGCTGGCATCGAGAATGAGATCGTCGGAGATGACGCGCTGTGCGAGCGCATTGTCCGCATTGACGATAGCGGCGACCGACTGCTCGACCATACGTTCCGCATGTCCGCCCATTTCGGCGATCTTATGGGAGAGAAACTTCAATTCCTCGTCGTAGGAGCGAACGGTATGCTGAGACGGCATAGTAGACCTCGTAATATAAATTGCGGGGAAGCCGCACTGTCTATCTGTTGAAGCGCAGTTCCGGATCAGCCGAAGCGTCCGGTAATGTAGTCCTGCGTGCGCTTTTCGGTCGGCGCGGTGAACATGGTTTCCGTGTCACCCACTTCGACCAGATTGCCGAGGTGGAACATGGCGGTGCGCTGCGAAACACGCGCGGCCTGCTGCATGGAGTGCGTGACGATCACGATCGTATAGTTCTGGCGCAGTTCGTCGATCAGCTCTTCCACCTTCGCGGTCGCAATCGGGTCGAGCGCCGAGCACGGTTCGTCCATGAGAATGACTTCCGGGCTCACCGCAATCGCGCGTGCGATGCAAAGACGTTGCTGCTGGCCGCCCGAAAGACCGGTGCCCGCATCGTGCAGACGATCCTTCACTTCCTCGAACAAGCTCGCCTTCTGCAAGCTCGTCACGACGATTTCTTCAAGATCGGCCTTGGTGCGGGCGAGACCGTGAATGCGTGGGCCGTAGGCGACATTTTCATAAATCGACTTCGGAAACGGATTCGGCTTCTGGAACACCATGCCGACGCGGGCGCGCAGTTCGACGACATCGATCTTCGGATCGTAGATGTCTTCATTGTCGAGCGTGATCTTGCCACCGACCTTACAGCCTTCGATCGTATCGTTCATGCGGTTAAGCGAACGCAGGAAGGTAGACTTGCCGCAACCCGAAGGGCCGATCAGCGCCGTGACCATCTTTTCCTGGATTTCCAGATCGACGTCAAACAGCGCCTGCTTCTCGCCATAAAATACGCAAACCTTGTCGCCGCGCATCTTTATGGAATTGGCGTTGGCGTTCATCTTTTCTCCTACGGCTTTCTCGAGAGATCGTTCAGTCATCAGGTTCATAGCTTTCGACTCCCGTTTACCAGCGGCGCTCGAAGCGGCGGCGCAGAATGATTGCTGCAATATTCATCACGGCAAGGAACAGAAGCAGGACGATGATAGCGCCTGACGTGCGTTCCACAAAGGCGCGTTCTGCTTCATTCGCCCACATGTAGATTTGTACAGGCAATGCCGTCGCTGGATCCATTGGCGTGGACGGCACGTCGGCGACGAAAGCCACCATGCCGATGAGAAGAAGCGGTGCGGTTTCACCAAGCGCATGGGCAAGGCCGATGATCGTTCCCGTCAGGATGCCGGGTGCGGCAAGCGGCAGGACGTGGTGGAACACCATCTGTGTTTTCGATGCACCAAGACCGAGGGCCGCAGCGCGGATCGACGGCGGCACCGCGCGAAGGGCGGCGCGGGTCGCGATGATGATGGTGGGAAGCGTCATCAGCGTCAGCACCAGACCACCGACCAGTGACGCCGAACGCGGCAGGCCGAAGAAATTGATGAAGACAGCAAGCCCGAGCAGACCGAACACGATGGACGGAACCGCTGCCAGGTTGTTGATGTTCACCTCGATCATGTCGGTGAAACGGTTCTTCTTGGCGAACTCTTCCAGATAGATTGAAGCGGCGACGCCGATAGGCAGCGACAGACCGAGAACGATCAGCATCATGTAGAGCGAACCGACAAGCGCGACGCCGAGACCGGAGGTTTCCGGACGGCTGGAGGCACCGAAGGTGAAGAGACCTGTATTGAAGGCCTCCTTCATGACGCCTTCTTCCGAAAGCATCTTCATCCAGCCCACCTGACGGTCAGAAACCTTACGGCTCGTCTCCGGCACGGAAAGGTCAATCTGACCTTTGAAGGCAGAATCGATGTCGGCGCCGGCCAGAACAGGAACGGTCTGCGTCGTGCCGATGAGCGATGGATTGTCCATCACCATCTTGCGCAGCTGAATGCGCACGCCGTCGGAATAGAAGCGGCCCAGATCACGCATTGCCGGACGGTCTGTCGCAGCAACACCCAGTTTTTCGGCCAATGCATTGCGCACCAGCAGCGGATAATTGGCCGTGATCAGCACATTCGGATCGGTCGCGCGCTTGTTGCCCGGGTCAATCACCTTTTCTTCAAGCTTGACCGGCAGATAAAGCGTCGTCTGCCAGAAGGCTGTATAGCCCTTGGAAAACACCGAGAAGAGAAGCGCGCACAGAAAGAACACGCCGATGGCGATCGCAGCAATACCGTAATAGCGGAAGCGACGTTCGGCAGCGTAGCGGCGTTTCAGTCCGATATCGCGGCGCGTCGGCTGTGCCGTGGCGTCGCTGGCGTTGAAGGTCGTATCGGTCATTATTCGTACTGCTCCCGGTACTTGCGCACGATATGCAGCGCAAAGATGTTCATGATCAGCGTCAGGACGAAAAGCGTGATGCCGAGTGCAAAGGCCACCAGCGTTTGCGGCGAGTTGAACTCAAGGTCGCCGGTGAGCTGGTTGACGATTTTCACCGTGATGGTGGTCATCGCCTCGAAAGGATTGATGTTGATGCGTGCCGCAACACCGGCGGCAAGAACCACGATCATGGTTTCGCCGATGGCGCGGGATGCGGTCATCAGAAGCGCGCCGACAATTCCGGGCAAAGCGGCAGGAAGGACAACACGTTTGACGGTTTCGGAGCGGGTTGCACCAAGACCAAGCGAACCGTCGCGCAATGTCCGCGGCACGGCTGTGATGATGTCATCGGAGAGCGAGGACACGAAGGGGATCAGCATCACGCCCATGACGAGACCAGCGGTCAGAACGCTCTGCGCCATGATGAAGCCCTGACCGCCTGCAATGGCAATCGAGAGATCGCGCAGGAAGGGCCCGACTGTCACAAGGGCGAAGAAACCGTAAACGATGCTGGGAATACCGGCCAGAAGCTCAAGGACCGGCTTGACGATCGTGCGCACTCGGGGCGACGCATATTCTGCCATGTAGATGGCCGAAAACAAGCCGACTGGAACAGCGAACAGCATGGCCACAAGGGCGATGTAAAGTGTACCAGCCAGAAGCGGAATGAGACCGAACTGGCCTGTCTCACCACCCGAGCCAGCGGCGGCAAAGCGCGGGTCCCATACAGTGCCGAAGAAGAACTCCCACGGCGAGACTGACTGGAAGAAACTGATCGTCTGGAACAACATCGAGCAGATGATGCCGACGGTCGTCAGAATGGCGATACCGGATGCGGCGATCAGCCCCCAGAGAACGATACGCTCGACATTATTGCGTGCACGCATGCGGCGGCTGATCGTGGAAAGGCCGAAGATCAGACCTGCGATGGCGATCACCAAGGAAACAGCCGAACCGATGGTGTGTGTCAGCGCCGTTGCCTTTTTCAGGTAAAGCGCGATAGGCACCATGTAATCCTGGCCTTCAGTCGCGAGCGCCACGCCCTTGGATGCAAGAACGGCGCGAGCATCCTGATAGTTTGCCGGGAAGCTTTCCAGTTCGGCAGGCGTCAGCCGGTCAAGCCCGTTGGCCAGACCACGCACCATGCCAAGCTGTAGGCTGCGATTGGTGAAGGAGCCGTCCTCGATAGCATCCGGCAGACGGGCGGTCGCGCTGTGATCGAGATAGACCGACGTTCCAACGGCCCATACAGCGAGAAACAGAATCGCAGGCAATGCAGAAACGAGGAAAACCCACCAGCCATGATAATGCGGGCGGGAATGCATTTTCTCGGTCGGCGAGGCTTTTGCGGAAGCAGACTGCGCCTTGTCCAGTGCAACGGCACGCTGGCGGCCTATGAAGAATCCGATCAGCCCGATTGCAACGATACTGACGAGAACCAGAAAGAAGGACATTCAATTTCCCCGGTTGCCCTGATGAATGCGGACGGTTTTGAGGTGCAGCTTCCACCCATACCGTTCCACGCGGATGCGCCTGTCATAGTGCAAAGGCGCGAAAGGAGAAGAACGCGGAGATTCGTCATCCCCGCGTTCCACAGATTAAAACTTACTTCGCAGCCAGCGTCTTGCCTTCGGTGAAGGCGGCGCGCTGTGCTTCACGTTCTGCGTCCGGAGCCGGAACCAGACCATATTCGGCGAGCGGGCCGTCAGGACCGATCATCTGGTCATTCAGGAAGAACTCAACATATTCCTTCAGACCCGGGATAACGCCGAGGTGAGCCTTCTTCACGTAGAAGAACAGCGGACGCGACACCGGATATTCGCCCGAAGCGACGGTTTCAGCCGAAGGGGTGATGTCGTTGACGGTCGCAACCTTCAGCTTGTCAGCGTTGTTTTCGAAGAAGTAGAGGCCGAATACACCAACGCCGGTCTTGTTGGAGTCGATGCGGGCGAGCGTTTCGGCATAATCGCCGTCGATGTCGACAGCTTTGCCGTCCTTGCGCACTGCGATACAGGCGGAAGCGGCAGCCTTGTCGTCAAGACCGGTCTTCTTGATTTCGTCCAGAGCGCCGGAGTGCTTGCAGCCGTCGGCGAGAACCTTTTCTTCAAACACTTCGCGGGTGCCGTGCTTTTCGCCTGGGATATAGGCAGCAATGTCCCAGTCCGGAAGGTTCGGGTTGACCTGATTCCACTTGGTGTTCGGATTGTCGACCAGCTTGCCGTCGACGACGAGCTTGGCTGCGAGAGCCTTGTAGACATCTTCCGGCTTCAGCTTCCAATCCGGACCCTTGGCGTCGGTCGCGAAGACGATGCCGTCATAGCCGAAGCGCACTTCCTGAACATCCTTGACGCCAGCGTCGATGCACGACTTCAGTTCCGAGTCCTTCATGGCGCGCGATGCATTGGCGATATCGATGGTGTTTTCACCGACGCCTTTGCAGAATTCCTTGATGCCTGCGCCCGAGCCGCCCGATTCAACAACCGGCGTCTTGAAGTTCGGGAAGGTTTCACCGAAGGTCTCGGCGACGATCTTCGCATAAGGCAGAACGGTCGAGGAACCGGCAACCTGAATCTGATCGCGCGCCTGAGCGGCGGAAACCGACATAACGGCAGCGATGGCAAGCGCTGCGGTCGAGGAAATCATCTTGTTCATGAGCTGCGGCTCCTGTTGTAAAAGACATATGACGATGTGGCGTCGTTAGCCCTCTACGCGCTCTATATTACATTCATATGACACTATTGTTACAGGTTTGTATCAGAGCCGCTTGCCAGTGATTTTGTGGGGTTTTGCCGTGCCTTGAACCGGCAAATATTTCGGGCTTTAAAAATGCGGCAAACGCGCACCGAGATCTTCAATCCCCGAAACATCGACATTGGCGAAGGCAAAGCGCAGAAACGCTTCCTGTCCTTCACCGAAGAACCGGCCCGGCAAGGTGATGATGCCGAGTGACTTCGCAAGGCGCTCGGCCACCTCGACCGATGAGGCATCCGGATAAGGATGACGCACAAAAGCGAAATAGGCGCCAATTGCTTCCACATGCCAGCCTTCGATATTGGCCATGACCGACCGCAATGCAGAGGCACGCCTTGCAATCTCGCCGCGATTATCGTCACGCCAGCCGGTCAACGGCTCGATGGCGCGTGCGACCGCGATCTGTGGCGCGCGGCTTGCGCATATCTGCAGATTGTCCATGACTTTTGCAACGCTCTCGACCATCGCCTTGTCCGCGACAATCGCACCAAGCCGGTGCCCCGGAATGCAGAACGATTTTGAGAAGCTGTAAAGCTGGATCAGATGCGACGACCAGTCCGCCTCGTCAAAAAGCCGATGCGGCGGTTCATTGGCATCGGCCATAAAATCGCGATAGGTCTCGTCCAGAATGAGCCATGTTCCATTGTCACGGCAGAGAGCATAGATTTCCGATAACAGTCCCGCCGGATAAATCGCCCCGGTTGGGTTGTTCGGGGAAACAAGCGCCAGCGCCGCAATACCCGGACGAAGCACAGCCCGGACATCTTCCGCGCTTGGGATGAAACCATTCTGGGCGTGGCAGGGCACCGAACCTGAAGCGATGCCGAGCATTTCCAGCGATGAACGATGGTTGAAATAGAACGGATCGGTGGTCAGCACCCTATCGCCACTTTGCGCCACACACATGATGGCAGCGATAAAGGCCTGATTGCAGCCGGATGTAATATGGACGTTGGAGGCGTCGATCTGCGCGCGATAGAGCTGTCCGACATGCGCAGCATAGGCTTCGCGCAGAACCTTTTCGCCCTCAATCGGACCGTAACCGGCAGAGGCGACCGATCCGGCTGCCTCGCCGAGAAAGTGCAGCATGTCTGGATGCGGAGGATAGCCGGGAACAGCTTGCGACAAATCAATCAGAGCACCACGCGACCCGTCATAATCCCGCGCCCAGGCCTGTACCGCTGGAATGGGCGGCGCGGAAAGGCGATTAATCAGCGGATTGACGGCAGGCAAGGACATTGGCGGCTCCCATGGTGGTTTCGGCCACTCTTATCGCGATCGCTGGTGTGGTTGAAGCCATTATTCGCTCGGACGCGAAAGCACGTAAACAGCCGAGCCGAGCATGAAAACAGTTACCGATGTTGCCAGCAGCCAGCCGGGTTTCACGCCCCACCAGAACAGGCCATAACCGACCGTCATACCAAGACAGGCATAGAGCTTTGCACGTGGCGGAATGGCTCCACGCTCACGCCATTTTATGACCAGAGGACCAAAACGCTGATCGGCAAGCAGGCGAGCCTCAAGCTTCGGCGATGATCGTGCAAAGAACCACGCGGCAAAAATGATGAAGATCGTTGTCGGCATGACCGGCAGGAAAGCACCAATGATACCAAGTGCCAGCATAAGGAAGCCGAGGCAAAGATAGAGTATCCGCTTACCCGCCGAAATTGCTGGCGAAGCGGTCTCGATCCTGTCTTTTTCCGGGTGGTCCTGCATGGCGTTCCATCGTCTGATCTGGACGCTTATAACAGGATTCTGGCGCTTTCGTGCAGGTTCACAGCGGTCAAAGAAATGTCATCCCACTGCCTTTCAGCCCCTGTGGATAACTTTTTGAGACCGATAAGGAATTGTGAAACACAGTCATAAATTGCAGTTTTGCCCCCGAAATGCCTTATTTCCTTAACTTCGCCACTCAGGATGAAAACTTGTTCTACAAATAAAAATTGCAACGCAATCGCACCGAACCTCCGTCCGGGTAAGCAGTTCTTCTTGCAATCAATGCGCGAAAACAAGGTGCAGCGAAGGCTGCCGCAGATTCCTAACGAATCGTAAACGGTATTACAGCAACCAAACAGAATCTTTCCTAATATTCCTTAGTTATGTTTATCTGATTAAATAAACAACGTTTAGTATAGGATGATTTTCCCGATGCGATATAGATTCAATTATCGCATAATGTTCTCATTCGAACCACGTCAGCGCCACATTTAGATTCCAGTTCGCGACTGTCTTTCTCAGCGACAACTGTGGGACACCCCGTTAACAACTAGTGGATCTGGCATGACTTTCAAGACCCGTATGGCTATGCTCGCCGTTGCGGCAACCGGTCTTCTCGCGACCACCGCAATCGAGGCTTCAGCACAGCAATGCGGCGGTGCCTCCTGGTACGCCCTCACTTCCCGTACGGCTTCGGGTGAACGTATGAACCCGGCCGGCCTGACCGCAGCACACCGCACCCTGCCGCTTGGCAGCAAGGTCAAGGTTACCAATCAGAGAAACGGCAAGTCACTCGTCGTGCGCATCAACGATCGCGGCCCGTTCATCAAGGGACGCGTCCTCGACCTGTCGAAGGGTGCCGCGGGCCGCCTTGGCTTCATCGGCGCGGGACACACCAAGGTCTGCTTTACGCCGCTTTGATTTCGGCGACATTTCGTCCGACTGCTGGATATGGAGCATTTCCGATCTAAGTTCGATCGTTAGAAATGCTCCATCGAATTGTTTTCGGCATTTCCTTGCCCCAAAACCGGTTCCCACTTTTGGGTGACATGCCTATTTCCGGTCCAGCCGGTCGGTGAACCAGCGGGTCAGCTTGATCCAGACCTCGTCCTTTTCGGCGGCATCCTCGATCCCGTGTTCAAGATTGGGATTGTCGTTGACCTCGATCACCACCACGCCATCGTCCGTTTCCTTCAGATCGACGCCATAGAGTCCGTCGCCGATGCAGCGTGCCGCGCGTAGTCCGGTTTCCAGAACCGATGGCGGCGCATCGCCCAGCGCATAGGAACGAAACCCGCCTTCCAGAGGCTTGCCGCCCGTATCGTGCTTGACGATCTGCCAATGGTTCTTGGCCATCATGTACTGGCAGATGAAAAGCGGCTTTCCGTCGAGAACGCCAACACGCCAGTCGAACTTCGTCGGCATGTATTTCTGCGCCAGCAGGAGGTCACTGTCCTCCAGCCATAAAGTGGCGAGCGCTTTCAGTTCGGCAAAATCCTTCACCTTCTTCACGCCGCGCGAAAATGACGAATCCGGTATCTTGATGACCATCGGAAAGCCGAGCATATCGGCGGCGCGCTCCAGATCCTCCTCACCCGCAATCATCACCGTCGGCGGAACCGCCACGTCGTTCGCCTGCATCAGTTCGTGCAGATAAACCTTGTTGGTGCAGCGGATCATGGAAATCGGATCGTCGATGACTGGCATGTTTTCCTGTTGCGCCCGCCGGGCGAAACGGTAGGTGTGATTGGAGATCGATGTCGTCTCACGGATGAACAGTGCGTCATAGTTGGCAAGCCGCGGCAGATCGCGCTTGCCGATCGGTTCCACTTCCACCCCGAGCCGGGCTGCGATTCTTGCCCAATGCTTCAGCGTTGAAACGGTCGAGGGCGGCATAGCTTCCTTCGGATCGCACAGCGTTGCGAAGGAATAGCGCGCTGGCACCTTTGGGCGCGCGGCGCGCCACTCACGCTGGGTATAGCGATCAAGCGCGTCCTCGAAGCGTTCCTTCTGTGCTTTGGTAAACTTGGTGATATTCGCAAAGCCGATCTTCTGGATTCGCGCCCATTCACCCGGCTTGACCGTGACTTCCAGCGACGGCGCGCGAAACCAGTCGAAGAGCAGCCGTCCGAACCGTTCAAATTCGGGATTATCGGCAAGACCGAAATGCACGTGGATTGTTTCGGGCGCCCTTTCCGGATGCTTGCCGAGCGCCTTGTTCAGCATGTCTTCGAGTTCGGGAATAGCGTTTTCATAAAGTCGCCGTTCCGACAGATCGATCATCGTTTCCACAGAGGGGATGATGCGATGCCCCCGCGCTTCAGCCAGAAGCGAAGCGTAATAGCCACGGCTTTGATAGGCGTAGGAGCGCGACAGGTTGATGATGCGCGGGCGCAGCTGCCCGTTGAAGAGAGCGGGATGCGCGAGATAGTCACGCGTGGTCATGACCTTGTGCGGCGTCGCCCCATTGTCGATATCCGAGAGGCGCCCTACCAGAATGACGCAGATCGTCATCAATCCGTCCTTTTTTCCAGAATAACGGCCGCCCTGAGCCCATCACTGCCGAACCGTGCGATGCGGTCGAAAATGTGGAAGGGAACAGGGACATTTGCAGCATCGGCAATGGTTTCGCCGAGTTCTTCCTCCACCCAGGGGTCATGAATGAGAATATGCCGCCCATCTTCGCCATGGGCGAGCACCCAGTGCGGCACTTTCTTGCCGAACATATGATAACCGCTGATCAGCACGATCACTGCCGCCCCACGGCGCAAGGCAGCCAGAATGTCGTGCAGCGTGAAACCGCGATAATCCACCGGAATTGCATAGGCTTCTGTACGCTGGCGGAAATCGGTCTGCGCCAGTTGCATCACCTTGCGCTTTTCTTCCGAACGCACCGATTGCAGGAAAAGCATGTCCTCGATGGAAACGATGATCGATGCTTTCAGACCACGCTCATGCGCGGCGACGGCAAGCCCGAAAGGTTCGCAACCGCCCGGCCCCGACATCATATAGATCGTCGTCGCATCGCGCCAAAGGCGGACTTCCAGCACGGGGTCGAGCTGCGTCTCCCGATTGTGCCGGGCAAGCACCATCATCAGGCAGGCCGCTCCGCAGGTAAAATCAGTCGTCTGCTCGTAATAGGGAAAGGCTGTGATGGGCGAAACATCACCGCGAACCGTCTTTTCGAAACGCAGCGCATCCGAATGGTCAGCGTAGTAATCGAGATAGCGTCCAATGGGGCGGTAGCCATGCCGCTTGTAAAGCGCGATGGCGCGTTCATTATCCTCGCGCACTTCCAGCCGCAGCAACGGACGGTCGTGGTCGTAAGCTGCCGTTTCCGCCGCCTGCAACAGAAGAGAGCCGACGCCCTTGACCTTGGCCTCCGGGTCGACGGCTATCGAGTAAAGTCGCGCAAGCGCGGTGCCATGACGGAAAAGAATCATCGCATAGCCGATGACCGCGCCATCCATTGTTGCAACAATGGTTTCTGCGGTTGGTCGTGCGATGAGGGCGCGAAATGAACGGCGAGAAATCCGGTCTGCCTCGAAACAGCGCTCCTCGATGCGCAGGAGCGCATCTATGTCGTCTGCCGTGGCCTTGCGCGTCGTTGCGCCTGTCATCTTTTGGCCTTTGCAAAGGGATCGTTACGATCCGGTCGGCACCAACATTGGCTTATTCGAGGCAAAAGACAAGCGCCCGGACCGTGGCAAAATTATGAGTGATTTTTACCGCCTGATCGGTTCCGCTCAGCCGCTAAATTCAATCAATAATTGCAATTTTTGGCGCCACCCGCGTTAACCATTAATTAAGAAGTCCGGCGACCCCAAGATGAACTGAATTGACTCCAGAGTATTTCAGACATTAACGTTTCGTTAACAAATGAGTAACTGGCGAGAGCCAAAGGGCGTTGAGTATGTTTTGCGTTGTTCGCTCGACCACAAAGATTATGGCAGTCGCCGGTTTTGCAGTTTCGCTGCTGATGACAAGCTTTGGTGCACAAGCCGCCTCCGGCGACTTCATGCAGACCGGCAAGCTGACCTCGCAGCCGATTGGACATTATGAATTCTGCAAGCGCGAAGCCAAGGAATGCGGCATCACCAGTCGCGACACCCGCGCACTGCAGCTCAACCATTCTAACTGGCAGCGCATCGTCGAGATCAATCTTTCGGTCAATGAACGTATCAAGCCGATGACCGACATGGAAATCTATGGCGTCGAGGAATACTGGGCTTACCCGACGACCGTTGGTGACTGCGAAGATTACGTCCTGCTGAAGCAGCGTGAATTGCAGAAGGCCGGCATTCCGATCACGGATCTTCTGATCACTGTCGTTCGCAAGCCGGACGGCGAAGGTCATGCAGTCCTCACCGTTCGCACGGATCGCGGTGATTTCGTTCTCGACAATCTGACCGATGAAGTTATGCGCTGGAACGAGACCGATTATACTTATCTGAAGCGTCAGGCAGCCAACGATACCGGTCGCTGGGTCACCATCGAAGGCCCGGACAATCTCCTCGTCGGTTCGGTACGCTGACACAAAACCTTCCCCATATGTTTTTGAAAACGTCCCGGAATGTGCTATTCATTCCGGGTCTAAAAAGGAGAGGTCGGTGCGGTTAGCCCGATCCCCGTTGTAAAGCGGGTCCTGGCCTTCGCAATTGTTTTCATTTCGGCAAATGCGTTGAGTCCCTTGACCTTACACTCCGATGCAATGGTGCATTGGAGAACAAAAGGTCTTGGTTATGAAACAGCAGATCTCCGTCATTACAATTGGTATCGCCGACCTCGAGTGCTCACGTCGTTTTTACACGCAGGGCTTCGGCTGGGTGCCTGTTTTCGAGAATGAAGAAATCATCTTCTATCAGATGAACGGTTTCGTTCTCGGAACCTTCCTGAAAGCTTCGCTCGAAACCGATATGAACCGCAAAGGCCTCCAGCAGCCCGGCGCATTTTCTCTTGCACATAATGTGGAACTGGAAACGGATGTCGCGCCACTGATGGACCGGTTGGTTGGGGCTGGTGGCAAGCTGGTGCGTTCGGCTGACGCGCCGAGCCATGGTGGTTTTCGCGGCTATGTCGCCGATCCTGACGATCACGCCTGGGAAATTGCATGGAACCCAGCCTGGGCCATCGATGAGAATGGCCTTGTAACGTTCGGAATATGAACTCAATGGGTTGGCAACAGGGCGCGAAATGCGCCCTGTTGTTTACAATGATACGGCTATTTGGGGCGCGCATGACGAAAATCTACTTTATCTCGCATCCGGAAGTCGTGATCGATCCCGCAAAGCCTGTTCCGTCGTGGAACCTGTCGGAGCGCGGAATTGAACGGATGCGCTCCTTTGCCAGCCAGCCGGAACTGCAATCGATCACATCAATCTGGTCCAGCACGGAAGCAAAGGCAATTGAAGCTGCTGAAATTCTGGCGGATATTTTAAGAGTCAGTCCGTTGACCGACAGCCGCTTTAACGAGATCGACCGAAGCGCCACTGGCTTCCTGCCCGCCGAACAACACGAGACTGTAGCCGACCAGTTCTTTTCCGCACCCGAAGCAAGTATTCACGGCTGGGAGCGGGCCATCGATGTGCAACAACGCATCGTGGAAGGTTTTGAAGCGGTAAAGCGGCTTGGAAATTCTGACGATATCGCTATCGTCGGCCACGGTGGTGCCGGTACGCTGCTGCTCTGCTTTCTGGCCGGACGTCCAATCAGCCGCCAGTATGATCAGCCCTTTCAGGGCCATTACTGGTGTTATTCTTGCGAAGACCGGTCCGTCCTCCATCACTGGAAGCCGATAGCGCCACGCTGAAATTTCCTCGTCGTACTGTCTAAGCTACATAGCAGTTCCGCAGACTGACCATTTGCGTTATTCTCCGATTCTGGCTGCTTCCAAGCCTCCCCCCTCCGTTCGGGAAAGCATTTTTCATGCAGGAAGATGAAATCATCGAACCAACTGTTCGGGCACATGCACAAGGAGGGACTGCAATGACAGCTCGTCACAGGAGGTTTATCGATGCGGTTATCGTCCCCTATCTATCACCTGAAGCGGCTTGCCAGGCGTTTGGCAAATGATGCTGATATTCCACTTCATGAAGCGCTTGATCGCGTTGCCGCGCAGGAGGGTTACAGAAGCTGGAGCCTGCTCGTTGACAACACATCCGCTCCCGTTTCTGCTCGCGAAATCTATGGCTATCTCAAGTCCGGCAGCATGGTGCTGATTGGCGCCAGACCGGGCCATGGGAAAACCCTGTTGAGTCTTGATATAATGATTGAGGCCATGCGAGATGGCAATTACGGCCTTTTCTTTTCGCTTGAATACACTGAGACGGATATCGCCGGACGCTTCAAGGCACTCGGCGTCGATCGCGATAACTTCCGGCATCTATTCCGTTTCGATTGCTCGGATGCCATCTGCGCGGATTATATGATCGCCAAACTCGACGCTGCTTCGGCTGGAACCGTCGTGATCGTCGATTATCTGCAGATTCTCGATCAGAAGCGGGAAAAACCCGACCTGTCGACCCAGATTGCGGCGCTCAGGTCATTTGCTTCAAAGCGAAGGCTCACCATTCTGTGTATATCGCAAATCGACCGTTCCTTTGATCCAGCGGCAAAGCCGTGCCCAGGGATCGAGGATGTTCGGCTTCCCAACCCGCTTGATCTCACATTGTTCGATACATGCCTCTTTCTCAACAATGGCGAGATTCGCGTGCAATCGCGTGATCGGATGACGACGCTTGAAAACGTGACGTCGTAGAAGATGTTCAGGCTGCGGAAACCAGCCTTTCCGCACCCATGCGATAGGATATGGCGCTGGCCAAATGAATGCGACCGACTTTGTCGCTCCCGTTCAGATCGGCCAGCGTCCGGGCGACCTTCAGAATGCGATGATAAGCGCGGGCAGAAAAACGCATCTGCTCGCTTGCGTCACGCAAAAGCTTGAGGCCTGCCGCATCCGGCTCAGCAACCTGTTCGATCAGTTTGGCCGAGCAATAGGCATTGGTCAGGGACGGTTCCAGACCGAGCGCTGAATAACGCTGGGTCTGAATCGCACGAGCACGGGAGACGCGTTGTGCGACCGTCTCGCTCGTTTCCGACCGAGATGGTTTGATGAGATCGAAAGCAGAGACCGCAGGCATATCCACCCGCAAGTCTATACGGTCGAGGAGCGGGCCTGAAATACGCGCCTGATAATCGGCCTGACAACGTGGGCCCCGCGCGCAGACATGACCGGGTTCGCCCGCCATACCGCAACGGCAGGGATTCATGGCGGCGATCAGTTGAAAGCGCGCCGGATAGCTGGTGCGATGATTGACGCGTGCAATGAGACATTCGCCGGTTTCGAGTGGCTGGCGCAGAGAATCCAGCACCTGTGGCGAGAATTCCGGAAACTCGTCCAGAAACAACACGCCGTTATGCGCAAGCGATACCTCGCCCGGACGCGCACGCAGTCCACCGCCGACCATTGCCGCCATTGACGCCGAATGATGCGGCGCACGAAAAGGGCGACGATCCGATAATTTTCCACCGGAAAGCTCTCCCGCGATCGAGGCAATCATCGATACATCCAGCAATTCGCGAGGAGAAAGACGAGGCAAGATGGATGGCAATCGTTGGGCAAGCATGGACTTGCCTGATCCCGGCGGTCCGACGAGAAGCAAATTGTGATTGCCCGCAGCGGCGATTTCAAGCGCTCGCTTGGCAGTCTCCTGCCCCTTGATATCAGCAAGATCGAGTTCCGTTTCACCGGAAAGCCGCATGGATGGTTCCGGTCGGGTCAGAACCTGCGTGCCGCGAAAATGGTTGGCAAGGGCGATGAGACTGCGCGGAGCCAGAATATCGATATCGGCACCCGCCCACGCTGCCTCTGGCCCGCAAGCATAAGGGCAGATAAGTCCTTTCTCATCCCGGTTCGCACCGATTGCAGCAGGCAGGACGCCTGCCACCGGTGTTATCGAACCGTCGAGCGACAATTCACCCAGAACGAGATAGGACTGTATTGCATCCGCCGGAATGGCACCGATTGCCGCCATAAGCCCGACAGCAATGGGCAAGTCATAATGCGACCCTTCTTTCGGCAGGTCGGCAGGTGCCAGATTAACCGTCACCCGTTTGGTCGGCATGGAAAGGCCCGAGGCGTGCAACGCCGCTTGCACACGCTCCCGGCTTTCTGCCACGGCTTTGTCCGGCAAGCCGACAATGGACATGCCCATCTTGCCCGGCGCGACCATCACCTGCACGTCGACAGGCACAGCCTCTATGCCTTGAAAAGCAACTGTTCCAACCCGCGCGACCATGTGCCCCCGCTCGCCACGCACCACATCTCTTAAGTGAGTAAAGACTCAAATACAACTTAGAGAGTTAAGCACGAGCGAGCGGTAAACTCAAGAACGTTAAGAGAACAAATTAACGCTTGGCTTCTACCGCATCCCAGAACAGGGCCGCGATATTAGTCCCGTCGAAACGCTGGATTTCGCGGATACCAGTTGGAGAGGTAACGTTGATTTCGGTCATGTAGTCGCCGATCACATCAATGCCGACCAGAATGAAACCACGTTCTTTCAGTGACGGGCCAATGCGCTCGCAAATCTCGCGTTCACGTGGCGTTAGCTTGCTCTGTTCCGCACGCCCGCCGACATGCATGTTGGAACGGGCATCGGTTTCCGACGGCACGCGATTGATTGCGCCGACAGGTTCACCATCAATCAGGATGATGCGCTTGTCGCCGGCGCGTACGTCCTTCAGATAACGTTGTGCAATGAACGGCTCCTTGAAGAGCTGACCGAACATTTCCAGAAGCGAGGTCAGGTTGCGGTCACCATCGGCCAGATGGAAGACGCCCGCACCACCATTACCATAAAGCGGCTTCAAAATGATGTCGCCGAACTCGCGACGGAAATCCATGACTTCCTGCGGGTCCTTGGTGATGAGCGTTTCCGGCATCAGGTCGGGAAACTCTGTCACAAAGATTTTTTCGGGACTGTTGCGCACCCATGCCGGATCGTTGACAACCAGTGTTTTCGGGTGAATCCGCTCCAGAAGATGGGTGGTGGTAATATAGTTCATGTCGAAGGGCGGGTCCTGACGCAGAAGCACCACATCCATTTCCGACAGGTCGCGGCGGATCGGCTCACCCAGCGTATAGTGATCGCCCTTGACGTCGCGCACTTCCATCTTTTCCAAGCGGGCAGAAACGACGCCATCGCGCATCGAAAGCCGGTCTGGCGTATAATGGTAAAGCTCATGACCGCGCTTCTGCGCCTCGAGCGAAAGGGCGAATGTGGTATCGCCCGCAATGTTCACCGTGCTGATATGGTCCATCTGGACCGCGACTTTGAGAGCCATGATTTCCTCGCGATTCGAAGTTGCGGGAAATCTAAAACGGAATGACTGGGCAACATAGTCCTTTCTCTCAATCCGTTCTCGGGTGTCTGTTGTGCACTTACAATGCTTGAAGTTGAACTGGATCAGCTTTCATCCGTTGATTATGTTGGATGCAATCGCTTCGGGCGTCTCGGGAGGAAAAAGTGACCGTCGTAAAAACTACCCTGTTTGCCGACCATGTAGCAGAACTAGGCGAAGGCCCCGGCTATGATCCACTGAGCGGAAATGTCTGGTGGTTCGATATTCTCGGCCAGAAACTGATCGAGAAGAACTGGGACAGCGGCGAAATTCACGTCCATGCGCTCGGCATGAAGGCCAGCGCCCTCGCCGTTATCGACCGTGACCGGCAGCTGATCGTCAGTGAGCATGGGCTGTTCATTCGCGAGCGCGCCAATGGGCGATTGACTCTTCATCATCCACTTGAAGCCGAGAATGACGTCACCCGTTCCAACGATGCGCGTGTGCATCCATCAGGATCGTTCTGGATCGGCACGATGGGCAAAAAAGCCGAGACCGATGCAGGCTCGATCTGGTGGTATCGCGAAGGCCAGGTGAAAAAGCTTTTCTCCGGTATCACGATCACCAACTCAATCTGCTTTTCTTCCGATGGAAAGATCGCCTATTTCGCCGACACGGATCGCAACATCATCTGGCGGGTCGATACAGACCCTGAGACAGGATTACCGATATCCGACAAAAGCGTCTTCCACCACCGGGCCGAAGAAGGCGGCGTCGATGGCTCGGTCGTTGATGCGGAAGGCACGCTGTGGAATGCCTGTTGGGGCGGCAGTTCGCTCAATGCCTATTCACCGCAAGGCCGCCTGATCCGCTCGATTTCACTGCCGGTCCGCCAACCATCATGCCCTGCTTTTGTCGGACCGGATGCGACGGTGATGATCGTAACCAGCGCCAATGAAGGCCTCGATGAAGAGGCTCGCCGTTCCGATCCCCATGCCGGAAAGGTTCTGCTGCTCGATCTGACGCTTGCCGGACGGCACGATCCGCCAGTCCGGCTCTAAACAGCAAATAAAAAAGAGCCCCTGCGGGCCCTTTGATTTTAGAGCATAATCCGACCGAAGTGAAACGAGGATCGATAAGATTATGCTTAAAATATAATAGGTTAGAGTTCCGATCAGATCCTATCTGATCGGAACTCTAAACGCCTTCGACGATGACGATTTCACCATCCGCAACCGTCTGGCGGATCGCCTTCGCCGCCTGATATTCCGGCGAATTATAGCAATCGAGCGCGTGCTGCATGGTTTCGAATTCGATGATCACGTTGCGGGCGCGACCTTGTCCCTCAACTGCATCAGCCGTGCCGCCACGAGCGATGAAATTTGCACCATAACGTTCAAATGCCGGTTTCGCCGTTGAAACATAATCCTTGTATCGCTCGGAATCACGGACATCCACACGGGCAATCCAGTAGGCTTTAGTCATGCTGCTTCCTCCACTAGCTCGTAATCTTTTCCACCGCATTATCCCGCGCAAAACCGCTTCGCACTTTCGCTGGAAATGCTCTAGGCAACGGAACGCATTTCATCGAGAATGGCAAGGGCCGCCGCTTTGCGATCAACCGCGCCGACAATCGGACGGGCAACGACCAGATGGCTGGCTCCGGCCTTCAAGGCATCTGCAGGGGTCATGACCCGTTTCTGGTCACCTTTTTCCGAACCGGCGAGACGAATGCCCGGCGTGACGATGGCCATATCCGGGCCGACCGCCTGACGGATGGCTGCCGCTTCGACCGCGGAAGCAACAATGCCGCCCATACCAGCCTCACGCGCCTGAACGGCGCGTTTCAGCACCAGCGTTTCGGCATCGTCAGAATAACCTGCTTCCCGCAGATCGGCATTGTCCATTGAGGTTAAAACCGTCACGCCCAAGAGGCAGAGGTCCGATCCCTTGGCGGCTTCCACCGCTGCCCGCATCGCTTTCGGATAGGCATGCAGCGTGAGCATGGAAACACCCATCTTCGCGACATTCTCAACACCCTTCGCGATGGTGTTGTCGATATCAAGCAGCTTCATGTCGAGGAAGACTTTCTTCTTCGCCGCCACAAGGCTTTTTGCGAAATCGAGACCACCCGCAAAAACCAGCTGATACCCGATCTTGTAGAAGGAAACAGTGTCGCCCAGCTCTTCGACCGCCTTCTCAGCATCGGCGATGGTCGGCACGTCGAGGCCCACGATCAAGCGCCCCGATGCTTCCCCGGGCGCTTGATCGCGCAAATCTGTCGTCGTCATGAGAGTCTCCGTGGTGATTTTTATTCTCTTCGCACAACAGGACCCGTTACGAAAGAGACGGAATCAGCTTTTCGCTTCTTCCACCCGTGCGATGAGGCTGCGGCAGACAGCGGAGAGCATTCTCGCGCTGCGTTCTTCTTTCAGCGTACCATCGTCATTGAACGCCACCGATGCATGACCGACCGAGCATTGCTCGGTGACAATCTGTACGCCGACATTCATCAGAACGGCGCGCAGGTGGTAGAGTCCACGCATACCGGCAAACATACCGTCGGAGCTGGAACAGAGGCCGACAGTCAGACCGGCATAAGGCCTGAACGGCCTGTCTCCGTCCCTTGAAATGCGACTGACCCAATCGATGGTGTTTTTCAGAAGCGGCGGGATCGATGCATTATATTCCGGCGAGCAGATCATCAGACCGTCCTGTTCCGCAAACAGGCGACCGAGCCGCATGGCGTTCTCGGGAACGCCATGCTCGTTTTCCAGATTCTGATCCATGATCGGCAGCGGATAGTCGGCAAGCGTGATGCGCGTGACCTGCGCACCTTGCGCCCGTAATTCTTTCTCGGCGGCATCTGCCATATGGCCGGAAAAAGCGCCGATGCGAACTGAACCCGCGAAGACGAGAATACGTGCAGTCATGAAAAGCCTCGTGCGAAACTAGTGGATTGAATTTGACGTTTGAATCCCGACTGAATGAGATGCTGTTTCAAACGTCAAATTCGAAAAATCCACTAGATACATAAAGTTACTAGTGGTCTTTGCGATTCCGACATTTGCTCGGCGCTTGTATCAGAGGGACGCAAATGTCGGAATCAGACCACTAGACCAAAGGGCTGCGATAAACCCAAAGCTGCGCCGGTGGCACATTGCGCACCACAAAATCATAGTGCTGAACGGTATAATTGCCGCGACCGGCTGGAACCGGTGGCAAGGGACCATAGGTGATCTGCATCAGAGGCCGTCCGTGTGGAATGCGCGAAAGCAGGCTTTCCACGAGCTGGATGCGCTTGTCCATCGGGAAATTGAGCATCGGCACAGCAGAGATGATGCAGTCGAATTTCTGGTCTTTCTTCTCACCCAACGCGCTATCGAGATCGAAGGCATCGCCCTGAATGATGTTGACCTCCGGAAAGATCGTATTCAAGTGATCCACGAAGTCCTGCGAATATTCGATGGAATAGAGGTCGGCAGGTTTCACGCCCTGTTTCAAGATCGCCTTGGTAATCACGCCCGTGCCCGGTCCGAGTTCCAGAACCGGAAGGCCGGAACCGGTATCGATGACGCTCGCCATACGGCGCGCGGTAATGGAACTCGTCGGCAAAATAGCGCCGACCGCTTTCGGCCCGTCTATCCATCCCTTGAAAAAACGGATCTCCTCATCGAACTTAGCGGCCAGTTTCCTGCCGAGCTGTCCTGCCATTCTTGCTGCTCCCATTGTCGTTATTGGACAAGTTTATGCCGCTTTGAATTCCCTAAGCAAGGCGTGAATAAGGAAAAGAACAAAAAAGGGAGCCAAAAAGCTCCCTTTATTATTCACCGATACCTTCAAAGAATTCTTTCATCCTTGAGAAGAACCCCGCTGATTTCGGGCTGTTCTCTTGCGAGGAAAGTTTTTCGAACTCTTCCAGCAGTTCACGCTGGCGTTTGGACAGGTTCTGCGGCGTCTCAATGTCGATCTGTATATAAAGATCGCCAACGGCGGCCTGACGCAGAACCGGCATGCCCTTGCCCTTGAGGCGGAACTGCTTGCCGTTCTGTGTGCCGTCCGGAACCTTGACCCGCGTCTGCGTGCCATCCAGCGTCGAGACTTCGAACTGACCACCAAGGGCTGCCGTCGTCATCGAGATCGGCACCTTGCAATAGAGGTCGGAGCCGTCACGCTGGAAGAACTCGTGCGGTTTGACCGAAAGGAAAATGTAGAGATCACCTGAAGGGCCACCGCGCATGCCAGCTTCGCCTTCACCGGACAGGCGGATACGGGTGCCATCCTCGATACCTGCCGGAATATTGACCGACAGCGAACGTTCCTGCGTGACGCGACCCTGGCCATGGCACTTGCCGCAAGGATCCTTGATTATCTGTCCGCGACCGTTACAGGTCGGGCAGGTGCGCTCCACCGAGAAGAAGCCCTGGGCAGCGCGAACGCGGCCCGAACCGGAACACATGGTACAGGTGGTCGGCTGGGAGCCGGCCTTTGCGCCGGAGCCGGAGCATTCGTCGCAGGTGATGGATGTCGGAACGCGAATCTGCGCGGTCTTGCCCGCATAGGCTTCCTCCAGCGTCACTTCCATATTGTAGCGAAGATCGGCGCCGCGTTCGCGTCCGCCATTGGAGCGACGACGACCGCCACCCATCATCTCGCCAAAAATGTCTTCGAAGATATCGGCAAAACCGCCAGAGCCACCAAAACCGTTGCCGAAACCGCCGCCCATGCCACCATTTTCAAAGGCTGCGTGGCCGAACCGGTCATAAGCGGCACGCTTCTGCGGATCCTTCAGCGTTTCGTAAGCTTCGCCGATTTCCTTGAACTTGCGTTCAGCTTCCGGATTGTTCGGATTGCGATCCGGATGGTACTCCATCGCGAGCTTGCGAAAGGCGGTTTTCAGCACCTTATCGTCTGCCGTTCTTTCAACACCCAGAGCTTCGTAGTAGTCGATCTTCATCAGTTCGTTATCCCGGCGGCAGGAACGCGCCTTTTGCTTTCACGGACATCGTATCCCGAAACCGGTCCCCAGATTCGTGCGACACGCCCCAAAGCGTTCAACACTTGTCAGGGGCCAGCGTTTCCAATTGTTCATCTATCGAAGCGCCTTCCGACTCAATGCGTCAGAGCAGCACTCCGGGTTTCAGCGTCAACACCACTTTGCCCGAAACCGTCTCATGCTTTTCAAGATGTATGCAGGCCAGCGCGATTTTTCAAATAGAGGCTGATCTGCCTGATATTTCCATCGGTACTTTCTACCGATACCAGCCAATATGCAGGCTTATACAAAACCTGCGAATATGAACATCTCGAAAATTGGCAAAAGCCCGGGGCAGAGCCCCGGGCTTGAGCGTATAGAGCCTGAAATTACGACTTCTTCTTGTCGTCGTCGATTTCTTCGTAATCGGCGTCGACAACATCGTCGTTCGAAGCAGCTTCTTCGCTACCGCCGGCAGAACCGGTTTCAGCAGCCTGAGCGGCCTCATACATGGCCTGACCAAGCTTCATGGAAGCTTCGGCGAGCGTCTGCGTCTTCGCCTTGATGTCCTCGGCATCGTCGCCTTCAAGCGAAGTCTTGAGGCTTGCGAGAGCATCCTCAATGGCCTTCTTGTCATCAGCCGAAACCTTGTCACCATATTCGCTCAGCGACTTTTCGGTCGAATGAACGAGGCTTTCGCCCTGGTTCTTGGCTTCCACGGCATCGCGGCGCTTCTTGTCCGCTTCGGCATTCGCCTCGGCGTCCTTGACCATCTTTTCGATGTCGGCATCACTCAGACCACCGGATGCCTGAATGCGGATCTGATGCTCCTTGCCCGTGCCCTTGTCCTTGGCCGTCACGTTGACGATACCGTTGGCGTCGATGTCGAAGGTCACTTCGATCTGCGGCACGCCACGCGGTGCGGGCGGAATGCCGACGAGGTCGAACTGGCCGAGCATCTTGTTGTCGGCAGCCATTTCACGCTCGCCCTGGAAGACGCGGATCGTCACGGCCGACTGGTTGTCTTCGGCGGTGGAGAAGGTCTGCGACTTCTTGGTCGGGATCGTGGTGTTGCGTTCGATCAGACGGGTGAACACACCGCCCAGCGTTTCGATACCCAGCGAAAGCGGGGTCACGTCGAGCAGCAGAACGTCCTTGACGTCGCCCTGCAGAACGCCTGCCTGAATTGCCGCGCCCATGGCGACGACTTCATCAGGATTAACGCCCTTGTGCGGCTCCTTGCCGAAGAAGGCCTTCACGACTTCCTGAATCTTCGGCATGCGGGTCATGCCGCCGACCAGAATCACTTCGTCGATTTCGCCAGCCTTCAGACCGGCATCCTTCAGCGCTGCCTTGCAAGGCTCGATGGTGCGCTGAACGAGATCGTCGACCAGGCTTTCGAACTTGGCGCGCGACAGCTTGATGGCAAGATGCTTCGGACCGGTCTGGTCGGCCGTGATGAACGGCAGATTGACTTCGGTCTGCTGCGCGGACGACAGTTCGATCTTGGCTTTTTCGGCAGCTTCCTTGAGGCGCTGCAGAGCGAGCTTGTCGTTCTTGAGGTCGATGCCGCTTTCCTTCTTGAACTCGGCCACGAGGTATTCGACCAGACGCATGTCAAAGTCTTCACCGCCGAGGAAGGTGTCGCCATTGGTCGACTTCACTTCAAAGACGCCGTCACCGATCTCGAGGATCGACACGTCGAAGGTACCGCCGCCAAGGTCATAAACAGCAATGGTCTTGCCTTCGTTCTTGTCCAGACCGTAAGCGAGCGCAGCAGCCGTCGGCTCGTTGATGATACGCAGCACTTCAAGACCAGCGATCTTGCCGGCATCCTTGGTTGCCTGGCGCTGAGCGTCGTTGAAGTAGGCCGGGACGGTGATAACCGCCTGCGTAACCGTTTCGCCGAGATAAGACTCAGCAGTTTCCTTCATCTTCTGAAGGATCATCGCAGAAACCTGCGACGGGGAATATTTCTTGCCGTGGACTTCAACCCAGGCATCGCCATTGTCGCCCTTGACGATCTGGTATGGGACAAGGTCCTTGTCCTTGGTAACCATCGGGTCGTCAAAGCGGCGGCCGATCAGGCGCTTGACCGCAAAAATGGTACCTTCCGGATTGGTGACGGCCTGACGCTTGGCAGGCTGGCCGATAAGACGTTCGTCACTATCCGTGAATGCAACGATCGAAGGGGTTGTACGCGCACCTTCGGCATTTTCGATGACCTTCGCGTTTTTGCCGTCCATGACGGATACGCAGGAGTTGGTCGTTCCCAGATCGATACCAATTACTTTAGCCATATTTCTCTCCATTCAGCAAACCGCCAAGACCTCTACCGAGCGTTCCATGGGCGGTTCCTATCGGTTTCACAATGCGCTTTTCACGATGCTTGTCCAGATACCGGACCGGTTTCCAGACGCACATCAATGCCCTGTGCGAGGCGTATATAAGAAACGCGGTTTTTTACTGCAAGTCACAACAGCCAAGCTGAGGCAGATTCCGCACCCGGAAATACTGACAGGGACCTATCGACGTACAAAATAGGGGTCGCCGCTGCACTACATAGTGCGCGCCGACCATCATACCATAGCCGATTTGCCGTCTTTTGCCGCTCGGTAGATCGCATCGATGAATTTCTGGTTCGCCTTCGAGTTTTCAAGCGAGAAAAGCCGCGCATCCTTATCGCCACGCGCAGCACGCACAAAACTCTCGGCCTGAAGCTGATAATGATTGGCGTCACCGAACGACCATTCCGTCGCCTTCGTGTGACCGGCATCGAAAAGCGCGATGCTGCCATGACCATATTTGCCGGTATTGAACGGCGCATAGACTTCGATGAAGCCCTTGTCGCCGTGGAAGACCATCGTCTGTCGAGCGCCAAGTTGCGTGGCGACATAGAAGGTCAGGTCAAAACCGTCGAAACGCGCCGAAACATTGGCATAACGGTCGGTGCCGAAGGCCGGATCATATTCGACCGACGCCTGAACCGACACCGGTTCCTGACCGGTAACCATACGGGTTACCACAGTCGGATAGACGCCAATATCCGGCAGGGCGCCGCCGCCCAGTTCCGGCTGGTTACGCATATTGCCCGGATCGACATTGAAATAGGAAAAAGCGCCCTGCACATGGCGGAGCCTGCCGATAGCGCCTTCGGCCAGAAGTTCCTGCAGCTTGATCCACTGCGGATGGTAATAGACCATGAAGGCTTCAGCCATCGTAACCTTGTGCTTGTCACGCGCGGCAATAAGCTGGTCGATATCGTCGGCCTTGAGTGCAATCGGCTTTTCGCAAAGGACATGCTTGCCTGCTTCAGCCGCCTTGAGACTCCATTCGATGTGCTGCGAGGTCGGCAGCGGTATATAGACGCCGTCGATAGCGTCGCTGGCCAAAAGTTCTTCATAGGAACCGAATGCCAGCGGTGCACCGAAACGGTCGGCGACGGCGCGTGCCCGCGACAGGTCGCGGCTTGCAATGGCATGAACAACGCCATTTTCGGACGCGCAAAGCGCTGGAATTACCTGCGTGACGCCAATCTTGGCAGTTGAAAGGATACCCCAACGAAACATGCTGTTCCCTCTTTCATTCAAAGCAAGAACCGGGCTCATTCCGGCGTGTCCCAGTCCTGAACTCTCAGTTCCGGCCAGAATTTCAGCGCGCGGGTTGCCTTGATCTCATGCGTTTCGCGGTTATCGATGGCACGATTGGGCCGAATGCGAAATGAAAAAATATCATCAAAGCCGAATGGAGCGTGGATGAGCAGCCCATCCTCCGTCGCCTCGCCCTCTTTTGCCAGCCGCGCACCCACACAATGGGCAATCGTCGAATAGCGTTCTATCGATTCGGTCGCAGAGCGAAGCGATGCATAGGGCTGTCCAAAGCGCTTTTCGAACCACAGATGCACCCGCGCCTGATTGCGAATCTGCACCGGAAGCGGAAAGCCGCGGAAGACGTCAGCCCCGCGGGTGATAACCGCATCCTCTGCTTCCCAGGAAAGATCGCTGCCGTCGAAATAGATAATATCGAGATCCTTGATCCCATGCAGAGCCTGTCGCCTAGTCAGTCGATTCCAGATGGTGTTGTAGAGGGCACCGGAGACGAGCCAGAATTTGGATGATTCCCCGCCGAGTTCATGCAGCCGATGCAGCGCATCCGTCAGCAGCGGGCTTTCCAGAATCATCTGTGAAAAGATATCCCGCTGCCGTGCGAGTGGCAGACCGGCATGACGCAAATGGTTCGACGTTGCCTTCATTGACCGCTCCCCGACCCATGGCGATAAAAGTCGATGAATGCGCGCAAGGCCGGGCGCATCTGGCGGCGGCTTGGATAATAGAGATAAAGCCCGGCGAAAGGCTGGCACCAGTCTTCCAGGACCCGGACAAGACGTCCATTCGCCAATGCATCGTGAACATAGGCTTCGAACAGATAAGCAAGCCCCGTACCGTTCAGGGCTGCTTCCAGAATAACCCTATCGTCATTGACAATCAGAGGTCCCTCAATGGCTATTTCCTGCACTTCGCCCGCTTTTTCGAACTCCCAGCGATAGGTTCGCCCGCTCGGAAAACGATGGCGGATACATGCGTGCTGCAAAAGATCGCGCGGTTCGACGGGAGCTGAACGGTTATCGAAATAATTCGGTGCCGCGACGATTGCCGCACGCACATTGCCGGTCAACCGCGTTGCAATCATATCCGCTTCGAGGCTCTCACCGAGACGCACGCCTGCGTCGAAGCCAGCCGCTACGATATCGGTGAAGCCATTTTCCACCCGCAGATCGAGTGTAATGTCGGGATAAGCTCTGGCGAATTCGCCCAGACGCGGAGCGATGACAAGTTGCGCCGCCACATAGGGCGCTGTGATGCGCAGCACCCCGGACGGTCGATCCCGCGAATCGACGGCGGCACCCAAAGCCGCATTGATCTCCTCAAGCGCCGGTGCCAGCCTCTCCAGCAATTGCCGCCCGGCCTCCGTCGGGGCGACGCTGCGTGTTGTGCGTGCAAGAAGACGCACGCCCAGACTGTCCTCCAGTGTTGCCACCGCATGGCTGACGGCCGAGGGCGCAATCGCCAGTTCCCGCGCAGCGCCACGGAAACTTCCATGCGCGGCAACGGCGGCTAGAACGGCAAGCTGTGACAGTTGACTTCGATTCATTGTTACAAATTACAGAACAAGCCGTGAAAATAAATCGGTATTATCGAACTGATCACCCTGTTTTATGGTTCGCAACATGGTCCCGGGCTTGGGCGCAGGCAGCTTGAAGGCGCGTCCACCCAGAATCTCCTCCCGATCCTCCCGCACAATTTTCAGTACTTTCAATCAGCCATTCGAAAGGAACTACGATGCAACAGCGCAAACTCGGCCAGCAATTGAGCGTTTCCGCCCTTGGTTTCGGCTGCATGGGAATGACACACGCCTATGGGGGGCAGGACGAACAGGATGCAATCCGCACGCTGCACCGCGCCGTCGACGTTGGCGTGACATTTTTCGATACTGCGGAGGTCTATGGCCCGTTCGAGAATGAGAAACTCGTCGGCAAGGCGCTCAAGCCATTCCGTGAACGGGTGACGATTGCAACGAAGTTCGGCTTCAAGATCGAAGACGGCCAGATGAAGGGTGTCGATAGCCGTCCTGAACATATTCGCGACGTAGCCGAGGCCTCCCTGAAGCGGCTTGGCATCGATGTGATCGATCTGTTCTACCAGCACCGCGTCGATCCATCCGTACCGATCGAAGATGTGGTTGGCACTTTGAAAGACCTGATCGATGAGGGAAAGATACGCGCCATCGGTCTTTCGGAAGCAGGTAGCACCACCTTGCGCCGCGCGCATGCGGTCCATCCCATCGCCGCGTTGCAAAGCGAGTATTCGCTATGGGCACGCGATCCGGAAGACAATGTGCTGCCAGTCTGCCGTGAACTTGGTATCGGTTTCGTACCCTATAGCCCGCTTGGGCGCGGTATGCTGACCGGCACGTTGCGTTCACAGTCCGATCTCGCCGAAGACGACTTCCGCAAGACCCTGCCGCGTTTCCAGCCGGGCAATCTGGAAGCCAACAATCGGCAGGTGGATCGTATCGTCGAGATCGCACAGGAAAAGCAGGTCACGCCCGCACAGCTGGCGCTGGCATGGGTACTGAGCCGGGGCGATTTCATCGTGCCGATCCCCGGTGTCCGCAAGATCCATCATCTGGAAGACAATGTGAAAGCCGTGGACATCACACTGACACCACAGGATTTGCAGCGTCTGGATGAGGTATCCGCACCCGACCTGATCGCAGGCAAGCGTTACAACGAACAGCAGCTTGCTTTGACCGGTCTTTGATAAATGCTCCAAATAAAAGGGGAGCCCGTCGGGCTCCCTTTTTTACATCCTGCGCAGAGCTGGCGGTGCAAGCGTCAGAAGCCCGGCCAGTGTCATGGCAAAGCCGACCCATAGAGGTGCATGCAGGCCATAGCCTGCCTCCATTGCCTGTCCACCAACCCACGGCCCAAGCCCGAGACCGATATTGATGACCGATGCATGCATGGCGTTCACCAGCGCGCCCGGATGCGCGATCCGCATCACCCTCGCGATAAAGGCAGGATTAAGTGCTATGCCCGTCAGGCCGATCATCACGATGGCAAGGATCGTAGCCAGTTTCAGCTCGGCGAAAAGCGCGAAAATCAGCATGGCCGACAGCATCAACACAAGACCGATGGCGATAGTCGGAATCGTGTGACGGTCGGCAAAGCGACCGGTGACATAGTTGCCGACGATATTGGCGCCGCCATAGACGGCAAGCAAAAATGGCACCTGCATTGCGGAGAAGCCGGCAAGCTCCACCGTGATCGGTGACAGATAGCTGTAGACCGCGAAAGACGAACCAATGACGAGCGCGCTCGTGGCATAGGCGGCCCAGAGTTTCGGCTTGCGCATTTCCTTCAGTTCAGAGCGCAGATCGGCCTGCGGCGTATCGGGCGACGACTCAATCTTGATTGCGATGACAAGCGCGCATACCAGAATCAGGACCACAATGGCCCAGAAGCTCGCCCGCCAGCCGAACGCATTGGTGATCGCCGTCGCTATCGGCACGCCGAAGACGGTGCAGAGCATGAGGCCGGCAAAGACCAGCGATGAAGCTCGCCCGCGCAGTTCCGGTCCGACGAGCTGTGCCGTAATGGCAAGCATCAGCCCGAAGCTCGTTGCCGCCGCCATACCGGTCAAAACACGGGCGATCAGCAGAATTTGGAAGCTGCTTGTGGACGCGGCCACGCTTTGCGCCGCCGCATAAAATACAAGCAGAATCAGAAGTCCCCGCTTGTTCTCGATCTTCAACGCCAGAAACAGGATCGTGACCAGCGGTCCGCCGATCATCATGCCAAGCGCATAAAGCGAAATGAGATTGCCGATATCGGCGATGGAACGGTCGAACGCCACCTGAAGTGAAGGCAGCATGCCCGAGATCATGAGTTCGGAAGTCGTGAGCGCGAACACGCCTAAGCTGAGGCAATAGACAACCAGCGGGATCGCTCGCGCCTTTTGCGAAGACGCAGAAACCTCTTCCGCCGCAAGGGCGGATTCGCACGTATCGTTCATGGGACGAATCCTAATTATATAGTGTAGACTACATAATTAATATCGCCTTGCCCGAAAGGGTCAAGAGAATTATATAAGGATGATTACAGAAAGGGAGAAAAATGGTTCCACGCGGACGCCCGCGCAGCTTCGACCGCGACGCAGCGCTGGACAAGGTGATGAAGGTTTTCTGGGCCAAAGGCTATGAGTGCGCCCAGATCAACGACTTCACGACCGCCATCGGCATTACGCCGCCAAGTTTCTATGCCGCCTTCGGCAATAAGGAGCAGGCGTTTCGTGAAGCCGTCGACTATTATCGCCGTACCATCGGCGCCGCTCCTTTCGACGCACTGGAAAACGCGACCACCATTCAGGAGGGCATGCGCCGCTGGCTGGAACTGAGCGCAGACAGCGCTTTCGCCTGCCCGGCGGGCGGCTGTATGATCAGTGTAAGCTCGATCCAGTGCAAACCGGAAAATGTGCCTGTGAAGGAATTTCTCCAGGCTATCCGACACGCAAATCATGAGCGGCTTTCCAAGCGCTTGCAGCAGGCGGTAGGGGCAGGTGATCTACCCTCCAATGCCGATACCGCACAGATGACCGAATTCTATCACATGATCCAACAGAGCATTTCTTTTGAAGCCCGCGATGGCAATTCGCGCGCCGCGGTACAAAAGATCATCGATATGGCGATGATGGCTCTGCCAGCAAGGACGAGACAGGCCGCTGAATAGCGCTATGAAAAAGCCCGCCATCTGGCGGGCTTTTTATTTCATGCTTATCCGCGCAGCACGCCGCCGGTCTGCTTGGCCACACTGGCCACGACATGCTTCGATAGTGCTTCCAGATCTTCATCCGTCAATGTGCGGTCCTGCGGCTGCAGCAGCACTTCAACCGCGATCGACTTCTTGCCTTCACCCAGCGATGCGCCTGTGAAGATATCGAAGACCTGAACACCGGCAATCAGCTTCTTGTCCGCCGACGAAACCGCCTTCACGACATTTCCAGCTTCCACATCTGCATCCACCACAAACGCAAAATCACGCTTGAGGCTCTGGAACTGCGAGAGGTTCAAAGCCGGCTTGGTGCGTGTGGATTTCGCCTTCGGCTCAGGTATCGCATCGATGTAGACCTCGAAGCCGCAGAGTGCGCCCGAAACATCGAGCGCTTCCAGCGTGTCTGGATGGAACTCACCGAAGGTGCCAAGAACGACCTTCGGTCCGAGTTTCAGCGTTCCCGAACGGCCCGGATGGAACCATTCAGGACCACCGGCTTCGATCTGGATGCGGTCAACCGGAGCGCCAGCAGCTTCAAGTGCTGCCAATGCATCAGCCTTGGCATCGAAGACGCCGACGGGAGCTGCATTACCAGCCCAGAAACGACCCGAGCCATCAACCTTGGCCGTACCGCGGCGCACGCCACCCGCCACGCGACGCTGCTTGTCTGGCGTATCGCCTTCATAAATGCCCGAAACCTCGAACAGTGCCGTATCGCCGAAACCGCGATCCGCATTGCGCTGTGCTGCGACCAGCAGGCCCGGCAGGAGCGAAGGACGCATGTCCGACATATCGGCGGCAATCGGGTTCGCCAGCTTCAGTTCCGGCTTGCCACCACCAAAAGCTTTGGCTTGCGCGTCGGAAATGAAGGAATAGGTCACGGCTTCCATCATGCCGCGCGAAGCGAGCATGCGGCGGGCATGGCGGGTTCTGATCTGCAAGGTGGTCAGGATACGGCCATTGACCGTGCCAAGCCCCGGCAGCGGCTGCGGGTCGATCTGGTTGATGCCATGAATGCGCATGACTTCTTCAACGAGGTCGGCCTTGCCTTCCACGTCGCCACGCCACGTCGGAACAGTGGCCTTGATAACCTTGCCGTCGCCTTCAACGCTGAAGCCAAGACGCTTCAGGATATCGAAGGATGCGTCGTAGGAAACCTCGATGCCCGTCAGGCGCTTGACTTCCGATACCGGGAAATCGATCACGCGCGGCGTAGGCTTGCTATATCCAACCACGTCGAGAACTGTCGGCTCGCCGCCACAGAGTTCCAGCACCAACTTGGTTGCCAGTTCTGCACCCGGAACCATCATTTCCGGATCGACGCCACGCTCGAAACGATAGCGCGCATCGGTAACGATGCCGAGTTCGCGGCCCGTGCGCGCAATCATGCGCGGGTCCCAGAGAGCCGATTCGATCAACACATCGGTGGTGTTTTCATCGCAACCGGAATGCTCGCCGCCCATGATACCGGCGATCGATTCGGGACCGTTCTCATCGGCAATCACATACATGCCCGGCTTGAACTTATATTCACGCTGATCGAGACCGAGAATGGTTTCGCCATCCTTTGCCAGACGCACCGTCAGATTGCCCTTGACCTTGGCAGCGTCGAAGACGTGCAGCGGACGGCCCTGATCGAAGGTCACATAATTGGTGATGTCGACCAGCGCATTGATCGGGCGCAAGCCGATGGCCTTCAGACGCTGCTGCATCCATTTGGGGCTTGGGCCATTTTTCACGCCCTTGACCATGCGCAGTGCGAAACCAGTGCAGAACGGGTTCTCGTCATCCTGATCCAGAATGACCTTGACCGGCGTTTCGCCTTCGCCCTTCACCGCTTCCGGCAAAGTGTTCTTGACCGTGCCTAGACCAGCAGCAGCAAGATCACGTGCAATGCCATGAATGCCGGTGCAATCGGCACGGTTCGGCGTCAGGCCAATCTCGATCACCGCATCGTCCAGTCCGGCATAGGTTGCAAAGCTGGTGCCGACCGGAGCATCTTCCGGCAGGTCGATGATGCCATTGTGCTCGTCGGAAAGCTCCAGCTCGCGCTCGGAACACATCATGCCGAAACTTTCGACACCGCGAATCTTGCCAACGGAAAGCGTGACATCGAGGCCCGGAACATAGTCACCCGGACGGCCCAATACACCGACCAGACCAGCGCGGGCGTTTGGCGCGCCGCAAACGACCTGGACCGGCTTGCCGTCACCCGTATCGACGGAAAGTACGCGCAGCTTGTCGGCATCCGGATGCTGAACAGCGCTTACGACCTTGGCGATCTTGAAGGCCTTGAAAGCAGCGCGGTCGTCGACCGATTCCACTTCCAGACCAATATCGGTCAGCTTCTCGACGATCTGTTCCAGCGTCGCATCGGTTTCAAGGTGATCCTTGAGCCAGGAAAGCGTGAATTTCATTTGTCTTGTCCCTTCCTGTCCTTAAGCGCTCAGTCCGCCGAAAAGCGTCGGAATGTCGAGCGGACGGAAACCGTAATGTTCGATCCAGCGCACATCGGCGTCGAAGAAAGCGCGCAGATCAGGCATGCCGTATTTCAGCATGGCGATGCGATCGATGCCCATGCCCCATGCAAAGCCCTGATAGACGTCTGGGTCGTAGCCGGAAGCGCGCAGCACATTCGGATGCACCATGCCGCAGCCCAGAATTTCAAGCCAGTCATTGCCCTCGCCGAACTTCACATGCGGACCGGAACGGTCGCACTGAATATCAACCTCGACCGATGGCTCAGTGAACGGGAAGAAGCTCGGACGCATACGCATCTTGACCGAAGGCACTTCAAAGAAGGATTTGCAGAACTCTTCCAGCACCCACTTCATGTTGGCGACATTGGCCGACTTATCGACAACCAGACCTTCGACCTGATGGAACATCGGCGAATGGGTGGCGTCGGAATCCATGCGATAGGTCTTGCCCGGAATGACGATGCGGATCGGCTCGTCACGGTCTTCCTTGTCACGGATGGCCGCGAACTTCTCCATCGTGTGCACCTGCACCGGCGAGGTATGCGTGCGCAGCAACTTGCGCTCGCCCTTCTCGTCTGCATTGAAGAAGAAGGTGTCGTGCATTTCGCGCGCCGGATGGCCTTCGGGGAAGTTCAGAGCCGTGAAATTGTAATAATCGGTTTCGATATCCGGACCTTCGGCAATCGAGAAACCCATATCGGCGAAGATTGCGGTGATCTCATCGATGACCTGTGAAATCGGATGAATGCGACCGCGCGATGCAGCGCTTTCACGCACCGGCAGCGTCACATCGACCTTTTCGCGCTCAAGGCGAGCGGCAATCGCTTGCTTGCGCAGTTCCGTCTTGCGCTCGGTCAGCGCTTCGGTAACCCGGTTCTTCAAGCCGTTGATCGCCGGCCCCTGCGCCTGACGCTCTTCCGGCGTCATGCTGCCCAGTGTCTTCAGCTTTTCCGAAACTGAGCCCTTCTTGCCAAGAGCGGCGACACGCACGGCTTCAATGGCAGGCTCGTCAGCCGCCGCCGCGATGTCTTCGAGAATCTGCCGTTCAAGTTGTTCTAGATCACTCATTGTTTAAATCCCTGTCGTGCCTGCGGCACTCCACGCCTCTTGTTTTGAGCTCCCTGTCGCGCTTGCAGCGCTCCACGCCTCTTGTTTTGAGTTACCTGTTGCGCCTGCAGCGCTCCACATATTTCGCTTTGCAGCCAAAGAAGCGTTGTCGTTACTCTCTTTGGCCTGATTGGTGAGACGCATCAAGATTGGCGTCAAAAAATTCCATCGCCTGCAAGAGCCGTCTTCCATCGCCGCCGAGAAAAATGCGGCGGAACAGCCTCAGCGGCGCGATGGTAAATCGGAAGAAGCCGACAATTTTCTTCAATTCCGGAATCACGTCAGCGGGCGCGACCGCACGATAGGCTGCGAATGTCTGCTGCGGTGTCCCGGCAAGACGCGCCTGCGCCGTGATCTGGAAGAACAGGAGCCACACGTCGCGCGCCTGTGCAGCAGCAAGCGGCATGACCGTTTCCGGTTCCTCCTCGAAATCCAGAAAACCGGCAACGCCGTTTTTCTCGAAGAAATCGCGCGGGTGCGGACGCCCATGGCAGAGCCCGGCAGCATGGGCCTCACCCAACGCGCGGGCGCAATGCACCAGAAGTGCATCATGGCCCTGCGGATCATTGCGACGTAAATGGTCAAGCTGGTCCTGGATAATCGGCGCGACATCGCTCAGAACCATCACCGCCCCTTGGTGGTAGACGATCCTGGGAACCTGAAAGCCTGCCTGCAGAAAAGCGCTCATCTTGCGCTCTTCGCGGTCGGCCATGCCTGCTTCTCCAACATCCTTCGGGCTGCGCAGGAACGGATAGGGAAGAAGCGGCGAAATGAGGCTGTGCAGACGCTTCGGAAATGGGCGCCTTTCTGCATCGTAGCGCTTGATCCAGACACGATGACCACCGATGACGGCGCTGGAAATACGCTTGCCCCGGCTCTGGACAAGCAGAACCAGCAGGCTGCGGAGATCATCCGCATCCAGATCCAGTCTCAACTTGCCCGGTTCATCCTTCATGCCCGCTTTGAATCCTTAAAACGAGAAAACCCGCGCCAGCCGAGCCAGCGCGGGTCCCCAAATTATCGATACTGCTTGGGAAAGGCGGCTGGCTTAGCGGACAGCGCCTTCAAAAGCGTTCGGCGTCTCGGTGTTCTTGAGGTACTCGAGAGCCTTCTTTGCCGATGCAACCAGCGCACCAAATGCATCCGGTTCGTGGATTGCGATGTCGGACAGAACCTTGCGGTCGATCTCGATGCCAGCCTTGGCAAGACCGTCGATGAAACGGCCATAGGTCAGGCCCTGCTCGCGGACAGCAGCGTTGATGCGCTGGATCCAGAGAGCGCGGAACGAGCGCTTGCGGTTCTTGCGGTCGCGGTAAGCATACTGCTTCGAACGGTCAACTGCAGCCTTGGCGGTGCGGATGGTGTTCTTGCGACGGCCACGGAAACCAGCAGCCTGATCCAGAACCTTCTTGTGCTTTGCGTGGGCGGTAACGCCGCGTTTTACGCGTGCCATGTTATGATCTCCTTCTCAGACTAATCTTAGAGGCCGTTCGGCAGGAACTGCTTCACGATCTTTGCATCGGCATCGGCGAGAACCATGGTGCCGCGTGCATCGCGAATGAACTTGTTCGAACGCTTGATCATGCCATGACGCTTACCAGCAGCTGCGGCTTTGATTTTGCCGGTGCCGGTGATCTTGAACCGCTTCTTGGCGGCCGATTTGGTCTTCATCTTGGGCATTTTGCTACTCCTTCTTTGCGATCCCCCTCGTGCCTTCGACACTCGACGCCTCTTGCGTGGCGTCCGGTCATGCCTGATGCGGATGGGAACCTAGTTTTACTTCCGGACTGACCAAGCCCGAAAAGCATACGAAACCGCCACGGCATGCCCTGCCGGGCGGTTCGAACGCGGCCTTATAGGCTCAAAGACCGCAAAACGCAATGCCCGAATTGGCCCAAATCGGGTTGAATCGCAACCGGAACGTCAATAAAGCCGCAGAAGTACTGGCAGGACGTGAATGTCCTGCAGATATTCCACGAACTCGAAAAACGGATAGGCCACGAAGAACACCAGGCCGTCCTGAAAAGTGCGATAAATCCGGTCAGGCCGGACGATCAGTTCCTTGTCGTCACGAAACAGCGAAAACTTCGGAAAGAAACGCGGAACGCTCGCACAATAGGCTTCATAAGGCTTGCCGAAATTCTGCTTGAGAAATTTCTCTTCCGTCCGGATGACAACCGAGAAAGCGAGATAGCAAAGCACGCCGAAGGCGATCGCAATGATGATGCTGCCGGTCTGCGCGCCGATACCCATCGCGCCGATGCTGCTGAAGACGTAAAGTGGATTGCGCGTGACCGAATACGGTCCGCTCTGCACGATTTCCGCGCTCTTGCGCCCGCCGATATAGAGCGTGCACCACATGCGTCCGATGATGGCCGCGACGATCAGACTGAGGCCGAACGCCTCGATATATTCATGAAAATGGCCGGTCGATTGCGAGCTGACAAAAAGCAGCGCCACGACCAGAAGCACCACGACGGCGCCGATCGCAAGACGCCGACGCTGCTGATATTTACCCAATTCGCCCAAAGTCTTCATTGCGATTCCATGATCCAATTTGTCTGGCCAAAAGAAAAGCCGCCCGAAGGCGGCTTTTCCAAGGCATTTCGAAATGCTCAGCGCGGAGCGAGAACCATCATCATCTGACGGCCTTCAAGCTTCGGCTCGGACTCAACCTTGGCGATTTCGACAGTGTCTTCCTTGACGCGCTGCAAAAGCTTCATGCCAAGTTCCTGGTGCGCCATTTCACGTCCACGGAAACGCAAGGTAACCTTGACCTTGTCGCCTTCCTCAAAGAAACGCAGAGCAGCCTTCATCTTCACCTCATAGTCATGGGTGTCGATGTTCGGTCGCATCTTGATTTCCTTGATTTCAACCGTTTTCTGCTTCTTGCGCGCTTCGGCGGCCTTTTTCTGATTCTGATACTTCAGCTTGCCGAGGTCGACGATCTTGCAAACCGGAGGCTCTGCGTTCGGCACGATCTCGACGAGATCGAGACCTGCTTCTTCAGCCATGGCGATAGCTTCCTGAATGGAAACATCACCGTGGTTCTGGCCTTCGGCATCGATAAGCTGAACCCGGGGAACCCGGATATCACGGTTGGAGCGCGGTCCGTCTTTCTGAACCGGCGTCGCTCTGAAGGGTCGGCGAATGGTCGTTATCTCCTGAATTGTTACGTCTCATGCGGTCGGATACTCGCTGCCAGACGGCATATCCCCAATCAAACCGCAGTTGATCGCGGAAATGTCGTCAAGCGGGCGGCGAAGTCAATAGCATCTTTGACAGGAAAAATCACCCCCGCGTGATAAACGTTCTTTTTGTTGTCATTTCGCGGCGGACAAGCGGCATATCGGTCACATTTGCCGTCATTTCAAGGGCCTCGCCCCACATGCGGGTTTTCTCTCTTTTGCGAACATGCAAAAACACTCCCGGAAAATGAGGAGATTTGTCATGAGCGTTGCGGGGCCGGAATTCATCGACGTGGACGGAGCGAAAATCGCCCTGCGTTACAGAGCCGGAAGCAAATCTCCCGGTGTGGTCTGGCTCGGCGGCTATCGTTCCGACATGCTGGGCACCAAGGCGGTCGTCCTCGATGAATGGGCGGCTGAGACCGGGCACAGCTCACTCAGGCTCGATTATTCCGGCCACGGCGAATCCGGCGGCGATTTCAATCAAGGCACCATCTCGCGCTGGCTGAACGAAAGCCTCGCCGTTTATCGCAAATTTGCCAAAGGACCGCAGATTCTGGTTGGCTCATCAATGGGTGGCTGGATCGCGCTGCGCATGGCGCAGGAGCTCAAGAAGGAAGGGAACCCGCCTGCCGGGATCGTCCTGATCGCACCTGCTCCGGATTTTACGGCTGTACTTGTGGAGCCAACACTTTCCGACGCGCAGAAAAACGACCTTCAGGAAAAGGGCTATTTTGAAGAACCCTCCGAATATTCGCCCAATCCTTATGTCTATACCCGTGCGCTGATCGAGGACGGACGGAAGAACCTGGTTCTCAAGGGTATTATCGAGACCGGCTGTCCGGTTCATATCCTGCAAGGCATGCAGGACCCCGATGTTCCCTACAAGCATGCGCTGACGCTGGTGGAACACCTGCCCGTCGATGACGTGACCCTGACACTGGTGCGCGACGGGGATCATCGCCTGTCGCGACCGCAGGATCTCGATCTTCTGATCCGCACCGTATCCGGTCTGGCGGAACGCATCGGCGAAAAATCATAACGGAGCGAAATCATGCGGTTTTCGGTTTTCGCTTCCTCAGCGGTTGCGGCCATTGTCGGTTTCGGCGGCACACTGGCACTCATCATTGCCGCAGCGCAGGTGCTGGGCGCCACACAGGCCGAAACTGCAAGCTGGGTGACGGCGATTTGCCTTGCGATTGCCGCCTCATCCGCCTGGCTCAGCATTCGCTACAAGATGCCGATCATCGCGGCCTGGTCTACACCGGGGCTGGCGCTGATCGGCGCCAGTGCCGGTTTCACCATGCCGGAAGCGGTTGGCGCATTCATCGTGACGGCACTCGCACTGGTCGCCACCGGACTGATCCGCCAATTGTCGGTGCTTGTTTCCCGCATTCCCGCATCCGTCGCATCAGGTATGCTTGCAGGTGTGCTGCTGAGTTTCGTCATTGCCGCCGCCAAGACTGTGCCTGGCGATCCGGTTTTCGTCCTGCCGCTGGTGGCGCTGTTCTTTATTATCCGCCTGTTCAACCCGTCGCTCGCCGTCATTGCCGTTCTGGTGATCGGGATGATCTTCGCATTGCTCACGGGGCGCTCACCAGCCCTGCCCGCGCCTGAAATCTCCACGCTGACCCTCATATGGCCAGAGTTCCACATGGGTGCGATGATCGGCATCGCGATCCCGCTTTATCTGGTGACCATGGCCTCGCAGAACCTGCCGGGTTTCGCCGTACTGCGTGCTTCAGGCTATGAGCCGCCAACCAGCGCCTGCCTGCGCGTAACCGGCCTGTTTTCACTGCTGACGGCTCCTTTCGGCGCCTCTACCACCAATCTTGCCGCGATTTCGGCGGCACTCTGCACCAATCCCGATGCACATCCCAATCACACGAAACGCTGGCTTACCGGTCCGGTCTATGCGGCGATCTATGTGGTGTTTGCCCTCTTCGGGGCGTCATTGGTCGCGATCTTTGCCGTATTGCCGGTAACGCTCATCGCACTTGTTGCCGGGCTTGCCCTGACAGGCCCGTTCATCAACGCCATGTCATTGGCGCTGAAGGATGAACATGAGCGTCTTGCGGCGACCATAACCTTTGCCGTGACGGCCTCCGGCATGGCATTTTTCGGCGTTGGCTCTGCCTTCTGGGCACTGATCGCCGGGCTTGCCGTCACTTTTCTCGAACATTTTCGCAAAAAAATTTCGAATTAATCACATTGGTTAGCAGAAGCGTGGCCTGAATCCGCAAGTTGCATTCTTGAAAAGCCGCAATCTTTTCACCACGTCGAAGTCAAGCCGCCAGAACAAAATGCCCGCACAGGGCGGGCTGGCAGGCCTTGGTTTTGCGCATGTTGCCGGACGATGTCGAACGGTTGAATGGCATGCGCTTTTCGACGGAGCAGACCATGACCAATACTGCATTGATCCGCCCGGCATGGACGCCAGCCACGATTGCGCTGATGGTGCTCGGCTTTATCCTGTTCTGGCCGCTTGGCCTTGCCATGCTGGCCTATATCCTCTGGGGCGACCGCCTCGAAGGATTCAAGCGCGGCGTGAACGAGAAGACCGATTCCATGTTCGGATCGTTTCGCAACTGCCGCAAGGGCGAAAGCTTCAACTTCGGTAGCACCACCGGCAACGAGGCTTTTGACGACTGGCGCCGCGCCGAGCTGGAACGACTGGCCGAAGAACGCCGCAAGCTTGAAGAAGCACGCGCCGAATTCGAGGCCTATGCTGCAGAACTTCGCCGCGCTCGCGACAAGGAAGAATTCGACCGCTTCATGGCTGAACGCCGTGCGGCCTCGAAGAAGACGCCTGCCCCGCGCGCGAAAGGCGGCAAGGACGACATCACCGATCTTTGATAAGGTATAACACCCTGAAATCTCTCGAAACGGCGCGGTTTGGCTGCGCCGTTTCGGTCAAAACAGCAATTTTTTCTGGCTTTTTAAGCGAATCGCTTATTCTTAAGCGATGGGCTTATCCTTTCTTCGGCAAATCAGCGGTAAAGGGGCATCCGCTGGAACGACAACCGTTCGCAGCGAACGTATCCATGCGGTCGCCGGACGCGAACTTCCTTTACGTGTTTTCGAGAATCCGCGTGCCAAACGACTGACCCTGCGTATCGAAGCAGGCGGCAGGGGACTGCGTATTACGGTTCCGCCCGGCCTTCCCGAGCGCGAGGTGCTGAGCTTCCTCAACCGCCATGAAGGCTGGATCGAAAGCCGCATTGCAAAACTACCCGACCAGCCAGGCGTGCGCGCCGGTATCAAAATCCCCTTGCGTGGCGTGCCACACAAGATCGTGCATCAGCCCGGGCGCGGCACCACACAGCTTCTCGAAGGCAATATTCTGCTCGTCCATGGCGACCCGGCACATCTGCCACGCCGCGTTGCCGATCACATCAAGCGCGAAGTGAAGCGCGAGATCGAGGCGCTTGTCGTCCGTCACACCGCAGCTGTCGGCCGCAAGGCCAAGGCAGTGCGCTTCAAGGATACGAAGAGCCGCTGGGGGTCGTGTACCTCGGACGGCATCCTTTCTTTCTCCTGGCGCATCGGCATGGCCCCTGCCCCGGTGATCAATTATCTCGTTGCCCATGAGGTGGCCCATCTCATCGAGATGAACCATGGGCCGAAATTCTGGAAACTCTGCCATGAGCTTTGCCCCGATACGGAGCGCTGCAAGGCTTGGCTGAAGCGCAATGGCAGCGCATTACAGGCTATCGACTTCACATGACCGCATCCATACTGACCGCCGCCAAGGTGCTGTGGGATTATCACTGCATCTATGATTCGCTGGAAACCGCCGATGTCATTATCGGGCTTGGCAGCTACGATCCACGCGTTGCCGAGAGGGCAGCCGATCTCTTTCTGGCCGGCATGGCGACGTGGCTGGTATTCACCGGCAAAAGTGGTCACTGGACGGACAGGCTCTACAAGGCAAGTGAAGCAGAAGCTTTTGCTGAAATCGCAATCAGGCGCGGCGTGCCTGAAGAAGCGATCACCATCGAACCCAATGCCACCAATATCGGCGAAAATATAAGGTTCAGTCGCGAACGGCTTGCACCCGGTGCAATCAGCGCCATCCTTGTGACCAAGCCGCAGACCCAACGCCGCGTTCTGGCGACCGCGGCCCGGCAATGGCCGGAGGCACGCGCAAGCATCACCGCGCCGCTCGTATCCTTCGAGGACCAGCCAACGGCAGATCATCCGGTCGAAATGCTTATCAGCGAGATGACCGGCGATCTTCAACGCATTCTGGAATATCCCGCCAGGGGCTATCAGATCGCGCAGGCTGTTCCCCTTGAGGTCATGGAGGCGTATGATTTTCTGATCGCACAGGGTTTTGACGGCCATCCGGTCTCCGAATAGGTCGACAATGGACGGAATAACTTGAGTAGACCCCGGATTTATGCGACGGAAAACCATGGTTCTCGATATCAAGATATGCGGGCTTAAAACCCCCGATGCTGTTGCCGCCGCTCTCGACGGCGGTGCGACGCATATCGGTTTCATCTTCTTTCCAAAAAGCCCGCGCCATATAACCCCGCAGGCAGCGGCAGGCCTGCGCGATGCGGTCAAGGGACGTGCGCTTGTCGTTGCCGTTACAGTCGATGCGGACGATGAAACGCTGGATGATATCGTGAAAACCGTGAAGCCAGATATTCTGCAGCTTCACGGGCATGAGACGCCGGAACGCGTGGCCTTCATCAAGGCGCGTTATGGCCTGCCGGTCATGAAGGCTTTTTCGGTGCGCGAAGCCAGCGACCTTGCCGCGATTGCAGCCTATAAAGGCATAGCCGACCGTTTCCTGTTCGATGCCAAACCGCCAAGGGGCTCTGAGCTGCCCGGCGGCAATGGCGTGTCATTCGACTGGGAACTTCTGGCGGCGCTTGACGCGGATATCGATTACATGCTTTCCGGTGGATTGAGTGCGGACAATATCGCCGAAGCGCTGCACAAGACCCAGGCGCCGGGCATCGATATATCGTCCGGCGTCGAGCGCGCGCCCGGCGAAAAGGATGTGCGTCTCATCGAGAATTTTTTCCGGGCTGTCGCCGATGCGCGCCGATGCCCTGTAGACAGCCTGAACTGACGGAGCGGAAGCGTTGAACAAGCCGGTTGCACCCAATTCCTATAAGACAGGCCCCGATGAAGAGGGCATGTTCGGTATTTTCGGCGGACGCTTCGTCGCCGAAACGCTGATGCCGCTGATCCTTGAATTGCAGGAAGCCTATGAAACGGCGAAGAACGATCCTGAATTCAAAGCTGAGCTGAACGCGCTTTCAACCTATTATGCCGGTCGTCCTTCCAAGCTCTATTATGCCGAAGGCCTGACCAAACATTTGGGCGGTGCGAAAATCTACTTCAAGCGTGAAGACCTCAATCACACCGGCAGTCACAAGATCAACAATTGCCTCGGCCAGATTCTGCTTGCCAAACGCATGGGCAAGACCCGTATCATCGCTGAAACCGGCGCCGGACAGCATGGTGTGGCTTCGGCCACCGTTGCCGCGCGTTTCGGCCTGCCCTGCGTGGTCTATATGGGCGCAACCGACGTCGAACGTCAGAAGCCGAATGTGTTCCGCATGAAGCTGCTTGGTGCCGAAGTGATCCCGGTTTCTGCAGGCAACGGCACGCTCAAGGACGCGATGAACGAAGCCCTGCGTGACTGGGTGACAAATGTCGAAGACACCTATTACCTGATCGGTACGGCTGCCGGTCCGCATCCCTATCCGGAACTGGTGCGCGACTTCCAGTCGGTGATCGGCAACGAAGCGCGCCAACAGATTCTGGAACAGGAAGGACGCCTGCCGGATGTGATCGTGGCAGCGGTCGGCGGCGGTTCCAATGCCATCGGTCTGTTCCATCCGTTCCTTGACGACGCCTCGGTGAAGATCGTCGGTGTCGAAGCGGGCGGACGCGGTCTCGACGGTGAAGAACATTGCGCTTCAATGAGCGCAGGTCGTCCCGGCGTTCTGCATGGCAACCGCACCTACCTCCTCCAGAACGATGACGGTCAGATTCTCGAAGGTCATTCCGTTTCTGCCGGTCTCGACTATCCGGGCGTCGGGCCTGAACATTCATGGCTGAAAGACAGCGGGCGCGTCGATTATGTGCCAATCCTCGATGATGAGGCGCTGGATGCATTTCAGCTTTGCACCCGCACCGAAGGCATCATCCCTGCCCTCGAATCCGCACATGCCATCGCGCAGGCTGTGAAAATGGCACCGACCATGGGCAAGGATCAGGTCATGATCGTCAATCTGTCCGGTCGTGGCGACAAGGATGTCCACACGGTCGGCAAGCTTCTCGGCATGGACATCTGACATGGGTAATAACGTCGCCGAAATCTCCGCCTACAAGCCGCGTGCCGCATGGTTCGACGGCCTGACGACGTGCGGTCCGGCGACGATCAAGCTCAACATCATTGAAGCCGATCCAACCAATCCTGTCGCGGAGGCTGCTGTCGGCCTCGCCCGCAGACAGATTGAAACTGCCGCTGAAAAGCTCACCGCATTGCCGCATCTGGGCGTCGGTTTCGCCGTTCTTCATCAGGGCGAGGAGGGCCTCTGGCTGCTGCTGCACTGGTGGCTTGAGGGCGGCATCGCTACGGAAATCCTCTGGCAGTCGGAACTCGGCGACGAGGTGGACTTCATGCCCGCACAGCCGCTGCTGATGGCCTGCGTGTGGGAACTCGGAATTATAGACTTTGAACGGCGTGCATGGATGGAAACGGCAATGGCGGGCAAGCCCGTTGCCGACTATCTGGCACGCACTTTGCCACGGGGCACGGTATGACTACTCGCATCGACACCAAATTCGCTGAACTGAAGGCCGAGGGCCGTCCGGCGCTCGTTACCTATTTCATGGGTGGCGATCCCGATCTGGAAACCTCGCTCAAGGTGATGAAGGCCTTGCCAAAGGCTGGTGCCGACGTGATCGAACTCGGTATGCCCTTCTCCGATCCGATGGCAGACGGACCCGCCATTCAGGCCGCTGGCCTGCGCGCCCTCAACGCCGGTCAGACGCTTGCCAAGACGTTGCACATGGCAGCAGAATTCCGCAAGGAAGACAACACGACCCCGATCGTCATGATGGGCTATTACAACCCGATCTATATTTACGGCGTGGAACGCTTTCTGGCCGATGCCAAGGCTTCCGGCGTGGACGGGCTGATCGTCGTCGATCTTCCGTCTGAAATGGATGCTGAGCTTTGCATTCCGGCCATGAAGGCGGGTATCAATTTTATCCGCCTCACCACGCCAACCACGGACGACAAGCGCTTGCCGAAGGTGCTGCATAATTCATCGGGCTTCGTCTATTACGTCTCGATGAACGGCATCACCGGTTCGGCCATTGCCGATACGGCAAAGGTCGGTGAAGCTGTGCGTCACATCAAGAAGAGCACCGATCTGCCGATCTGTGTCGGTTTCGGCGTCAAGACACCGGAGCAGGCAGCAGCCATCGCCACCCATGCCGATGGCGTCGTCGTCGGCACGGCGATTGTCAACGCGATTGCCGGTGAACTGGACGAAAACGGCAAGGCGAAGGGCGATCCTGTCGCCGCTGCAACCAGACTTGTCCACGCCCTTGCGGAGAGTGTGCGTGCCACACGCCTTGAAGCCGCCCAATAAATCGTCCATTTAGTGCACATCTTAAAAGTGCTAAGCGGCTGAAGCTCTTTGCCGAAGAACAAGAAACGGAAGCAAACGTCATGAACTGGATCACCAACTACGTCCGTCCGAAGATCAATTCGATGCTCGGCCGTCGTGAAATGCCGGAAAACCTCTGGATCAAAGATCCGTCGACCGGTGAAATGGTGTTTCACAAAGACCTTGAGAGCAACCAGTTTGTGATCCCGTCCTCGGGTCATCACATGCGCATCAAGGCGAAGGATCGTCTGCGTTTCTTCTTCGACAATGGCGAATACACCACGCTTGAAGCTCCCAAAGTGCCGGTCGATCCGCTGAAATTCCGCGACGAGAAGAAATATATCGATCGTCTCAAGGATTATCGCACCCGCACGGGCATGGATGACGCTATCGTCAACGGCCTCGGCACCATTGACGGCCTGCCGATTGTCGCCACCGTTCAGGATTTCGGCTTCATGGGCGGTTCGCTCGGCATGGGTGCCGGCGAAGCGATCATTCAAGGCTTTGAAAAGGCCATCGAGCTGAAGCGTCCGCTGGTTCTGTTCGCCGCCTCGGGTGGTGCACGCATGCAGGAGGGCATCCTGTCGCTCATGCAGCTCCCGCGCACCACGGTTGCTGTGGAAATGCTGAAAGAAGCTGGCCTGCCCTATATCGTCGTTCTGACCAATCCGACTACGGGCGGCGTGACGGCTTCCTACGCCATGCTGGGCGATATCCACATTGCCGAACCCGGCGCACTGATCGGCTTTGCCGGCCCGCGCGTCATCGAACAGACGATCCGTGAAAAGCTGCCGGAAGGCTTCCAGAGCGCCGACTATCTCATGGAACATGGTATGGTCGACATGGTCGTCTCGCGTCTCGAGCTGAAGGACACGATTGCGCGCCTTCTCAAGATCATGACCAGGCAGCCGGGCAATAGCGACGCGCCGGAACACGAAAAGACGGAAGCAACCGACAAGGCAGCCTGATCGTGACAGAAAAAGCCGCCGCCGCAATCGAGCGGCTTATGCAGTTGCATCCAAAAGGCTTCGATCTTTCATTAGACCGCATCCGCGGTCTTCTGGAAAAGCTCGGCAATCCGCATCTGAAATTGCCGCCGGTCATCCATATTGCCGGAACCAACGGCAAGGGATCGGCGACGGCTTTCTGCCGCGCGCTTCTGGAAGCGGGCGGCTTCGACGTTCACGTCCATACTTCGCCGCACCTCGTCCACTGGCATGAGCGCTACCGTCTGGCGGCGCCCGGCGGCGGCAGGCTGGTCAGCGACGATGTTCTGGCCGACGCCATAGAGCGCGTTGCGGCAGCCAATGGCGGCCAGCACATCACCGTTTTCGAAATTCTGACGGCTGTGGCTTTCGTACTCTTTTCCGAGCATCCGGCGGATGTCGTCGTTATGGAAGTCGGCCTTGGTGGACGTTTCGACGCCACCAATGTCATTGCCGAGCCTGCCGTCTCGCTCATCATGCCGGTTTCCATCGACCATCAGGCCTATCTTGGCGACCGCGTGGAGCTGATTGCCGCCGAGAAAGCCGGTATCATCAAGAAGGATTGCCCGGTTGTTGTCGGTTTCCAGCCTTTCGATGCAGCGCGGGAAGTTCTCGTCTCGACTGCCGACCGGCTTGGCTGTCCGGTTTCGGTTTACGGGCAGGATTTCCTCGCTTTCGAGGAGCATGGTCGCATGGTGTTCCAGAACGAGGACGGTCTGATCGACCTGCCATTGCCGCGCCTGCCCGGACGTCACCAGATTTCCAATGCCGCAGCGGCAATCGAGGCGGTGCAGATGGCTGGTTTCAGCCTGACCGACAAAGCCGTCGAAAAAGCGTTGATGGTGGTGGACTGGCCAGCACGCATGCAGCGCCTGACCCATGGCGCGCTCGTGGATATGGCCCCGGCAGCCTCCGAAATCTGGCTCGATGGCGGTCATAACCCGGGTGCCGGCGCAGTCATCGCGGAGGCACTCGGCGATCTGGAAGAACGCAATGAACGCCCGCTGTTCCTCATCACCGGCATGATCAACACCAAGGACCCGGTCGGCTATTTCGAAGCCTTTGCCGGTATGGCACGGCATGTTTTCACCGTGCCTGTTCCGTCCAGCGATGCGGGTATCCCCAATGATGAGCTGGCGGTCGCGGCCCAGAAAGCCAACCTGTCGGCAGAGCCTGTGCATTCGGTTGCCAACGCATTGAAACTTCTGCGTGGTACGTGGCCCCCGGATGAAGCGCCACCGCGTATCCTGATTGGCGGTTCGCTTTACCTTGCGGGTGAAGTTTTGAGAGAGAACGGCACACCACCCGCCTAACGGCAAATTCTAAAGCGTGTCGCATTTATTCGGCCTCATACCCAGCAGCCTTAAAGAAGTTCTGGCATTCATTGATGGAGAAGAGACTGATGATATCGCCAAGTGCTTTTGAGATGGCGTCGAAGCTGCGTGCTGCTCGCTTTCTCAGAAGTGCTTTGAGTTTTGAGAAAGCCATTTCGATTGGGTTCAGGTCCGGCGAATAGGGCGGCAGGAAGAGAAACCAAGCGCCCTTTGCCTTGACCAGTTGCTCAGCCTTCTGGCTTTTGTGGAAGCCGACATTGTCGAGGATGACTATATCACCGGCTGACAGTGTCGGCACAAGCTGTGTCTCGATCCAGGTTTCGAAGATGCGGCTGTTCATCGGTGCATCGACGATCCACGGCGCGGTCAGGCCATGGCAGCGCAGTCCGGCAATGAAGGTCTGTGTCTTCCATTTTCCGAAGGGCGCATAGGCGGCAAAGCGCCTGCCTTTGGTAGACCATCCGGTGCGTTTTGTCAGGCGCGTATTTGTGGAAGTCTCATCGATAAAGATGAGACGCGACAAGGCCTTGTTGAAGAACCGCTTTCGGCGATTGATCCAAAGATCACGCGCCTTGGCGATCTCTGGTCTACGCTGCTCGCTTGCCTTGAGGCTTTTTTTTATTGCTCAGCCCAAGTCGGTGTAGAAATCGCCCGACCGTGGCGCGGTGGACTTCAATACCGCGCTCCGCGAGCGCAACGCACAGTTCGTCCAAAGTCGTTTCGCCACGGGCGGACATCTGCTCGCGGACCCAATCACCATGAGCCAAAAGCTTCACACTTCCAGGCGGGTGGCCCTGCCTGGCGGCGGCCAGACAGCCGGATGACCGATGCAGGATCATCATGTTGTTGACGAACCGAGGCGAAACACGGAAATGCCGAGCGGCTTCCCGGTGACTATTGCCCTCATTCACAAACGCAACGACACGCTCACGCAACTCAATTGGATGCGGCTTGCCCATGGTGCATCTCCTTCCATGAGACAAGTGAATCACAGATCAAGCCAAACGGGAATCCCGAATCCGGTTAACAGCGACATGCTTTAGAGCGGTTCCAGTAAAAACAGAGTCGCTGGAACCGCTCCAAGTATTTATTTCGTCGCATTATCCTGCGCAAAAACCGCTTCACACTTTTGCTGGAAATGCTCCAAACAAAAACCCGGCTCGAAGGCCGGGTTTTGCATTTTTATGATGCTGTTCTTTATGCAGCAGAAGCCTTGATCCAGTCGGCGAGACGGCTCTTCGGAGCAGCGCCGACCATATTGGCGGCGAGTTCGCCGTCCTTGAACATCAGAAGCGTCGGGATCGAACGCACGCCGAACTGGGCTGCCAGTTCTGGATTCTCATCGATATTAACCTTGGCGATCTTGACCTGACCGGCCATTTCGGTCGCGATTTCGTCCAGAGCCGGCGCGATCATCTTGCAGGGACCGCACCATTCCGCCCAGAAATCCACCACGACAGGCTCGCTCGACTGAAGAACGTCCGACTGAAAATTGCTGTTATCGACCTTAACGGTTGCCATAGGGCTATCCTCTTTTCTCACCAAGAACGGCAGACATCTTTTCAGACTCACAACACGATCCGCTCTTCATTCGCTATATCATGTGGCGCGTCTGCTGCCATCCGTCAAGTTCTGGTTCGTCACCTTTCCTTGAGAGTCTTTCAGAGACTGCAGCGCTTCGTCCAGAACCACATCCGGCAGCGGCATCAAAAACGGACCTTCGGTGAACAGAAGCGCCGTTTCGACAATCCGCCCCGGATAGAGCGGGGCCAGCAACTCGCGATAAAGCGCAAGCTGCGCCCGATAGGCGAAAGGAACCGCCTCGATGGTTTTCGGTGGCGGTCGATTGGTCTTGTAGTCGATGATCAGGACACGATCCTCGCCAACACTGATGCGGTCGATCTGACCGGACACGGCATGATCGCGCCCGCCAAGCTCGATCGTGCCCATGATGGCAACTTCCCCGCGCGAGCCTTCCGCAAAGACCGGTGCATAGGTGGGATCGTCCAGAATGGTCCTGACGCTTTGCCAGGCAATCTGGCGCTCCGTTTCCGGCCAGTCGGCAGCAATCCGCCCAAGATAGTCGCGTGCCAGCGTTTCACGCCCATCCTGTGGGACATCCGGCAGATATTGCAGCAGCATATGGATCGCCGTGCCGCGTCGCAACGCAAAGGCTGGCGTCCCATTGCCCGGTCCCAGAACGGGCGAAAACGAATCGAGCGGCGGTTCTTCATCCGCTTCGATCAGCGCAGAAGCGCCGGACGGCGCCAGCGGTCGCGGCAGTCCGATTTCCGGCTTTATCGGCTCTCTATATTCATCTGGAAATGATGGCAGCGCATGATCTTCGGTTCTATCCTGCTCAGCAATATCGACCATTCCGCGCGGTGTGTTGCGATAGCGCCTTGCGGCGACTTTCAGCACGGGGTGCACGAATGTCTCGGCCTTGGTGGCCAACGCATCCTCGACAAGGCGATGCCATGTTTCGCCGCTTTCACGCGTGCCGCGATAGCCGCAGATGATGAGCCGGTCTTCGGCGCGCGTCATGCCGACATAGAGCAGGCGGCGATATTCTTCCTCCGCCCGCGTTTTCAGCTTCTCGATCTGAGCGGTCGTGAAGCCGGTCTGGTATCCGGCATTCGGTTGCCAGAGATAGCCTTTCACCGACGGACTATCATTCGAAAAGTCAAAAGGAATGAGCTTTGGCGCACGACTGCCAGTCCAGACCGCACTTCCCGGATCAACGAGAAACACCACTGCCCCTTCCAGCCCCTTGGCGGCATGGACAGTCATGATGCGCACTTCATTGCGCCCCTGATCAAGTTCACGCTTGATTTCCGGCGATGCCGCTTCCAGTGTTTCAAGGTAGGCTTGCAGGCCGGGCAGACCGGCACGCTCGGCTGAAAGCGCATAATTCTGGAATTCGTCGATGATATCGCCCGCCTCCGGCCCCAACCTCGCCAGAAGTTTTCGCCGCGCACCGTCCGCGCTCAATATCCGTGCATAGAACTCGAACACCGGCATCGTGTCGGCCATATTGCGCCAGCGGCTCAAGGTCTTGTGCACCTCGGCCAGTGCAGCATCGCCGCGCGAGACCTGATAAAGCCGCTCGAACAATGTGAGGCCTGAACCGCGCGGATGGGCAAGCTCGAACAGCCGGTCGTCATCCCAGCCGAATAACGGGCTTTTCAATACCGATGCCAGCGAAAGATCGTCCGAAGGCTGAAGCACGAAACGACCGAGTGCCATCAGGTCCTGAATGGCAATATGGCTGGTGAGCCGCAAGCGGTCTGCACCTGCTACCGGAACGGACAGGTTTTTCAGCGCCCGCGACAAAGCAGGCATGAACTGGTCGCGCTTTCGTACCAGAACCATGATGTCACGCGGCATGATCCGCCGGTTCTGGCCCGGAATAGGTTCGCCGCGATCCAGCCAGTGACGAATAGTGGCCGCGATCTGATCCGCCAGCCGGACGGCAGGTGCTGCCAGATGATCGACCGGCTCGCGCCAGTCGTCCGGCTCTTCCACCACTTCTGGCGTCAGCATATCCCAGATTTCCACCTCGCCCGGCGCATCGGAACGAATAGCTTCATGTACCGTTGCGCCTGCAAGGCCTCGATTGGCCTCGGGTCTCGCAAAAACCTCGTCCACCGCCTGCAAGACATCGGGTGCGGATCGGAACGAGAAATTGAGGCTGACGCGCTCGAACTTCAGCTCGGCATCTTCCGCACGAAGACTGACCGACCTCCCCTGCGCCGCGAAATCCTCCGGCACGGCACCCTGGAACGAATAGATCGACTGTTTTTCGTCACCAACGGCAAAAAGCGTGCGGCTGATATTGCGTTGGCCGACGCCGGAGAAAAACTCTTCCGACAGCATGCGGATTACCTGCCACTGGTCGGGGCTGGTGTCCTGCGCCTCGTCGACCAGAATATGGTCAATGCCGCGATCGAGCTTGTACTGAACCCACTGCCCTGCCCCGTTGCGGGCGAGCAGCGCCACGGTCCGGGTAATGAGATCCTCGAAATCGAGCAGGCCGCGCTGACGCTTCAGGTCGTGATAGCGTTGCAGCAGATTGTCGATCAGCGTCAGCGCGGCCAGATTGAGCCGCACCAGACGCAATTCCTTCAGCCGATCAAGACCCTGTTCGACACGCGCGGCTGCCGCGTCAAAATCCTCTTCGAAATCCGGCAGAAGTTTCTTGACCGCCGCCGAGCCGACATAGGAACCGGATTTCGGCTCGCCAGTAGTTTTCAGAAACGCGGCGCGCAACACGGCCTCGCGGTCACGCTGGCTCGTCACCTTTTCGAAACGCCGGAGCTGCAGCGCAAAATCCTGCGCGCGCGACGCACCCTTCTGGATCGACATGATGAGCTCGAGCGCATCGTCGGAAAATTCCGGTATCGGCCAGAGATCGGCGATGAGATCGTCTTCGCTGGTTTGCGGATCGAAGCGGAAAGCCCGGTGCAGAGCTTCGCTGCGATGCGCCGCTACGCCCAGTTCGGCGATATAGGTCTGCAGGCCATTGCGCCTGCTTACGGCCTCATCCAGAAGCGATTGAAGCCCCATCTCGCCCGATGCCTGCAGAACATCAGCAAAGGCCGCTGCGAGATCAATATCGCCGCCGCCATGCGCGGTTTCGAGCAGTTGGCGCCGTGCTTCGCCGACAAGGGCTGCCTGCATCAAATCATCCATCATCTCGAAATGACCGGCAATGTTCGCCTCAAGCGGGAACTGGTGCAGGATCGCTTCGCAGAAAGCGTGGATGGTCTGGATTTTAAGCCCGCCCGGTGTTTCGAGCGCACGGGCGAACAGCCGTCGCGCTGCTGCAAGACGAGCATCGTTCGGTCTGCGGCCTTCAAGCGACTTCAGACGTTCGGCGAGTTCTTCGTCAGGCAGGACAGCCCATTCTGAAAGCCGCATGAACACGCGGTTCTGCATCACCGCCGCAGCCGCCTTGGTGTAGGTAAGGCAGAGAATCTTGGAAGGATCAGTACCCTCCAGCAGCAGGCGGATAACACGTTCGGTCAGAACATGGGTCTTGCCGGAACCCGCATTGGCGGACACCCAGACAGAAGCCGCCGGATTTGCCGCGTTGCTCTGTGCCCGTAGCGTTTCTTCGGGGATAATGGGTGCCTTTTTCATTCACCGCCCTCCCCGCCAGCATCGCCCCCGGCAGACCATTCCAGTACTCGCGCCAGATGATCGTAATCACCCGTCAGGTCCGTCTCGCGAAACGGCAATGCGCGCGACAGGTAGCCTTTTTCCGGTTTTTGATATTCGACGAGCAATTGCGCCAGCCGCTGCCAGGATTCCTCGCCAAGAGCCGGTGCAGTTTTTTCCGATGGCGGTCGTCCGATCTTGAGGATCGATTCCGGCTTCACCTCGCCGCCCGCCTTGAGACGCACATAGGTCAGATCGGATGCACGGACCGAGCCAAGTTCCCGAAACGCGCCGCGCACCAGAAGTGCGGCTTCCAGCGCCAGCTGCGGCGATAGCAGCACATGCGCCTGTTTGGGCGATGGTGTCGATCCGGTCTTGTAATCGATGATTTCCGCTGTCCCGTCACGCATCAGATCGATGCGGTCAGCACGACCGGAAAGCGTAATGCCAAGCCCTTCGACCTCGCGTTTATCGGATGAAATCTCCGCAAAGCGGGTCTGGACATTGTAGGCGCGCTCGCGTTCCCAAGCTAGAAACTGCGGAATGAGCGCGGTGAAGCGCGGCCACCAAACGGCCTCTATTTCCGTCGGCAAATCCATATCGGCAAAGAGGACGCGCCCCAACTCCATCAACCGCTCTGCAGCGTCGGGAGCCAGCGGATCGATTGCCTCCTGCGTAAAATGGCCCAGAATATCGTGGAACAAAGTGCCGCGTTCGGCTGCAGCCGGGTCGCGGATCAACGGCTCCAGCGGCCGCAGCTTCAATATCTTCTTGGCGAAGATCGCATAGGGATCGCGGCGCAACGTTTCGATTTCCGTCACCGAAAAATGCTTCGGGCGCGCAAGGACCGGCGGCGCAGGCTGTGGCCTTTTCACGAAAGGCACGTCGGGCGCCTGATCGATTTCGCGTGACCACTGGATGAAACGAACCCCGCGCTTGCGCATTTCGGCGGTCACATCCGCGCCCAGCACAGTTTCAAGCCGCTGCAGCCAGCGCGATGGCACCGTCGGCGCATTGTCGGAACGCTGCGAGCGCGTCAGCACGACATGATCCATGCCAAGCGCCATCTGGAAATCGTGGGCGGCAAGGCCGGTGCGGCGTTCGGGCGGATCGAGCGCGATCATCGACTTCATGGGACGTGACATGAATGGGTCGTTGCGGGTGCGTGCAGGCCAGCTTCCCTCGTTGAGGCCGCCGATCACCACCGTATCCATGGTTTGCAGGCGTGCTTCAAGCGCACCCCAGATGAAGAGGCGCGGATGACCGCCCGGATGCGGCTTGACCGTCTCGCCCGCCATCAGGGCATCCAGTACGGCTGGCCATTCCGACGCTTCAAAGTCGAGCCCAGCTTCGCTCGAAACCAGACCACGCAAAAAGGTGGCAAGCTGTTCGCCACGTTCACCGGAATAGAAAGGAGCGATGCTGGCCTTTTCATTCCGAGCGAGATTTTCCAATGCTTCGACCGTAGCACGCGCGATTTCACCGATCTCGGTCCTGCGTCCAGCGATAACGAAAGGTACCAATGGTGCCATCGCGTTCGATAGGCTTTCGCAAAGATTTCGGGCAGCGGCGATCATGTCCGGTGTGACCGTGTCGTGCCATGCCGGTTGCCATGGCTGGCCGGCACTTTCCTCCAACCGCCGGTCGAAAAATGCAGGAAGATCGAGCACGGATGCGCGGCCCGTGCCACCGCGAAAGGCGATGAGTTCCAGGGTTTCGGCAGCAAGGCGTCGCTCGATGCGGGGAGCTTCCAGCCGCAGCAGCGGATGCTTGACCAGCGCCAGCAACGCAACCGGGTCGCCCGGGTTGAAGACGGTCTCCACCAGCAGCCGTAGCAATGTCGTGGTCTCGACATCACGCAGATGCCGTCCGCCGGAATCGTCGGCATCAATGCCGAAACGGGCAAGTTCACCCACCACGCGCCGCGCCAGATTGCGGTCTGCCGTAACAAGCGCGGCTGTTTTACCTTCATCATTGATCGCGTCGCGCAAGACGAGAGCCACAGTAAGCGCCTCTTCCCGCTCATTCGCGGTTTCAATCAGGTCAATAGTCTGCGCCGCCTGCCGCAACGCAGTCGGCTGCATATCGGGATCGCGTGCAAGCTGTCCCCACGCATCGGTCGTTTCCGCCGGACGAAGCGCTTCACTGACCACCCGTTCGCGCAGACGCTTGGAGGCAGGCATATCGTCCAGATGTTCCACATCCGCACGCAATGTCTGCATTGCATCGAGAAGCTTGCGCAAACCGAACTGGGGATGACCGAAGGTCGAAGGATTATCGGTTGCCGATGCCAGCATCTGCCAAGCTGCATCATCCAGATCGCGATCCAGCCCCGGCAGCACCACCGCGCCATTCGGCAAGTCCGCAATGGCGGAAATCAGTTCCGCCGTCGCCGGTATGGAACCGGTGGAACCGGCAACGATAACCGGCCCGGCTGGCGGATGGGCGCGCAGCCGCTTCACTTCGCTCCAGATGAGATCGTTGCGATGCGCAGCGGGATTCGAAAGCCGGCGTTCCGCCAGAATATCCGGCCACAGATTGGTGACGATGTTGAGAAAACCGAGCGTAACCTGCCACCAGTCGGCAAGGTCTTCCGGAGCAATTCCAGCAAGCTCGCTCCATTTAGCCCCATCAGTTTCGACCTGATCCATCAGCCCTGCCAGATCGCGGGCGAGCCAGATCGCATCGGCAGTCGTTGCCGGAACGGAAACGTCGTCAACACCGAAAAGGGCGCGCACATGCGAAGGCAGCGATTCCCGCCAAGGACGGATCAATCGCGCTAGAAGCAGAAGCCGCTCCGCTGTACCGATCGGTGGATTGATATCGAAGACGCCCGACGAGCCTGCATTGAAGAAAGCTGCATCTTCATCCACATCGCCGAGCGGCTTTATCGTCGGCAAAATAGCGCTTTTTGTCGAATTCCTATCGACGAGTATCGATCTCAACGCGCGCGCCGCACGGCGTGTCGGCACATAGATGGTTGCATTGGCCAATGCCAGCGGATCGGACGGATTGCCGGGAAAACCTTCGACCAGCCGTCCTTCCAGAAGCGCTTTTGCAAAAGCAGGCAGAAACGGCGTGCCGGGAGGAATTGAAAACAGGCGCTGTTTCCCATCTCTGGGCCGTCTTGCGCTCATGCGTTCTACCTCCTCATGCAAATGCGGTAAGCGCTGCCTCCGCCTCGCCGATCGCGTCCGGCGTTCCGACGGTCAGCCAATGTCCGGTCATTGGCATACCATAAAGGCGACCGGCTGCAATCGCTTCGTCGAAATAGCGGTTGAGTGAGGACACACCGGGCTCCGCGCCAGCGAAGATACGAGGATGGATGATCCCTGCTCCCGCATAGATCACCGGCTCGCCGGAGATGTCCCGTGCGCGGCGCAGATGCCCGTTTTCGTCGGCAACGAAATCACCCTTGCCTTCATAACCCGTTTCCTGATCGAGACGTGCCGTCATCAGGAGAATATCCATTCGGTCGGCATCCCAAGCGTCAGCGAGCGCCAACAGATTAGGAGCTTTCTCGTCGCCTACCCAGAATGTGTCGGCATTCAATATGACAAACGGTTCTGTTCCGAGTATCGGCAGCGCCTTCACGATGCCGCCAGCGGAATCGAGCAGCATTTCGCGTTCGTCCGAAATCACGATCTCAAGATCGTTGCGGTCACGAAGATGCGCTTCCAGTTGGCCGGCTAAATAGTGCACATTGACGATTGCCGTGCCGATACCTGCCTGCGCCGCCGCATCGAGCCCCCAGTCGATCAAGGGCTTGCCCGCCACCTTGACCAGCGGTTTAGGAATGGTTTCGGTGATGGGACGCATGCGCTTGCCAAGTCCGGCGGCAAGAACCATAGCCGTCTTCGGGACCATTTCAGGCATTTTCATTGCGCGGCCTCTTCCTGCTGCATCAATCCCAATTCCTCAAACCACGCCGCCACTGGCGCCATGACCGAATGCTTCAGCACACGGCCGAGATAGTCATGAATGCGTGGCAGATGTTTTAGATAATCCGGCTTACCATCACGCTCATCGAGCCGCACGAAAAGACCGAGCAGCTTGGCGTTACGCTGTGCGCCCATGGCCGCATAGGCCTTGCGGAACAAAGCTTCGTCGAACGCATGTCCGAGCGCACAACGCTCATCGCAATAGGCTGCGACCACAGCCTGTTCCAGCTCCGGCGAAATCGTCACACGCGCATCGAGGGCCAGCGAAGCCACGTCATAGGCTGCCGGTCCAATCATCGCATCCTGAAAATCGATGACACCGATCTTGTCCTTGCCTTCCGCTTCTGGAAACCAGAACAGGTTGGGCGAATGATAGTCGCGCAAGAGCAGGCTCTTCTCAACATCGGCAATGTCGGCGATCACGTGGTCCCATGCGGCTTCGTAAGCTTGCTTTTCTGCGTCTGTAAGTTGCCTTCCCATCATGCGCGGCGCGTACCACTGGCCGATGAGGCTGACCTCGATCATCATCGCATCACGGTCGAAACCGGCGATGATGTGGTCGGGATGCCCCGCCACAGGTGCATGGCCTGGCCAGGAAACACCATGCAGATGCGCCAGAAAGCGTCCGGCGGCCTCATAGCGTTCGGCGACAGGTTCACCGGACGATGCCCGCACGCCCTCGGTTCCGAGGTTCTCAAGAATAAGGAACCCGGCATCGAGATTGGCGGCACGCATTTGCGGTACACGGAAGTCCTGCCCTGCCAGAAGCCCATTAATGGCAGCAAAGGCAAGGATGTTTTCCGCAAGATGCGCAATCTGCCGATAGGTTTTTCCGTCACGCAGCGGCGGATCATAGGGCATCTGCGGCGCATTCATCAAAATCTCGACGCCGTGGGCAGCCGTGCGGATCGTCTCGTATTTGCGTGGTGACGCATCGCCCTGCAAATAGCGGCGCGTTGCATCGGCACGGCCATGGAGGTCCAGAAATGCGCGTATCGCATGGCTGCGTTCCAGCCGCTGGATCGCGGCCACTGGTCCCGACACGCTAATACGTCGCCCTGCCCCTTCGTGGCTCAGCGTGACGGCAAAAGACGGTTCAGACAGGAAACCCTCGCCCTGCTCCGGCCATTCGGCCAGAACCACGCCATCCTCAAGAAACTCCGGCAGTCCCAGCTCATCCAGTTCTTCACCGTGTGAAATACGGTAAAGATCGGCATGGGCAACAGCAATGCGCAGGGCCTCGTAGCTTTGCACCAGCGTGAAAGTCGGGCTTGGGACGTTCAGCCCTTCATCATCAGCAATTGCCCGGATGATAGCGCGGGCAAGCGAGGATTTTCCCGCCCCCAGATCGCCGGAAAGCGTGACAAGATCGCCCTTCTGCAGGGCGAGGGCGAAATCCTCGCCGAAACGCTGTGTTGCAGCTTCGTCGGGCAAGAAATAGCTGATACTGGATTGTGAGGCGCTCATGGGCACCCTTTACCTTATTCGGCAGCGACGCGGAAGCTACGTGTTTCCGACGGAAAACGGCAAATGACCGTTGTTCCACGACCGGAACCCGTATCGATATCGACCGACCCGCCATGCAGCTCGACAAAGCTCTTGACGATGGCAAGTCCGAGGCCGGCACCACGACGGCGACCGCCATTCGGATAGGACTGGAAGCGTTTGAAAACCGTGTCGAGCACTTCTCCGGGCATGCCGGGACCGTCATCGTGGACGGCAAAGACCACTTCCGACCCCTCGCGCGCCACCTGCAGCTGGATGCTGGAGCCTTCCGGCGCATAGTTGGTGGCGTTGGACAGGAGGTTGAAAAGTACCTGACGGACGCGGTTTGCATCGGCCTTGAATACATCCACGTCGTCGGCAATGTCGATGTCGAGCCCGATATCGTGGTCGCGCATACGCTCGCCGACACGGGAGGCGGCAGCGGAAATCGCTTCCACGACGGAAACCTCACCGACCTCCAATTCCATGATGCCTGCATCGACCGTTGCGAGATCAAGAATATCATTGACGATGGTCAGCAAGACCGATGACGACGTGCTGATATGGTCGAGATATTCGATCTGGCGCTCGTTGAGCGACCCGAAAGCCGGTGTCTGCAACAGCTCGGTAAAGCCGATGATGTTTGTGAGTGGCGAACGCAGTTCGTAGGAAACGTGCTGGACGAAATCGTTCTTGATCTGGTCGGCCAGTTCCAGCGCCTCGTTCTTTTCCTTCAGCGCCCGTTCGACGCGCACGGTGTCGGTGACGTCGATGAAGGTCAGCATGGTCTGGCCCTTCGGCAGTGGCACCACGGCAAAGGAAAGAATGGTGCCGTCGTCCAGCTCCACCTGTCCCATGCGCCCGTCACGCGTATCGAGAAAGCCAGTGACGGTGGAGACGAAATCATCCCACAATCCGTTGCCGCCGCGCTCACCGCAAATCCTGGCAATCGACGAAATATGCGTGCCTTCGACAATGAGCGGCATCGGCAGCGCCCAAAGATCGGCGAAGGACGGGTTGGAAAGCCGGATGCGGCCATCAGAGCCGAACACCGCCACGGCTTCCGCCAGATGGTCGAGCGTTTCACCCTGCACCTTGATGAGCGTGTTGTAACGGCCTTCGAGCTCGAACTTCTCGGTCATGTTCTCGAAGAACCAGGTCACACCGCCTTGCGGATGCGGATTGGCGACGACGCGCATCGTCCGCGTATCCGGCAGATGCCACATATGTTCCTGCGGCTCGACTGCGCGATAGGCAGAAAGCACCGAATCCTTCCATTTGCGCCATTCCGGCTGCTCTGGAAGTTTGCCTTCCGAACGCAGGCGGTCGAGGATCAATGTGTTGCTCGGCTGCGATTCCAGCCATGCCGTATCGAGCGACCAGAGTTTGGCAAAAGCCTGATTGAAGAATTGCAGCTTCATCTCGGGATCGAAAATCGCCACAGCGGTCGAAAGCTGGTCGAGCGTTTCGGCATGGCTCTTCATGGTGCGGTTCAGTTCTTCCCGCACCGCCTGTACTTCGGTCTGGTCGAAACCGAGGCCGACAGAACCCGTTTCAGCACTCACATCCGTCACGTTGAACAAACGGCGATCACCATGCACCACAGCCGTCAGCTGTTCCTGCAGGACAGGCTCGGCAAAGCGATCACGCTCCAGTCGCTGGCGTGCCTGCGCGCCGAAAAGCTCGCGCCCTTCTGAAATGACCTGGCTCCCATCCGCCATATCGACTGCCTGCGCATAGGCGGCGTTGACCCATTCGACGCGACCACCAGCGTCGCGGGTCCATACCGGCTGGTCGATCCGGTCGAGAAGACGCCGGAAAAGCTCGATACGCTCGGAAAATTCACGGTTCTGCGCCTGCAGTGCCGCGCGTTCCGCCTGCACGCCCTGCAGGCTGAGGAACCGGGCAACAGCAAAGCCCCCCGATGTGCGTCCGCGCACGTCGAGCAGAGTGCCGTTGACAGTTTCAACTGTGAGATCGAAAGACCGTGCCTGTTCGCGTAGCATTCCAATGGCGCGCTCAAGCGCCACGACCGATTGCGGGCGCAACCAGCGGCCAAATGCCAGAAAGGTGGAGCGATCCTGCGGGGCCGCACTATCGTCTGGCAACAGTCCGACGACTTCAGCGCGCGTGCTATGGCCATCCCAGACCACGATGCGCTGATCCTTGAGGTTAAGCAGGGCTTCATTGCGCTGGGCGACCAGATTGAGGTCGGCGAATTTGGAACGCAGTTCCTTGTTTTCTGCGGCAACGCGCGACCGTTCGCGGATCAGCCAGCCCGCAGAAAGTAGCGCTGCGCCCATCACGCCTAGGAACATGGAAAACTGGATAACCTCGAAAGCGCCGATACTGCCGCCGCCGAAGGGCAGGGCGATACGCGCCGATTCCGCGCCCTGTGCGAAAGCGGGCACTGCTGCGAAAAGCGTCGAAAGAGAAACAGAAGCCTTCATCAGGGCTTTTTTCGGAGCAAGCCATGCGAACGGCTTTGCAACATGGGCGGCAGGAAGCCATTGCCTGCCAGTAATGATTGCGGAAACATTCCGCAAAATCCCCGTTGCGCCGAAATCTGGCATGTTGTCCTTTTCTCCGCCACCCGGCCATGAAAACCGCCACGAAGGCAGACCGGCCGTATTAAAACACTTCAATACACATCAAAGCCCGACCATACGCACGCCGCCACAGTGCACGAAGGTCAGCCCGTTTTAGAGCGCCGTGCGCCTTTGTGGGCGCACAAAGGACGCTCTATCTGTTAAATCTACGCATCGTGCTTTCCAAAAATCGATTTCGATTTTCAAGCCGATGCGTGGCATTTAGGGGATGAATCGTCCTGTCGCTTCCCGCCACAACCGGCAAAAAACGCACAACGCAAACACCCGCTCAAACACCTTGATTCGCCTACACAATACCCTTCCGGCGAATCCACGTGAAGCATCTTGCACGCAAAAAGAAAGACCGGGCAGTTTGTCAACCGCCCGGTCTCAACATGTAGTGCAATGCTTAACGTATGGTTAATACCTGTAGTGTTCCGACTTGAACGGGCCCTGTGGAGTGACGCCGATATAGGCAGCCTGTTCCTCGGAAAGCACAGTCAGCTTGGCGCCGAGCTTGTCGAGATGCAGGCGCGCGACCTTCTCGTCGAGATGTTTCGGCAGCACATAGACTTCATTCTTGTAAGCGTCGGTGCGGGTAAAGAGCTCGATCTGGCCCAGAACCTGATTGGTGAACGAAGCCGACATGACGAAGCTCGGATGGCCGGTTGCATTGCCCAGATTGAGCAGACGACCTTCGGAAAGCAGGATGATGCGCTTGCCGTCCGGGAATTCGATCAGATCGACCTGCGGCTTCACGTTGGTCCATTTCAGGTTGCGGAGTGCCGCCACCTGAATTTCATTGTCGAAGTGACCGATATTACCGACGATCGCCATGTCCTTGAACTTGCGCATATGGTCGATGGTGATCACGTCCTTGTTGCCGGTCGTGGTCACGATGATATCGGCTGTGGAAGCGGCATCGTCGAGGGTTACGACTTCGAAACCATCCATTGCAGCCTGAAGTGCGCAGATCGGATCGACTTCGGTAACCTTCACGCGTGCGCCTGCGCCAGCGAGCGACTGGGCGGAGCCTTTGCCGACATCGCCATAACCGCACACGACGGCAACCTTGCCAGCCATCATGACATCGGTGCCGCGACGAATGCCGTCGACGAGCGATTCCTTGCAGCCGTACTTGTTGTCGAATTTCGACTTGGTGACGCTGTCATTGACGTTGATGGCCGGGAAGGGCAGGAGGCCCTTCTTCTGCAGCTGGTAAAGACGGTTGACGCCGGTGGTGGTTTCTTCCGTCACGCCCTTGATGGCGTCGCGCTGGCGCGTGAAGAAGCCCGGCGTTGCAGCCATACGCTTCTTGATCTGCGCGAAAAGCACTTCCTCTTCTTCCGAACCGGGATTCGACAGAACGTCCTCGCCTGCTTCGGCGCGCGCGCCGATGAGGATATACATGGTGGCGTCGCCGCCATCGTCGAGGATCATATTGGACGGTTCGCCGTCCGGCCACTGGAAGATCTGGTCCGTATAGGTCCAGTATTCTTCAAGCGTTTCACCCTTGATGGCGAAAACCGGCGTGCCGGTGGCGGCAATCGCGGCAGCCGCATGATCCTGCGTCGAGAAAATGTTGCAGGAGGCCCAGCGGACCTCAGCGCCCAGCGCCTGCAGCGTTTCGATCAGAACGGCGGTCTGGATCGTCATATGCAACGATCCAGAAATGCGCGCGCCCTTCAGCGGCTGCGACTTGCCGAATTCCTCGCGGGCAGCCATCAGGCCCGGCATTTCGGTTTCTGCGATATCGAGTTCCTTGCGGCCCCAATCGGCCAGGCTAAGATCCTTGACGACAAAATCTTGGCTTGCGGTCATCGCGTGCTCCAATAAAGGCAGTTCCAGCTCGATAAAGATGTAATCAGCGGCCGGGATTGCATTCCAATATGGGGCGGCTTTCCACACGGGAAAGCGCTCCGGCTGCCGCCTTGACTAGCAGATCGCCGCCAGAAGCACAACGCAATATAAAGAAATCTTTATACGTGCATATCAGACAGGTTTGTCGAACACGGGGTCAATGACCGTCAAAGGAAGGTCGACCTGCAATATTTCGAGCATGTGGCGAAACTCGGCGACGGGATAGGTTTCGCTTTTCGTGACAAGGGCAACTGTGCGACCAGAGCCGCCTTCGGGTTGCGGGAGTGCAGCGATCACGTCATCCGCCGGATCAAGAAACTGCCAGCCGGGACGGGCCGTTTCGAAAAACGGTCTGAGCCATGGCAGATGGGTGCTGGAAAGTGTCAGCGTGTCGATGAGAGGGTAGCTGGCAGCAATGTCATCGCAGAATGCGGCGACCTTTTGCGCGGTCTCGTCCGGTTGCCGAAGAAAAGCGCCATTTTCCACCAGCTCCACCATCGCAGACGCATTGATCAGAGCGACATCGCCTGGGTTATCGGCCTGTGTTCGGACAAAATCTGCAAGTTCTTCGCTCTCGATCATCGAACGCACACCCATAACGGCAACCTTGCCGCTGTGGCTTGCCGCAAGGGCAGTGCGTACCGGCGGCGCTACGCCGTAAACCGGTACAGCGAACTCGCTTTTCAATGTGTCGAGGACCATGACCGAGGGCGCATTGGAAGCAAGGACAATTGTTTGAGCGCCAAGGCTTGTGAGGTATTGGATCGTGCTGCGCATGATGGAAAGCAGCTGATCGCGGCTTTTGGCGCCATAGGGGAAACTGGCCCGATCAGCAAAATAGATGATGTCGCGCTGCGGCTGGCTGCGCCTGATCAGTTCAACCAGAGCATAGCTGCCGATCCCTGCATCAAAAACGGCCACCGGATCGTTGAGATCTCCCACGGCGGCCACAGTCTTGTTCTTCAGCATTCTTCGCCGAACTTGTCGGCGATGAGTGTCTGCAAGGCTTCCAACACGGCATCGGCCTGTTCACCGGAGGCACTAACGTCGATGCAGCAGCCGGGTGACGCGGCGAGCATCATCAGCCCCATGATCGACGTGCCGCCAACGGTCATGCCGTCCTTGCTCACGCGGACATGCGCATTGTAACCATCGACCAACTGCACGAACTTGGCCGAAGCGCGGGCATGAAGTCCGCGCTTGTTGACGATCTCGAAGGATCGGGAAACTGCAGTTTCGGGTTCGTATTCACCGGTAACGGGCACGCTGGAGTGCATGAATTACTTTCCTGTCAGGACCTGGCTCGCAACATTGATATATTTGCGCCCCGCATCCTGCGCCTCACGCAGGGCTGTCTTGATGTCGCCCCCGATGCGGACGCTCGACAGCTTGATAAGCATCGGCAGATTGACACCTGCGATGACTTCGACCTTGCCTTCCTTCATGACGGAAATGGCGAGATTGGACGGTGTACCACCGAACATATCGGTCAGGATGATGACCCCGCTGCCATTATCGGCGCGTTCCACCGCATCAACGATATCCCGCCGACGCTGTTCCATATCGTCTTCGGCACCGATGCAAACGGTCTCGAAATTGTCTTGCGGCCCGACTACATGCTCAACAGCATGCAAAAACTCTTCGGCCAACCTTCCGTGCGTGACAAGCACGAGTCCGATCATACTATAAAAGCTCCCGTCGCGTGCCCGCCGCATCACCCCGCCAGAGTGTCAGATGGCACTGAAACCACGCCGGAAAAGCGCCGGCGAGTTGTGCATCTTGGCAGCGCAAATCTTGATAGCAAGTGAAAAATTTCCACGCTGCCACTAAAAAAGCAAAATGCCGCAGCGCTGTGAAATATTAGCCGATTCGTAACGAAGCCTGTTTCAGCCCTCGGAGGAGGGCCATTTTTCATAGAACAAGGTGGCTTCGATGGCCCGCGAAAGCGCGTTGGAATCGCCATTCGACGACAAAGCCGGCAAAAGAAGTCGGGGCAGTGAGATGCCCTCGAATTCCCACATTTCACCACTTGGATAGCGTTCGGCCTCGTCACGATCCACAAGCCGGACGACGAGATAAAGCGGAACGGCCTCCGCAAAAGCGACCTTGAAAAGCCCCGCGCCGCGAATCTCCACGCCACCAGCAAGGGCGGCTGGAACGCTGGCGATCAGCCTGCTGCTTTCCACATGAAGCAATGTGCGGTCGTCAGCGACCAGTGAAGCAACCTCTCCACGAAGGAGGGCTCTTTCCACAAGTGTCAGCGCGAGTTCGGTCTTGCCCGCGCCGGAACGCCCCATGATCATGACACCACGGCCTTGAACCTGAAGCGTGGTCGCATGAAGCCCGCTTTTTTCCTCTTCAGGCGTCATGGGCTTGCAGGCAGGTCGACAATGAAGCGCGCACCCTTGAACTGGTCGGGCCTTGCCGGATCGACAATATTCTCTGCAGTCAGCGTGCCGCCATGCGCTTCTATGATCTGGCGGCTGATCGAAAGGCCGAGGCCGGAATTCTGGCCGAAAGCCTCCGAGGCCGGACGGTCCGTATAGAATCGCTCGAAAATGCGCTCGATATTCTCGATCGGAATGCCTGGACCATTATCCTCGACAAGCACGCGCAAGCGACTGCCTTCGCCACTCAGCGACACGACGATGCGGCCTGTATCGTCCGGCACGAAAGAACGGGCATTTTCAATCAGATTGCTCACCACCTGACCGAGACGCAGATCGTGACCGGCAACATAGAAACCCTTCTTTCCGGCAGGCAGTTTGCCGGTATCGAAGACGATTTCCGTTCCGACCTTGTTGCGGCGCACTTCGCGCGCTGCCGTTACGAGATTGGTCAGAAGCGTCTTCATGTCGACGCGGTCGATATGTTCGCGCGCAAGTTCCGCATCGAGACGCGAAGCGTCGGAAATATCGGTAATCAGGCGGTCGAGGCGGCGAACGTCGTGCTGGATGATATCGAGAAGCCGCTTGCGCGATTCTTCGGTCTTGGCGAGCGGCAGGGTTTCGACAGCGCTGCGCAGCGAGGTGAGGGGGTTCTTCAACTCGTGGCTGACATCGGCGGCAAAGCTTTCGATGGCTTCGATACGGGTATAGAGCGAATCGGTCATTTCGCGGATCGACGTGGAAAGATGGCCGACCTCATCCTGACGTTCGGAGAAATCGGGAATTTCCACACGGCTCTTCACACCATGGCGAACGCGGTCTGCCGCAGCAGAAAGCTTGCGCAGCGGGCTTGCAATCGTCGATGCGAGGAAAAGCGACAGAATGACCATGACCAGAGAAACGACGCCGAACACGCGGAAAACCGCCATGCGCTCACCCTGCACGATCTTGTCGATATCGTCGCCTTCAGTGGAGAGCAGGAGTACACCCAATATTGCACGCGAGCGCTGGATCGGGACGGCAACCGAAACGACCAGCTCGCCCTTTTCATTGCGTCGCTGCGCTGTTTGCGGCGAACCGGCCAGCGCCTTGACGATTTCCGGATAGGCAAGGCCGTTACCGCCCGGCTGTTCCTGATAGACCGGCAGGCCTCCACCATAGAACAGATGCGAAATCCACGTCCCGGCCCGTTCCCAGATGGTCGGTGTCTCTTCCTCGATCGGCGGCAGGTCGTAGCGAAGTACAGGCCCCGCCGAAGGGAAGCTTGGAGAATAGAGTGCGCGCGAATCGAGCAACATATTGGCGTAGCGATCATAGATGCGCGCCCGCGTGCTCGTCGGCGAAATCAACCGGCGCAGCAAGGGAGAAACTTTTTCCGGATTGATCGGAAATTCCCAATTGTCGGGCGAATCCGGTGATGGCGTCAGGCTTTGCCCGGCCTGAAGCTCCAGAAGCTTTTCCGGGTCGATCATCAAAGAATTGGTATCGATGGTCGCCGAAGCCGAGATGGCGCCTGCAATGATCTTGCCTTGCGTCAGCAGGCTTTCAATCTTTGCATCAATCAGCCCCTCACGGAACTGATTCATGTAGAGAATGCCGGAAACAAGAACCGCCAGCGCCGCCAGATTGAGAAACAGGATACGGCGCGTCAGACTCGAGAACAGATATTGGCCAAGAAACTTGCGCAGAGGCGCAAAGAAGCGACGCCAGAACACCGAGCGCTGCCGCCGGGCCCTGCGTTCGCGCAAATCCGATTTCTGGCCGATAAGGCCGTCGTTCCCGGTTTCTGCGACCATGTCGCTCTGTCTGCTCTCATTAAACTACCGCCAGACCTCACGGACTGGCGATATGTAATTATCTATCAAGCCTCGCGGAAGCGATAGCCGACGCCATAGAGCGTTTCGATCATTTCGAAATCGTCGTCAACCGCCTTGAACTTCTTGCGCAGGCGCTTGATATGGCTGTCGATGGTACGGTCATCCACATAGACCTGCTCATCATAGGCCGCATCCATGAGGGCGTCACGGCTTTTCACGACGCCCGGACGCTGTGCCAACGAATGAAGAATCAGGAACTCAGTGACCGTCAGCGTTACCGGCTCGCCCTTCCAGGTGCAGGTGTGACGCTCCTGATCCATGACCAGCTGGCCGCGCTCAAGCGATTTGGCCTGCTGCCCGGTCGGCTTGGCCGTGCCGTCGCGTGCGGCAACCCGGCGAAGCACCGCCTTGACGCGCTCGACCAGAAGGCGCTGGGAGAACGGCTTGGTGATGAAATCATCCGCGCCCATTTTGAGGCCGAAAAGCTCGTCGATCTCGTCGTCCTTGGACGTGAGGAAGATGACGGGGAGGTCGGATTTCTGGCGCAGACGGCGCAGAAGCTCCATACCGTCCATGCGCGGCATCTTGATATCGAAGATCGCAAGATTGGGCGGACGCGCCATCAGACCGTCCAGCGCGGACGCGCCATCGGTGTAGGTTTCGACCCGATAGCCTTCCGATTCCAGCGCGATGGACACGGAGGTCAGGATGTTGCGGTCGTCGTCGACCAGCGCAATTGTCTGCGTTGCCGAGGCTTCCTTCATGCGAACCTTTCTCCTTCAACTAAGCCAACCGGAATATCCGGCTGGTGACGTCTTTCAGCCGCCAGAGACTGGCGGGTTATAGATCGAGCGCCTTATTACACATCGATACTAGTATAATGTGCCTGCTTGTGCAGTACAAATTAGGTACAAAATGTGGCAGCACCGGAAGAAGCCGCGAAACGACGCTCTCCGAATCGCGCTTTGGTTAATGCCAGCCCGACCTTCATTCCCCGAAACTCACAGCTCATAACGCATAGATTAAACGATTTAAAAAAATTTCAAAAATTTTAAATCGATTAAATATTTGAATTGCCACGATTAATCTGTTTCTGACTGCCATCCTCAGTTTCGCGATCAATCTGGTAGGCGCGAAAGAGACCGATCAATTGTCAAACCATATGGCGGAGACATCATGAGAGAGACCGGCATTCACAACACGGCCGCTTCCATTGCCACTTCAGGACTGAAGGAAATCTCCGCAGTCTTTTACAACCTTGGGGCCGCCCGGCTTTATGAGGAAACCGTTCGCCGGGGCGAAGCCGAACTGTCGGCGCAGGGTGCGCTTGTCGCACGCACCGGACAACACACGGGCCGTTCGCCGAAAGACAAGTTCGTCGTGCGCGATGCCGACACGGAAGATCATGTCTGGTGGGACAACAACAAGCCGATGAGCCGCGAGGCCTTCGAGCTGCTCTATGCCGATTTCATCGACCATGCGAAGGGCAAGGAGCTTTTCGTTCAGGACCTGATCGGCGGCGCTGATGCCGACAACAAGATCAATGCCCGCGTCATCACCGAATATGCCTGGCATTCGCTGTTCATTCGCAATCTTCTGATCCGTCCGGAACAGGAAGCGCTTGCTTCCTACGTGCCGGAAATGACGATTATCGACCTGCCAACCTTCAAGGCGGATCCGGAACGCTATGGCGTGCGCACCGAAACCGTGATCGCGGTCGACCTGACCCGCAAGATCGTGCTGATCGGCGGCACCTCCTATGCCGGTGAAATGAAGAAGTCGGTTTTCACCGCACTCAACTACATCCTGCCTGCGAAGGGTGTGATGCCGATGCACTGCTCGGCCAATGAAGGCCCGAACGGCGACACCGCCGTCTTCTTCGGCCTGTCCGGCACCGGCAAGACCACGCTTTCGGCAGATCCGACCCGTACGCTGATCGGCGACGACGAGCATGGCTGGGGCGAGCATGGCATCTTCAACTTCGAAGGCGGCTGCTATGCCAAGACCATTCGTCTGTCCGCCGAAGCGGAGCCGGAAATCTACGCGACGACGCAGCGTTTCGGCACGGTGCTGGAAAATGTCGTTCTCGATGAGAACCGCCAGCCGGATTTCGACGACGGCTCGCTGACGGAAAACACCCGCTGCGCCTATCCGCTCGATTTCATCCCGAATGCATCGAAGTCGGGCAAGGGCGGCCAGCCGAAGAACATCATCATGCTCACTGCCGATGCCTTCGGCGTAATGCCTCCGATTGCCAAGCTGACGCCAGCACAGGCCATGTACCACTTCCTGTCCGGCTACACGGCCAAGGTCGCCGGTACCGAAAAGGGCGTGACCGAACCGGAAGCGACCTTCTCGACCTGCTTCGGCGCACCGTTCATGCCGCGCCATCCGTCGGAATACGGTAACCTGCTGCGCAAGCTGATCGCCGAGCACAAGGTCGATTGCTGGCTGGTCAATACCGGCTGGACGGGTGGTGCTTACGGCGTTGGCAAGCGTATGCCGATCAAGGCAACCCGCGCTCTGCTCGCCGCCGCGCTTGACGGTTCGCTGAACGATGCCGAATTCCGCATCGATCCGAATTTCGGCTTCGCGGTTCCGGTCGACGTACCGGGTGTGGACACGTCCATTCTCGATCCGCGCTCGACCTGGGCCGACAAGGCTGCCTATGACGCGCAGGCCAAGAAGCTTGTCGACATGTTCGTCACGAATTTCGAAAAATTCGAAAGCCATGTCGATCACGAGGTAAAGGACGCAGCGCCAGCGATCCGTATCGCTGCGGAATAGCTTTTTCTACGCATGTCTTTATCCAAAAACCGGTTCCCACTTTTTGGAGACATGCTTTTACCATCCTGAGGAGGAGGGAGAGCCCGGCTGAAAGGCCGGGTTTTTCTTTTGTATAAGGGATACAAAGCGGTATATCTCCTCGTCATGGAAGAGAACCGGAACATCATCCGCATTACCAATCGCCTGACGATCCGTGAAGACGATCTGGAGGAGAGCTTCATTCGTGCCTCCGGGCCGGGCGGTCAGAACGTCAACAAGGTTTCGACTGCCGTACAGCTGCGCTTTCATGCCGTGAGAGCAGGCCTGCCGGAAGATATCCTGTCACGGCTCTTCAAGCTTGCCGGACAGAAAGGTACCAAGGACGGCGATATTCTGATCGAGGCCAATCGTTTCCGCACCCAGGAGCGCAACCGCGAGGACGCGCGCGAACGGCTGATCGCGCTTATTGCCAAAGCTGCCGAACCACCACCGCCGCCACGCAAGAAGACCAGGCCCACAAAAGGCTCCGTCGAACGCCGCCTCAAGGCCAAGTCCGGACGATCCGACATCAAGAAGGGCCGCGGCAAGGTTTCTTACGACTGATCCCAAAAGACTCCACACAGGGAAACGCGAGACCATGAAATCCCATGAAATCGAGACCAGCCACGGTCGCATTGCCATCCGTGAAAGCAGGGGTAACGGAACGCCCTTGCTGATGATCCATGGCAACTCCAGCGCAGGCGCCATCTTTGCGCCCCAGCTTGAGGGCGAAATCGGTAGAAACTGGCGGGTGATCGCGCCAGATTTGCCGGGGCATGGCCAGTCCGGCGACGCCCTTGATCCGGATCGCAGCTATTCCATGGAAGGCTATGCCGACGCGATGACGGAAGTGCTGGCGAAGCTCGGCATTTCGGATACAGTCGTTTTCGGCTGGTCGCTTGGCGGCCATATCGGCATCGAGATGATTTCACGCTTTCCCGGCATGCGCGGCCTGATGATTACCGGCACGCCGCCTGTAGCGCGTGAGGAAGTTGGGCAAGGATTCAAGAGCGGTCCGGATATGGCACTTGCCGGGCAAGAAGTCTTTTCCGACCGCAATGTCGAATCCTATGCGCGTAGTACCTGCGGCGAACCGTTCGAAGACCAGTTGCTTGAGATTGTCGCCCGCACGGATGGGCGCGCGCGGCGCATCATGTTCGAAAAATTTGCAGCCGGAACCGGCGGCAACCAGCGCGATATTGTTGCCGAAGCAAGGCTCCCGATTGCAGTCGTCAACGGTCGCGACGAGCCGTTTGTTGAACTTGATTTCGTCTCGAAAGTCCGTTTCGGCAATCTCTGGGAAGGTAAAACCCATGTCATCGACGGGGCAGGGCATGCGCCCTTCCGCGAGACACCAGCTGTTTTCGATGATTATCTGCAGCGCTTCATGCGCGACTGCACGGCCTGACCTACTGCAATCACCAAAAGACAAAAAGGGCCGGATAACCGGCCCTTTTTCATATCTAAGTACTTGTTTCGTCGCATTATCCTACGCAAAACCGCTTCGCACTTTTGCTGGAAATGCTCTAGATTTTTCTCAGCGCAACTTCCTCGATCAGGTGATCGCTGCCCTTGCGCAAGATCAGATCGGCGCGCGGGCGCGTCGGCAGGATATTATCCTTGAGATTCTTCAGGTTGATATTGTTCCACAGTCCTTCGCCAATCGAACGCGCCGCATCTTCCGAAAGCTGCGAATAGCGATGGAAGAAGGATTCCGGATTGACGAAAGCAGTCTCCCGCAGCCGCATGAAGCGGTCGATATACCATTTGTGGATCAGCTGCGATTCCGCATCGATATAGATCGAGAAGTCGAAGAAATCGGAGACGAAGGGCACCATCTTGCCGTCTTCCGGCAGATCGCGCACCTGCAGCACATTGATGCCTTCAAAGATCAGAATATCCGGCTTGTCGACGATCTGATATTCGCCCGGCAAGACGTCGTAGCTCAGATGCGAATAGAGCGGCGCACGCACCTGGCTCATGCCTGCCTTGATCGCTGACAGAAAGCGCAAGACCGCACCGACATCGTAGCTTTCGGGAAAACCCTTGCGCTCCATCATGTTCTGCTCGCGCAGGACCGCATTGGGGTAGAGAAAACCGTCGGTCGTCACGAGATCGACCTTCGGGCTCGATGGCCAGCGTGCCAGAAGCTCTTTCAGGATACGCGCAGTCGTGGATTTCCCAACCGCAACCGAACCGGCAATGCCGATGATGAACGGCGTCTTGAACGACTCTTCCATGTTGAGGAACTGCTTGCGCTGCTCGAACAGAAGCTGGCTTGCCTCCACATGCGCCGACAGCAATCGCGACAGCGACAGATAGATGCGCCGTACCTCGTCGAGATCGATGGGGTCGCCCAGCGAGCGCAGTCGCTTGACCTCGTCATACGTCAAAGTGAGCGGCGTGTCGGCGCGAAATCCCGCCCATTCCTCAGCCGAAAAGAAACGGTAAGGCGAGTAACGCGACGGCGTTAGCTGGTCCACTTTTTCCCACATATTGTCGCTGCTCTCCCTCAACGCCAATTCTGCACTAGCAGCTTTCAATTCGCTTTGCATTTATGCTTTCGGACGACCGGCCTTTTCCTCAAGGCCAGTCTGCGCCGTGCGACGCTGCAATTCTGCAAGAACCTCATTGAGCGGCACATCCGCAATCTTGAGAACCACCAGCAGATGATAAAGTAAATCAGCGCTTTCGGTGACCACGTCCGCGCGGTTGCCCTCAACGGCGGCAATGACCGTTTCCACGGCTTCTTCACCGAGCTTTTTCGCGGCCCGTGTCTGTCCCTTGGCAACAAGGCTTGCAGTATAAGACGAGCCGTCCGTCATGCCGGCACGCTCCGCGACGATGCGTTCAAGGTCGGAAAGTGTGAACTCAGTCATCGGACTTCCTTAAATCTTACTCTTTAACGGACCGGATCGAGCCGCATCGGGATGCCAGCCTCGGCCATATAGCGCTTGGCCTCGCCAATCGTATAGGTGCCGAAGTGGAAGATGGATGCTGCGAGAACTGCCGTCGCGTGACCGTCACGAATGCCCGCAACCATGTGATCCAGATTGCCGACACCACCCGAAGCTATTACCGGAACGCGCACGCTGTCAGCCACGGCTCGCGTCAGTGCCACATCGTAACCGGCCTTGGTTCCGTCGCGATCCATCGAGGTCAGCAGGATTTCACCAGCGCCGAGGCTCACCACCTTCTGCGCAAACTCCACCGCGTCGATGCCGGTTGTCTGGCGACCGCCATGGGTGAAGATTTCCCAGCGGTCGGCTTCGCCTTCGCCCGAAACCTTCTTGGCGTCGATGGCAACCACGATGCACTGGTCACCGAATTTGTCAGCAGCTTCGGCGACAAATTCCGGGTTCTTCACCGCAGCCGTATTGATCGAGACCTTGTCGGCACCGGCCAGAAGCAGCTTGCGAATGTCAGAAACCTGACGCACGCCACCACCAACGGTCAGCGGCATGAAGCACTGTTCCGCTGTACGGGCGATAACATCGAAAATTGTCTCGCGATTGTCCGAAGACGCCGTGATGTCGAGGAAGCACAGTTCGTCTGCGCCCGCCGCATCATAGGCGCGGGCAGCTTCCACCGGATCACCCGCATCGATCAGATCGACAAAGTTCACGCCCTTGACGACGCGTCCGTCCTTCACATCGAGGCACGGTATCACTCTCGCTTTCAAAGTCATGCTGCGGCCCTCAACAGGGATAATGCTTCTGCCGGATCGATGCGGCCATCGTAAAGCGCGCGACCGGAAATCGCGCCTTCCAGCTTGCGGGCATCAGGAGCGGCAAGACGTTTGATGTCATCCATCGAGGCGAGGCCGCCCGATGCGATCACCGGGATGGAAACGCTATCTGCCAGGCCGAGCGTCGAATCCCAGTTGATGCCAGCCAGAACGCCGTCGCGGTCGATGTCGGTATAGATGATGGCGGCAACGCCTGCGCCTTCAAACTTTTTCGCGAGTTCGATCACGCCCAGTTCAGACGCTTCTGCCCAGCCTTCAACTGCGACATAGCCGCCCTTGGCATCGATGCCGACAGCAACCTGACCCGGAAATGCCTTGCAGGCCTCTATCACCAATGCCGGATCGCGCACGGCGACCGTACCAAGAATGACGCGGCGCAATCCCTTGGAAAGCCAGTTCTCGATATGCTGGAGCGTGCGGATACCGCCCCCGAGCTGCACCGGATTTTTCGTGGCTTTGAGGATCGCTTCCACAGCCTTGCCGTTGACGCTTTCGCCAGCAAAGGCACCGTTGAGATCAACCACATGCAGCCATTCAAAGCCCTGATCCTCAAAGGCTTTGGCCTGTGCAGCCGGGTCTTCATTATAGACGGTGGCCTGATCCATGTCGCCGAGCTTCAGGCGCACGCATTGACCGTCTTTCAAATCGATGGCGGGAAAAAGGATCATAATGTCAGGGCTTCCATTTCAGGAAATTGGCAATGAGCGAAAGGCCGAGCAGCTGGCTCTTTTCAGGATGGAACTGGGTTCCCACCATATTGTCGCGGCCAACCGTTGCAGTGACATCGCCGCCATATTCAGTAACGGCCAGCACGTCAGCCTTGTTCTTCGCATCGAACATATAGGAATGCACGAAATAGGCGTGCAAGCCGTTCTCGCCGGTCTCGATACCTTCGAAGACCGGGTGAGAATGTTTCACGTGAATCCTGTTCCAGCCGATCTGCGGAATTTTCAGCGAAGGATCGGACGGTGTCATTTCACGCACATCGCCCGCAATCCAGCCAAGACCCTTGGTCACTTCCTTTTCAAGGCCGCGCTCCGACATGAGCTGCATGCCGACGCAAATGCCAAGGAAGGGGTGCGCCTTCTTCAGAACCACATCTTCCAGTGCTTCCACCATGCCCGGAACGGCATGGAGGCCGCGACGGCAATCGGCATAGGCACCGACGCCCGGAAGCACGATACGGTCAGCCGTCGCCACGCGATCGGCATCCGCCGTCAGTTCTATTTCTGCCGCGATACCGCTCTCATGCGCCGCGCGCTCAAAAGCCTTGGTGGCCGAGCGCAGATTGCCGGAGCCGTAATCGATGATTGCAACACGCATTTTCAGTTTTCTCCGCGATGGCCGACAAACCCGATCGTCGAGCCAAATGAGGAATAGGTGGGACGAGGGGGCTGCTGTGCCCATTCCGGAGCAGGCTTGTCCGCAAGAGAGGTTGCTGGCCGGGCCGCATCTTCGAGGCTGTAGAAATAGCGGATCTCTGCTTCTTCCAGATCGGAGGCATCAATGACCGCTTTTTCGACAAAACCCTGACGCCTGAGCTTGGCGATCTTCCAGTTGACGCCTTCCAGCGCCACAAACAGCGATACCAGCAGGGTCAGAAGCGGAACCGCATCGGCGATGCCGAAGTAAGCTCCGGCAAGTCCGAGCAGGATTGTGATGCCCAGAACAGCAAAAGCTTCGAACCACAGACGCTGGATCAGAAGCCAGACGAAGGGCAAGACCAGCGCCAGTACATGGAATCCGTCGCGCACGAAGACGGCCTTTTCAGCGCTTTTTTCAGTCGCAATTTCGGACGGAAAACCGGTGTCCACTTTTCCTGAAATTGCTTTACTATCGCTCGGTTCCAGAACGACATATTGCGCCATGACCTGTCCTTCCGTTCGGGACCTATCCCTTTAACGAACCCTTGGTGGAGGGAATTGCATCCTTCTGGCGCGGATCGGTTTCGAGCGCCGTGCGCAGAACCCTGGCCACCGCCTTGAAGATCGATTCCGCAATATGGTGGTTGTTGGCACCATAATGATTGTTGATGTGGAGCGTGATGCCTGCATTCATCGCGAAAGCCTGGAAGAATTCGCGCACCAGCTCGGTATCGAACGTGCCGATCTTGGATGTCGTGAAATTGACGTTCCAGACCAGAAAGGCGCGCCCGGATACATCGACGGCAGCGCCGGTCAGCGTATCGTCCATGGCCAGGTCCATCGAGGCATAGCGCACGATACCGCGGCGCTCGCCCAATGCTTTGGCAATGGCCTGACCGAGCGCAATGCCGGTGTCCTCGACCGTGTGGTGATCGTCGATATGCAGGTCGCCCTTGGCCATGACGCGCATATCGATGAGCGAATGTCGGGAAAGCTGCTCCAGCATGTGATCGAAGAAGCCGACACCGGTGGTGATGTCGAACTTGCCAACGCCGTCCAGATCGACGGAAACGGCAATGCTCGTTTCCTTGGTCGAGCGCTCGATGCTTGCCTTGCGGGTGCTTTCTGCAGTCATAAGCTTTCCTCATTCAATAGCTTGGAGGCGTTCTAGAACAGCTTGCCCAGTTTGCCAATTCCTTTTGCCGGTTTGGCAAGCTGCAATTCGGCATTTGCAATTCGTCCGTACGTTCTTAAATATTCTCATCGAAGCACGATTCATCCGCCAATGGCTGACGGAGCCTGTTTCTCCAATAGATGAAGGGGCACCTGCAATTGCCTTCCGGGATTGCATGTGCCGCCAAAGGAGCATCCATGATCGAACATCATCCCACGACAATTTACGGCACGACCATCGTCACCGTTCGCAAGGGTAACAAGGTCGTTATCGCGGGCGACGGACAGGTTTCGCTCGGCAATACCGTCATGAAGGGCAATGCGCGAAAGGTTCGCCGCATCGGCAAGGGCAATGTGATTGCCGGTTTCGCCGGAGCCACCGCCGACGCCTTCACCCTTCTGGAACGCCTCGAAGCGAAGCTGGAACAATATCCCGACCAGCTCATGCGTGCTTCGGTCGAACTCGCCAAGGATTGGCGCACCGACCGCTATCTGCGCAAGCTGGAAGCCATGATGCTGGTTGCCGACAGCAAGGTGACGCTGGCGCTGACCGGTACCGGCGATGTGCTTGAACCCGAACATGGCGTGATGGCCATCGGTTCGGGCGGCAATTATGCGCTGGCCGCTGCCCGCGCGCTGGTCGATACGGACAAGTCAGCCGAAGAAATCGCCCGCAAGGCGATGGATATCGCCGCCGATATCTGCATCTACACCAACCACAATATCATCGTGGAAAGCCTGGACGCAGAATGAGTTCGCTCGCGCAGGCCTCAAAACCGAGTGCGCAACGCTGGGGCCTGGGCGCCCTGATCGTTCTCGCCATACTCGCAGTGCAAGCCTCCTGGCTTTACTTCGACGGGCGGATCGCCATGTGCGAATGCGGGACCATAAAATTATGGTCGGGTTCGCTGATGACCGAAAATTCGCAGCATATATCCGACTGGTATACGCTGTCGCATATCATCCATGGCTTTCTGTTCTACTGGCTGTTCACGGTCATCGCACCCAAAGCCCCGCTCGGCTTGAGACTTGCAGCTGCGGTCGGCATCGAAGCCGTATGGGAACTGGTCGAGAATTCGAACTTCATCATCGAACGCTATCGCGCCAATACGTCCTCGGTGGACTATTTCGGCGACAGCATCGTGAATTCGGTTGCCGACACGGTTGCCGCCCTGATCGGCTTTCTGATCGCAGCCAAACTGCCAACGAAAATAACCGTCGCCATCGCGCTGTTCTTTGAAGTTCTGGCGCTGATCGTCATTCGCGACAATCTTACGCTCAACGTGATCATGCTGCTGCATCCGTTCGAGTTCATCAAGCAGTGGCAAAGTGGGTTATAATTATGAGTAATTTCTCTCCCCGTGAAATCGTCTCCGAACTCGACCGCTTCATCATCGGCCAGAACGACGCCAAGCGCGCGGTCGCTATCGCCCTTCGCAATCGCTGGCGCCGCCAGCAGCTCGAAGGCCAGATGCGCGAAGAGGTGATGCCGAAAAACATCCTGATGATCGGACCGACCGGCGTCGGCAAGACGGAAATTTCCCGCCGCCTCGCAAAGCTGGCCGGTGCGCCTTTCGTCAAGGTGGAAGCGACCAAGTTCACCGAAGTCGGCTATGTCGGCCGTGACGTCGAGCAGATCGTCCGCGATCTCGTCGAAGTTGCCATCACGCTCGTCCGTGAAAAGCGTCGCGACGATGTGAAGGCCAAGGCGCATCTCAATGCGGAAGAACGCGTGCTGGATGCGCTGGTCGGCAAGACCGCCAGCCCCGCCACGCGTGACAGCTTCCGCAAGAAGCTGCGCAATGGCGAAATGGACGACAAGGAAATAGAAATCGAGGTCGCCGACACCGGTTCCGGCCCAAGCTTTGAAATTCCGGGCATGCCGGGCGCCAATATTGGTGTCATGAACCTGTCCGACATGCTGGGCAAGGCCATGGGCGGGCGCACCAAGACGCGCAAGACCACGGTGAAGGATTCCTATCCGATCCTGATCAACGATGAATCCGACAAGCTTCTGGATCAGGACCAGATCGTTCAGGAAGCGCTTCGCGTCACCGAAGACGAAGGCATTGTGTTCATCGACGAGATCGACAAGATCGCATCGCGGGAAGGCGGTATGGGTGCCGGTGTGTCGCGCGAAGGCGTGCAGCGCGATCTGCTGCCGCTGGTCGAAGGCACGACCGTTGCGACCAAATACGGGCCGGTGAAGACCGACCACGTGCTGTTCATCGCATCCGGTGCGTTTCACGTATCCAAGCCGTCCGATCTTCTGCCGGAACTGCAGGGCCGTCTGCCGATCCGTGTCGAGCTTAATGCGCTGACACGCGAAGATTTCCGCCGCATCCTGACGGAGACCGAGGCAAGTCTGATCAAGCAGTATATCGCACTGATGGAAACGGAAGAGGTGAAGCTGGAGATCACCGATGACGCCATCGACGCTCTGGCCGATATCGCTGTCGATCTCAATGCGACGGTTGAAAACATCGGTGCGCGCCGGTTGCAGACGGTGATGGAACGTGTTCTCGATGAAATTTCATACACCGCGCCCGACAAGACAGGCGCAACTTTCGTCATCGACGCGGCCTATGTAAAGGACAAGATCGGCAGCCTTGCCAAGAACACCGATCTGTCGCGCTTCATCTTGTAAAAGTGGCCATAAAGCCACGGCGCGAGTTCACTTTCGCAAATACTGCAAAAACCCCTCGACTTGCATCGGGGGGTTTTTTATTTTCCCCGCAACTTTTACCGAATATTCATCATATCAGGACCGTTTCCACACAATGATCAGAATAATGGGCGCAAAGCCGCGACGCATTTTTGTTGGATTTGTCCTGGCCCTCAGCCTTGCCAGCCAGAGCGCCTATGCAGCGACGGTCGTGCCTCCGGGCAATCGCAGTGCAGAACAGCCGCCAATTCCTGGCGCATCCGCCAAGCGCACGCGTGAGCTGAGCACCACGTACGAGAAGAAGTATCAGAAGATCTACAATCTCCTGAAAAAGGATGCCTCGCTGCGTTCCAAGATCCGCTCGACGGCAGCCGCCTATGGCATCGATCCTATTCATATTGTCGGCGCCATCGTCGGCGAGCATACCTATAATGTCGACGTCTATGACCGGCTGCAGACCTATTACGTCAAGGCCATGTCCTATGTGAACCAGGGCGTGAGCTTCGGCTACAATGGCGAAAGCATCGGCCAGTTCATCAAGCGGCCGGAATTTGCCGACTGCCTGAAACATAAGGACAGCTATTCGCTATGGTCCTGCCGCGAGAATGTCTGGAATAAGAACTTCCGCGGCAAATCTGTCGGCGGCAACGCCTATCCCAACAATCGTTTCAGCGCGGTCTTCTTCCAGCCCTTCTATGCCGGGCAGACATTCGGCCTCGGTCAGATCAATCCGCTGACGGCATTGCAGATGTCCGACATGGTGAACCGTGTTTCCGGTCTGCCCAAGCTCAACGCAGAAGACGGCAATGTCGTCTACAAGACGATCATGGACCCCGATCTGACGCTGCCCTACATTGCGGCGACGCTGAAACAGTCGATCAACTCCTACCGCCAGATCGCCGACTTCGACATTTCGAAGAATCCCGGCCTGACCGCCACGCTCTATAATACGGGCGGCGCCGAAGCACGCGCACGAGCGCTTGCCAACGAAAACGCCAAGCGAAAGGCGGACGGTCAGGAACCTTTGCTACCGCAGGAAAACTACTATGGATGGCTGGTCAATTCGAAGCTTGATGAGCTGAAAGCGCTTTTCTAGTGGATTTTTCGAATTTGACGTTTGAAACGGGATCAGAAATCAGTCCACTGGACTGATTTCCCTGCGTAGGCGTTTCACACTTTTCGGGATGCGCTTTAATCAACTTGAACAGGCTTGATACCGCGGCGGCGCTTTCGCGCCGCCTCTATTTCCTCGCTCAGATGCCTGATCGTCTCGCGGTCGATGATGCGGATATTGCGCGCCAGAAGATTGGCGAGTTCTGTTGCCTGCGGCGACAGGCCCGACGTATCGATCACCACGCGCGGATGCGACACGGCGGCGAGGTTCTGCAACTCTTCCGCTTCGTCCCAGATGATATTGAAATAGGTGATGATGCGCTGAAGCAGGTCCCAGGTCGGCTGGCCGCGCCGGCCATGTTCCAGCGCTGACAGATAGGCCGGTGAAACGCGAAGCGCTGCCGCCATATCCTTCTGCGTCACACCGCGTTCTTCCCGCAACTCGCGCAAGCGTATTCCAAATGGCGTCATCGCGGTCTGCTCCCCCCGGGCAATACGGTTTGCTGTGCCATGGTTTGCGTCTGGCGGCGAAGCCTTACATAGAGGGCGCCATGCCCGCCATGATGACGCGCCGCATCCTCATAGGCACTCACCAGAAGCCGGAACAGCGGTGTGGAAAACCAGTGCGGCACCGCCTGTCGCAAAATCCCTTCGCTGCCGAATGAACGGCCTTTGCCGGTAATAACCATGACGTGACGCAGGCCACGTGCATGTGCGCTGACCAGAAATCCGTAGAGCAGGCCGTGCGCCTCTCCCTGCGTGAGACCGTGCAGATCGATGCGGGCTTCAATATCGACACGACCTTTGGCGATCTTTCGATGCGTCGGCTTGTCGAGTGATTGAATCTGCATTTCGCTGAGCGCCGACAAGCCCTTCTTCGGTTTGCTCGCTTCCACCGCAGGCTGAACCTTCGCCTTGGCAGGGCGCTTTTCTTCTTCCGCCATCAGGGATTTGAAATCGGGAAGTTCGTCCTCACTCGCCTTTGGCTTTATCAGCGGCTTTGCGGTCTTCGCGACCGTTTCCCACAGGATGCGGTCTTCGGGCCGCAGATAATCGTTTTCCGGCTTGTCGGTGTCACGCGCCATCCCGTTCAAGCCTCCAGAAGCCTGCGCGGCACCAGCGCATAAAAGTCAGCATCGTCCTTTACACCACCTGCGATCTCGCCTGCCGTGTCGCCAGAGCCCGCGAACAGATCGCCGCGGGCAGGGCCGACAATGGCCGTTCCCGTATCCTGCGCGATCATCAGGCGTGCAAAGGGTTCGCCGTCAAAGACCGCGACATTGGGTGCGCTGACATGGATCGGCGTCCCGAATGTGTGAAGCAATTTATCGACAGCAAGCGAACGCCCGGCGGTCAGCGGGACTTTTGCAGCCGCAATAGGTCCGGCATCCGGGTCGTCCACAGAAGCTTCCCGGAAGAAAATGTAGGATCGGTTTTGCCAGATAAGATCGTCAGCCTTATCCGGATGCTCGGCCAGCCAGCGTCGGATCGACTGCATGGAAATTTCTGAAGCCGGAATTTCGCCATTGGCAACCAGAATGCGGCCGATGCCTGTAAACGGATGGCCGGATTTGGCTGCATATGTAATGCGCAGCAACCCGCCATCGCGCAGTTTCAGGCGTGCTGCACCTTGCACATGCGCGAAAAAGGCATCGACTCGGTCGGCGACAAAAGCGATTTCCAACCCACGCCCGGAAAGACTTCCCTGCTCGATTGTCTGGCGGTCGTCATATTCGGCAAGGCCGTTTTCCGTCCGGCGCGCAAAGGCAAAGGACGGATCAAGTACGATTGGACGGCTTTCATCTGTCACTTTCACGAGGTCATCGGGCTCGCGCAGGAAGGGCACCTTGAACCGGGTGTCGGCCTCAAGGGAGGCTTCGATCTCCGGTTCATAGAATGCTGTCACAAAGCCTTTGCCCTGATCGGGAACGATCCGGCAGGGGATGAAATTCTGTTCGAAGAAAGCGCGCGCTTCTTCGACACCCGGATTGTCGAGGCTGCGTGCAGCTGCAAAGATCGGCTCCAGCACTTCGAAACAGATGCCGAGACTGCCGCTTTTGTAAGTCTGGTGGGCCGCATAGTCGGCAGAACGGCGAAACGCAGCGAATGCCGCGGACTGATCGTCCCGGTTCCAGCCCGGACAATCGGAAAAAGCCACCGGGCGCAAAATTCTCGCCAAGTCGTTCATCGCCGCATCCGTCTAGCTATGCACAAACAAAAAGGCCGCCGAGGTGGATCAGCGGCCCGATTCACACGTTTTCTCTTAATCTTCCGCTTCGGTCGCGACAAGCTTCCAGTTCGGATCACGTGATCGTGTATCACGGGCAAAGGTCCAGAGATCCTTGATCTCGAGCACGTTTTCCGGATCGCCGTCGATCAGCTTGCCGTCCTTGTCAAAGGTGGATGAAATCATCTGGCTGACGATATTGACCGTTACGTGCGCTTCCGACCCCTTCATCTCAGCACCGGCGATTTCCGCCTTGTCGATCCCGACAAAGGACGAACGCACGCTTTCGCCACGGGTTTCGCGGTCGTCGATAGCTGAAACAAAGCCCTCGAAGACATCCTTGGAAAGCAGATTTTTCAGAACCTTGCGATCGCCATCGGCAAAGGACATCACAATCATTTCATAGGCGATCTTCACGCCTTCCACGAAACCGGCCGGATCGAACGAAGGATCGGCAGCGTAAATCGCGCGCATGCCATCATTGACCGGCGTGCCGACCGGAGCGGCCTTGTCGATGGCGGTGAAATCTTTTTCGCCCGGACGACGTGGCAGAGAGACGACATTATCCGTCTCACCGCTTGCCGGTGCAGCATCGGCACTGCGGGCTGATGTGTAAGGATCGAAGGGCGGTTTTTCACTTCCGGTACGACGGCCAAGAACATTCCTCAGCTGGAGAAAGATGATCACCGCTGCGATGAAGAAGAATATCGTGCCAAAATCAAAAAATTCCATGCCGCCTGCCGCTGATTGAAGGATCAGGCATTTCGCCTTTCCTTATCCCTAGTTTGTATCTCATACATATAGATCGGCTTACGTCATCATTCAAATCCCGATCATGCATACCTATTTGATATTGCATGACAGACAGTTTCAATTTCGTTCCGAACCTGAAAAAGTTACAATTCAGGTTAAATTGAAACGCTGAAACCAAACAACAAAGGTCGTAACTTACGTGTCCTCCTCTCTCGCCCCTCTCGTCATGCTGGCGATGCCTTTCATCGAAATTGCCGGTTTCGTCATTATCGGCAGCAAGATCGGCGTTTTCGCGACTTTGGGCCTCGTTATTCTGAGCGCAATGCTGGGTTTCTTTCTGCTGCGCGTGCAGGGCATCGGGCTTTTGCAGCGTATCCGTACCGAAACGGCTGCCGGACGCGTGCCGGATCGCGAAATGGTGCATGGCGCCATGCTGGTTCTGGCAGCGATCCTGCTGATCGTGCCCGGCTTTGTCAGCAGCACCATCGGCATTCTGCTGTTCATTCCGTTCATCCGTGATTTCATGTGGGAAAAATTCATGCGCGGCCGCATGGTCGTTGCGACATCCGCGCGCTATTCGGACGGCTACGGGCAACAGCGTCCCGGTTCAAATCCACGTCAGGACCATGTCATCGATCTCGATCCAGAGGATTATACCACCAGGCCGAATGAAAACTCGCCTTGGAAAGACGACCGTAAAGATCAATGAATACGCAAATACTAACCTAAAAAGCCTTTCTTGCCTCATGCCCGCGCACATGCTAGCCAAACATTCCGACCTTTCGGGGCAGTCTGCGTAGACTGCGCTGGAAGCGCAAAAATTTTAATCACCGATAGAAGGCATACCGATAATGAGCGATAAGGCCGCGGGCGAAGTAAAGAACGGCAATGGCGCGACGGCCGAGCCGTCCCTCAACATTCTGGCGCAGTATGTGAAGGACCTGTCCTTCGAAAGCCCGGGCGCGCCGCTGTCGCTGCGTCCGCGCGAGAAGGCACCGTCCATCAACATCAACGTGAACGTAAACGCCAATCCGCTTTCCGAAACGGATTTCGACGTTGTGCTGACGCTGGAAGCCAAGGCTGTTGACGGCAAGGACGTCCTTTTCAACACCGAGCTCGTCTATGGCGGCGTGTTCCGCATTCAGGGCATCCCGCAGGAGCACATGCTTCCGCTTCTGTTCATCGAATGCCCGCGTCTTCTGTTCCCGTTCGCGCGCCAGATCATTGCCGACGCAACGCGCAACGGTGGCTACCCGCCGCTGATGATCGACCCGATCGATTTCGCGCAGATGTTCCAGCAGCGGATGGCCGAAGAACAGGCCAAGTCCGCTGTAAAGAGCTGATCGTTTCAAACAATGATCGCAGAAAAGCCCCGGATCATCCGGGGCTTTTTCATATCCACGTCCAAGACGTGTTCAGTATTTCTTCCAGATGGCCTTATCGCCCAACTTGTCCACAAGGGCTGCGTGAGCGGCGCGCTCGGCATCCGAAATGCGGGGGGCCAGCGGTCTCGGGCGCGCGGCAAGAACTATGGCAGCGCCGCTCTCTCCGGCATTGTTGCCGCTGACAGCACCGCCCATGCTGAGCCCAAGCGCTGTCTGCTTGCCGCCGATCAGTTCGATATAGACTTCGGCCAAAATCTCGGAATCGAGCAATGCCCCGTGCAGGGTACGGTGTCCATTCTCGATGCCGTAGCGCTTGCACAAGGCGTCGAGTGAGTTCGGACCCATCGGATGCTTGCGGCGGGCAAGCGCCAATGTATCGATGATGCGCTCCGACTGGATTTCAGCCTGTCCGAGCCTTGCCAGTTCAGCATTGATGAAGCCAAGGTCGAACATGGCATTGTGTGCCACCAGCTTGGCCCCGTCGAAAAATTCGAGAAACTCGTCCAGAACTTCCGCGAATGTCGGCTTGTCCAGCAATTGTTCATTGCTGATGCCGTGGACCGCGAGCGCTTCGGGATGAACCTGACGCCCCTGCGGGTTGATGTATTTATGGAAAGTGCGGCCTGTGGGAAACTTGTTGATCAGTTCCACGCCGCCGATTTCGATCACACGGTCCTCGAGCCTTTCCAGACCGGTGGTTTCCGTATCGAAAACGATTTCACGCATTGAAGAACCTCTCGGAAAATATCTCGAACAGCTGTAACACAGCGCCCGCGATTATTCTGTCGCGACCGCCGGCTTTCCACTCAATTCCGCAACAATTTCGGTAATCTGACGGCGCAGATTGTCGAAACTCCCGCTCGTATCGATAATGAAATCGGCTCTTGCACGCTTCTCGGCATCCGGCGTCTGACGGGCGAGAATGGCATCGAGTTTTTCTTCCGTCATGCCCGGTCGCGCAAGCACGCGAATGCGCTGTATCTCGGCAGGGGCTGAGACAACCACGATCTTGTCCACACGTTTGTCGCCGCCGGTTTCAAAAAGCAGCGGAATATCGATCAGTGCCAGAGCGGCGCCAGCTTGCTCGGCAGTGCGGCGAAAGGCTTCTTCTTCCTCACGCACAAGCGGATGAACGATGGCTTCCAGTTTCTTCAGGGCTTCGGGCTTTCCGATGACGGCAGCGGAAAGTTTTTCCCGATTGACCGCACCGTTTTCCACAGTGCCCGGAAACGCAGCCTCGATCAGCGGGGCCGCGCGACCGGAATAGAGCTGGTGCACGGTGTCGTCGGCGCTATAGATCGGCACACCGGCTTCGGCGAACATGTTCGCCGCCGTTGTTTTCCCCATTCCGATGGAGCCAGTTAATCCGAGCACGATCATAGTATCTGTTCCAAAAGTCGCCATGCCTTGCTGCAAATGGCGTTTTTCTGCGCTTCCGGTGCTCATGTACTTAAGTACACTCTGCTCCGGTTCTCGAAAATCACCATTTTCACTGCGGCTTGACGCTTTTTGATCCAGATACCAGAGCGCCAGCCTTTGCCATATCCGCCAGAATATGCTCACGCAGCGCTTTCGTCACTAGCGGCCTTTTGCCGAACCAGCGCTCGAAACCTGGAACGGCCTGATGCAGCAACATGCCAAGACCGTCCACTGTCACCAGACCTGCTTCTTCGGCCTTTTTCAGAAAGGGCGTCTTGAGCGGTACATAAACAATATCGGTGGCAACCGCCTTTCGCGACGCTTTGCCAAGATCGAGCGGGAATACCTCCTGCTCGTCATGACCGCTCATGCCAAGCGATGTCGTGTTGACGATCAATCCGGCGTCGGAGACCAGTTTTTGCGCCGCATCCCAGCCATACGCCGAGACACGCGGTCCGAAATGGGTTGCGAGATCTTGCGCCCGACTCACCGTGCGATTGACGATGGCGACTTTCTTAAAGCCGCGCGACAACAGCGCGTGGACGATTGCCCGGCTTGCGCCACCAGCGCCCAGAACAAGGGCACTGTCGGCATTATCCCAGCCGGAAGCCGATGCATCGAGATTGGCGGCAAAACCATAGGCATCAGTATTGCCGCCATGGAGCCTGCCATTTTCAAGCCAAAGCGTGTTGACCGCGCCGATAGCCTTCGCGGCCTCATCCAGACTTTCCACCGCAGCATAGGCTGCTTCCTTGTGGGGAATGGTGACATTGCCACCGGCAAAACCGTTTTCGGCAAGCGACGAAGCAAAGAAGCTGAAATCTTCCGGCTTCACTTCTATCGCCTCATAAGAACCGTCGATCCCAAGTTCATCAAGCCAGAAACCATGGATCAGCGGCGACCGCGAATGTCTTATCGGAAAGCCGGTGACAAACGCCTTCTTAGCCATCGATCAGTTTTTCCTTCCGCAGTTCAGCCAGCAGCGGCAGCAGCGGCAGACCGACAATCGTGAAATAATCGCCTTCGATCTTATCGAAAAGCTGGATGCCCGGTCCTTCGACCTGATAGGCGCCGACGCTCGAAAGCGCGACGTCCCCCACACGACCGAGATAACGCCCGACAAAACCGGGATCCAGATCGCGCATGGTCATGCGGGCAATCGAAACGTGGCGCCACAGGGTTTTGCCGTCCTTCACAAGCACAACCGCACTGTTGAGCTGATGGGTCTTTCCGGAAAATTTCAGAAGCTGGCGGCGCGCCGCTTCCATATCGGCGGGCTTGTGGAAAATCTCGTCACCGAGCGACAATGTCTGATCGCAGCCGATCACCACCGCGCCGGGGTTCTTCTCGCTTACGTCGAGCGCCTTCGCCTCGGCCAGAACCTGTGCGACTTCTTCCGGCGTAGCGCCCGTTTTATAAAGTGGGGCTTCGACCGCGCGCTCGTCGATATCCGCGCTTGCTGTTGAAAACTCTATGCCGGCATTCTTCAGCAACGCCGAACGGAAGGGGCTTTTAGAGGCAAGAACGAGTTTGTCCGTCATGACAGGATCCTTGTTTATCCCTTTTCGTTATGCGCGCGGAGCAGCGCCAGAATGGCAGCTGCGGTTTCCTCGATCGACCGGCGCGATACATCAATGATTGGCCAGCCGTTTCGGTTGCATATATTACGCGCATAGGCCAGCTCTTCCGAGATCGATACGCGATCCGTATAAAGACCCGTATCCAGCGACGGCACATTGCCGAGTGGCCGGTTCTGGCGGATTTGCGAAATCCGTTCAGCCGTCGCGACCAGTCCCACGATCAATGGACGCTTCGCCGTGAAAAGGACTTCGGGCAAGGGAATCCCCAGCACAATCGGAACATTGGTGGCCTTGATGCCACGATTGGCGAGATAGATGCTTGTCGGTGTCTTGGATGTGCGTGAAATGCCGACAAGAATGACGTCGGCTTCCTCAATGTCATAAGGCAATTGCCCGTCATCATGCTCCATCGTGAAATTGAGCGCGTCGATGCGCCGGAAATAATCGGCATTGAGAACATGCTGTGCGCTGGCGCGGCGATGCGCGGGCGCACCGAGGTAGGATTGAAACGTGTTCAGCACCGGCTCCAGCACGGAAACGCTCGGCACGCCCATTTCCGCGCAGGAATCATCGATGATCGCCGCCAGCTTCTGGTCGACAATCGTATAGAGAACGATGCCGGGTTCCGCATCGATGCCCTCAAGAACCTTGCGCAGCTGCTTTTCGGTACGGATCAGCGGATAGATGTGCTCGATGGCACGCGCATTGGCATATTGCGCCGCTGCCGCACGGCCCGCCGCGAGGAGAGTCTCTCCCGTCGCATCAGAAATAAGATGAAGATGAAAGTAGGAAAGCGGTCTGGTCACAGTTTTGTTGCCCTCCTGTTGACGGCTGTGCGTAAAGGCCGAACGTCTTCCACAAGCCATGGCAGGCCGTGGGAAACTTGGCAAGTCATCCACAGCGGGCGAACATGTGGCGAGTGGTCATCAACATGTGTGGACAAGACTCATGAAAACGCGAAATCCCATCGTAATTCCCAGCTTTTCCACAAATCCTCATGAACTGCGTCAATTGGTAACCCTTTATATTAAAAGAGGGAATTGAGTTTTCATTGTATTTGGTCAGACTATCGGTGAATGATTGCACAGGATGACATGGCAAATTCGGAACTGTGGGGAAAACAGGGACAGACCTTAATCCCCGATTCCAACAGACTCTAAGAATCAAAAGATTCCTGAATCATCCTTTCTTTATGAGAGCCGGACTGGATAACTTCAGACCAAACCGGATCAGGTAACCAACAGGGCGGATAAAAATCAGATGAAGCGCAAAGTCTTGAGAGTGATTGACGGTGAAACGGTCTTTCCACCTCCCATCTGGATGATGCGCCAGGCCGGACGCTATCTTCCCGAATATCGCGAGACGCGGAAAAAGGCGGGGAGCTTTCTCGATCTCTGCTATTCGCCCGATCTTGCTGTCGAAGTGACCCTTCAGCCGATCCGCCGGTTTGGCTTTGATGCAGCCATTCTCTTTTCAGATATTCTTGTCATTCCCCACGCCCTTGGACGTGACCTTCGCTTTGAAGAAGGCAAGGGACCTTTGATGACACCGATTGATGCGGACGAGATTTTCTGGCTTGAGACGGAAGGTGTCGCCAAAAGGCTGGAGCCGGTCTACGAGACGGTTCGGCTGCTGCGCGAGCAGTTGCCCGACGAAACCACGCTGCTGGGCTTCTGTGGCGCTCCCTGGACCGTTGCGACCTATATGATTGCCGGTCACGGCACGCCGGATCAGGCACCCGCCCGTCTTTTCGCCTATCGCTTCCCCGAAGCTTTTGAAAAGCTCCTGAACGATCTTGCCGATGTTTCTGCCGAATATCTTATCGAGCAGCTGGATGCCGGTGCTGATGCGGTTCAGATTTTCGATTCATGGTCGGGCGTTTTGGATGAGGACTGCTTTGAGCGTTTCTGCATCCGGCCCGTTGCCCGGATCGTCCAGAAGGTGAGGGCGGTTTATCCGGAGGCGCGCATCATCGGCTTCCCGAAAGGGGCAGGAATGCTTTATGCAGGCTATCGTGAAAAGACCGGTGTGGATGCGCTCGGTCTTGACTGGTCTGTTCCCTTTTCCTTTGCTGCCGCCCTTCAGGAAGAAGGCGCGATACAGGGCAATCTCGATCCGCTGCGCGTTGTAGCAGGCGGCAATGCGCTGGATGAAGGCGTGGACACCATTCTCGAACGCCTCGGCCAGGGTCCGCTGATCTTCAATCTCGGTCACGGAATCACACCGCAGGCGCCGATTGAAAATGTTCAGCGCATGATCGACCGTATTCGCGGAGGAAAATCATGAGCCAGACAGCTCCGGAAAATCGCGGCTCGGCAGTCGCCATTCGCACTGTTGTTTCGCTGGTTGTGGTCGCGCTTGGCGTCTGGGCATTGTTTCACGTGAATCCAGCCGACGCCTATCTCTGGATCAAGTCGCTGCATGTGATTGCCGTCATCGCATGGATGGCGGGGATGCTCTATCTGCCGCGCCTCTTCGTCTATCACTGCGCTGCAAAGCCTGGTTCCGAAACATCGGAGACCTTCAAGGTGATGGAGAAACGGTTGCTGCGCTTCATCATCAATCCGGCCATGATCGTGACCTGGATTGCCGGTCTCTGGATGGCTTGGGAAATCTTCGGTTTCCAGGGTGGCTGGCTGCATGCAAAACTGCTGCTGGTCGTGCTGATGTCCGGCCTGCACGGCTACCTCGCCAAGTCGACCCGACTTTTTGCTGAAGACCGCAATATGCGCTCGGCCAAACACTGGCGAATCATCAATGAAGTGCCGACGATTCTGATGATTCTGATCGTCATACTGGTGATCGTTAAGCCGTTTTAATCGGAATACAGTCTCGAGAAAGAAACCCGCTCGCCGGGTTTCTGCCATTTTTCTGTTGCAGAAATTTCGCGCTATCCCTACATGAGGCTTGCTCTGCATGCTGCAAGTCAGTATGTAGGAAGCCTCTTCCCTTCAAGACAGCAGGCCTTCGATGCCGGTCACGACGTTCAGGTGGCCACCTTTCCGAACAACTGCATTTTCTCCTTACATTTTAAAAAGAGTTCCTCATCCATGCAGGAAATGAAACTACAAGAACTAAAGAACAAGACACCGGTGGAGCTGCTGGCTTTTGCCGAAACACTTGAGGTCGAAAACGCGAGCGCCATGCGCAAGCAGGAACTGATGTTCGCGATCCTCAAGAAGCTGGCGGCCCAGGACGTCGAAATTATCGGCGAGGGCGTCGTTGAGGTGCTGCAGGATGGATTTGGCTTCCTGCGCTCTGCTGATGCCAACTACCTGCCGGGCCCAGACGATATTTATATTTCACCCTCGCAGCTGCGTCGTTTTTCTCTCAAGACCGGTGATACGGTCGAAGGTCCGATCCGCGGTCCCAAGGAAGGCGAACGTTATTTCGCGCTGCTCAAGGTTAATTCGATCAATTTCGAAGATCCGGAAAAGATCCGGCACAAGGTTCATTTCGACAATCTGACGCCGCTCTACCCGAATGAGCGCTTCAAGATGGAACTGGAAGTTCCAACTTCCAAGGATCTTTCGCCGCGTGTCATTGATCTGGTGGCACCGCTCGGCAAGGGCCAGCGCGGCCTGATCGTCGCTCCGCCGCGTACCGGTAAGACTGTTCTTCTCCAGAACATCGCCCATTCGATCACCGCAAATCATCCGGAATGCTATCTGATCGTTCTTCTGATCGACGAACGTCCGGAAGAAGTGACCGACATGCAGCGCTCGGTGAAGGGCGAAGTGATTTCCTCGACCTTCGATGAACCGGCAGCGCGTCACGTTCAGGTGGCTGAAATGGTCATCGAAAAGGCCAAGCGCCTTGTTGAACATGGTCGCGATGTTGTGATCCTGCTCGACTCGATCACCCGTCTTGGTCGCGCTTACAACACGGTTGTGCCGTCTTCCGGCAAGGTTCTGACCGGTGGTGTGGACGCCAATGCATTGCAGCGCCCGAAGCGCTTCTTCGGTGCCGCGCGCAATATCGAAGAAGGCGGTTCGCTGACCATCATCGCAACCGCGCTGATCGATACGGGCAGCCGTATGGACGAAGTGATCTTTGAAGAATTCAAGGGCACCGGTAACTCGGAAATCGTGCTTGACCGCAAGGTTGCCGACAAGCGCATCTTCCCGGCCATGGACATTCTCAAGTCCGGCACCCGCAAGGAAGACCTGCTCGTACCGCGCGCCGATCTGCAGAAGATTTTCGTTCTGCGCCGTATCCTCGCGCCGATGGGCACGACCGATGCGATCGAATTCCTTATCGATAAGCTCAAGCAGACCAAGAGCAATTCCGAATTCTTCGATTCGATGAATACGTAAAAATTACTCGGTTCAAACCGTTTGAGAAGCGCCGCGCGGGAAACCGTTGCGGCGCTTCTTATTTCAGGATGCCTTGCCGAGGAGCAGTCGCAAAGCATCGGCGTTCTGGACAGGTGGTAGACAAACATGTCCCTTGCAGAACCAGGCTGATGGATGCTCAGGCTCTGCAGTTCCCCCGGTCGGTAGCTCTACTGTCTTGCCAATCTCGAACCACACGAACTTGTCTAAGCGTCTTGGGTCTGGATTTCGATTCGCTGTCGAAACAAGTTCTCCGGCGTTATCGTCTGTGGCCACGACAAGAGAAAGTGGTTCAGCTGCAAAACGGGCCGCATTCAATATTCCAATTTGCCCATATTGCTGTGCGAAGGCTCGGCCAAGCGCCTGTTCGATCAGCTTCTCATTGCTTTGATAGAGATCGATATTGCCCGTCGCCAGAAACAGTCGTGTCAGTGCTTCGATGATCTGGCTGGTCGCGCTCGGTATTGCTTCATCATAATCGCCATAAGTGTGCAGGATGACGTCATCAGCGTCCAGCGCCGACAGGCGATAATTACCGGCACCATCGCGATGGCTGTCATCGAGCGCCTTTTTGAGTTTCAATGCGTCATCGATATAAACCCATTCGCCCGTTGCCTCATAGAGGGCTATAGCTGCGTTGATCATCGATGCATAATCGGTCGAAAGGGCAGGGTAGAGAAGAGAGTTTTCCATGCGGCAATGTGCGATGCGGCCATCACGAAAACTGCTCGCTATGGAGCGATAGGCATCAACCGCGAGGTCGATCCAGTCCTGTCTTCCAAAACTCCGACCTGCTTCGGCCAATGCCCGGATAGCAAGTCCGTTCCAGTCGGTCAGTGCTTTTTCATCGCATCCGGGCCGTACCCGCAATTCACGACGTGCCAGCAGTTTTTGCCGCGATGTTTCGATCAATGGCGGCAGGATTGCATCACCATCGACGGCATCAAGGCGGTTCAGAATGTTCTGGCCTTCCCAGTTTCCACCCGCTGTGACGCCGTAATAGTCCTTGAAGGCTTCGCTATCGTTGCCAAGCGCCTGATCGATTTCCTGCTCGCTCCAGACGTAAAACCGTCCTTCTTCCCCTTCGCTGTCGGCATCGAGGCTGGATGCAAAACTTCCGTCGGGCAAACGCATTTCACGGATCAACCAATCGATAGTTTCTTCGATTCGTAAGCGAAACAAATCATTTCCGGTTTCGGCGAAAGCGTAGTTGGCGTGTCGAATGAATTGAGCATTGTCGTAGAGCATTTTTTCAAAATGCGGGACCAGCCAATTGGCATCGGTGGAGTAACGGCAAAGTCCGCCACCCAGATGGTCGTAAATCCCGCCCTGCAGCATCACCTTGAGAGACAGGAGGAAATTGTCCCGATGCGTCTCATTACGCCCGTAGAGCCAAGAGAGCCACAGATTGTCCATGAAAGGCGCGTTGGGGAATTTAGGTGCTCCTTCTATTCCGCCCCGGACCGGATCAATCAGGCTGTTGATGCGTGTCGCAATCTCGTCAAATCGTTCGACTTCGTTCACCACCGGCGCGATCTGCGCTGCCAGCCTGCCTTCGAGATGATCGAACACAGCCTGCGCATTATGGTTAATTTTTTCTTTATCCTTATTCCAAAGGTTATTAACCGCATGCAGCATATCGACAAAGCCGGGCATGTTGTGGCGCTTGTGCGGGGGAAAGTAGGTTCCTCCCCAGAAGGGCTTGCCATCTGGCCTCAGAAACATGGTGAGCGGCCAGCCGCCCTGTTGCCCCATCGCTCCAAGCGCTGCCATATATATCTGGTCTATGTCGGGCCGTTCCTCACGGTCCACTTTCACATTGACAAACAAGGCATTCATCACTTCCGCCACATCGGGATTTTCAAAGGACTCATGCGCCATGACGTGACACCAGTGGCAGGCCGCATAGCCAACCGAAAGCAGAATGGGCCGGTCGAGCTCCTTCGCAGCATCCAACGCCTCTTTACCCCACGGCTGCCAGTGAACAGGATTATCGGCGTGCTGGCGCAGATAGGCACTCGGTTCTTCGGCAAGGCGGTTACTGCCAGCAAGGCGATTGCGGTCTAACTCTGTCATAGGGCTTTTCTTTCACTGCACGAATGAATATGCCATTCCATCAGCATCCGTTTGGTTGCTTTCGTCCTTATTGATTATAGGTCAGGAAATGAAATGAGCGAGATCGCTTCCCTTCAAGATACGATTTTTGCTTTGTCGAGCGGGCGTCTGCCATCCGGCGTTGCTGTGGTACGCATTTCCGGCCCCAAAGTTCGATTCGTACTCGAAACGATAGTCGGCTCCATACCGACACCACGATATGCAGCCTACAAGCTATTCCGTAGCCGAAATGGTGATCCAATCGACCGTGGACTGGCGCTTTTTTTCCCTGGACCGAACAGTTTTACCGGCGAAGATTGCGCTGAATTTCATTTGCATGGCGGCAAAGCAGTCGTTGAGAAGCTCTTGTCGGAAATGGGAGAGCTGCATGGTTGCCGTATAGCGGAAGCTGGAGAGTTTACGCGACGTGCTTTTTCTAATGGCAAGATGGACTTGACGATCGCCGAAGGCCTTGCGGATCTGATCGCCGCGGAAACCGAGGGACAGAGGCGGCTCGCATTGCAAGTCGCTTCTGGTACGCAGCGTGAGCTTTACACGGAATGGCGTCAGCGTCTGTTGCGTGCACGCGCCTTTATAGAAGCGGAACTCGACTTTGCCGATGAAAGCGATGTTCCTGGTTCCGTATCGGAGCAGGTCTGGCAGTCACTGGCACTGTTAAAGAGTGAGATCGAGAACCATATAGCGAGCGGCAAGCGCGCTTCGATGTTGCGCGACGGACTGCATGTCGTGATTGTTGGTGCACCGAATGCCGGTAAATCCAGCTTGCTGAACTTTCTGGCCGGGCGCGAAGTAGCGATCATTTCGGAAGAGGCGGGAACGACCCGCGATCTTCTGGAGGTCAAACTCGATCTGGGCGGCATCCCGGTTTACGTGACAGACACGGCAGGTTTGCGGGAGACCGATAGTTCCGTCGAAAAAATCGGAATTGAACGCGCCCGCGCGCGTATGGCCGATGCCGATTTGGTTCTGCTGCTTGAAGATATGAACGATCCCATAGCTGTCGCTTCCGACGAAATACCAGAAGCTTTATGGAAAATCGGCACAAAAGCTGATCTGAATGCTGAATCTGCCGATTGCTGGACCTACCGCATTTCAACAAAAACTGGCGAAGGACTGGACCAACTACTTACGAATCTTCAGAATTTCGCGGAAGAGCAGATAGGCCAGATAGAGGATGCCGTGCCCACGCGGCAGAGACATATCAACCTTCTGCGATCTACTGTCACCGAGATCGATAGGGCGATAAACGGTACAAACCTTCCGCTTGAACTCCGCGCAGAGAACATGCGCCTTGCATCCCAGTATCTCGGACGTATTACTGGTGATGTCGATGTGGAAGAAATTTTGGACGTTATTTTCTCTCAGTTCTGCATCGGAAAATGATTCACGTGAAACACGGGCCGATTGATCCTGAAAATTGTTTCACGTGAAACATCTGTGGAATCTCGCCAAGGTGATTGACTCACTCCTCCATCCGTGAGTCGGCTCGTCGCCGAGATTTGATCAAGTCGACGACCAATTTGATCTTCCGTTTCAAGCCTATTCGTGTCAAAGAGACATCTTTCAGAAACGGATTCGAGTTGCGTCAGGATGAACCAAATGAGTTCGACCGAAGCCACAGTCTTTGATGTCATTGTGATCGGCGGCGGCCACGCGGGATGCGAGGCTGCTTCTGCAGCTGCGCGCGCCGGCGCCAGAACTGCGCTTGTAACACATCGCTTTGATACTATTGGCGTTATGTCCTGCAACCCTGCCATTGGTGGGCTGGGAAAAGGGCATCTTGTACGTGAGATCGATGCACTCGATGGCTTGATGGGGCGTGTCGCCGATGAAGCCGGTATCCAGTTTCGTCTACTGAACCGCCGAAAAGGGCCTGCTGTTCGCGGACCTCGAACTCAGGCTGACCGCAAGCTTTATCGGCTTGCCATGCAGAAGATGATCGCGGCCCAGGACAATCTATTTGTTGTCGAAGGCGGCGCGCACGACCTTCGGGAAGAACACGGACGCATCACCGGGGTTGTTTTGTCCGATGGGCGGACCCTGTCATGTGGCGCTGTGGTGCTGACGACCGGCACGTTCCTGAATGGGTTGATCCATATTGGGGAAAAGAAGATTCCTGCTGGCCGCATGGGCGAAAAGCCAGCGCTTGGTCTTTCCGAACGCCTGACCTCGTTCGGCTTTGCGCTTGGGCGTCTCAAGACAGGCACGCCGCCACGACTGGATGGACGCACCATTGATTGGCAGAGCCTTGACATGCAGTCCGCCGATGAGGAGCCGGTGCCGTTCTCTCTCATGACGGATCGGATCACCATACCGCAGATTGATTGTGGCATTACCCGCACAACGCCGGAAACCCACGCTGTCATTCGGGCCAATCTGCATCGTTCGGCTATGTATTCTGGTTCGATCGAGGGCATCGGTCCCCGTTACTGCCCCTCGGTGGAAGATAAGATTGTCAAGTTCGGCGACCGTGACGGCCACCAGATATTCCTCGAGCCGGAAGGGCTGGACGACGATACCGTTTATCCAAACGGCATTTCGACATCGCTTCCGGAGGATGTGCAGCTCGACATATTGAAGACCATACCGGGGCTTGAAACGGCCGCTATGTTGCAGCCCGGATATGCGATTGAATATGATTTCATCGATCCGCGTGAGTTGAAGCGCAGCCTTGAAACCCGGAAAGTTACCGGTCTGTTTCTGGCGGGGCAGATCAACGGCACGACTGGCTATGAAGAAGCGGGTGCACAAGGCTTGCTCGCGGGCATCAATGCCGCGCGTCGAGCTTCTGGTGGCGATCCTGTCATTATCCAGCGCACGGAAGCCTATATAGGCGTCATGGTTGATGATCTGACGTCACGCGGGGTCAGCGAACCTTATCGCATGTTTACATCACGTGCAGAATTTCGTCTGTCGCTTCGCGCGGATAATGCCGATCAGCGCCTGACGCCACTAGCGGACAAGCTCGGTATATTGGGGCACGCACGTAAGGAACGATTTGAAGCGCGGGAAACGGCGTTGGATGAAGCGCGGTCACTGACACAGTCACTGACCATTACGCCCAATCTGGCTAGCCGTTACGATCTGCGTCTCAATCAGGATGGCGTGCGCCGTTCGGCCTATGATCTTCTGTCCTACCCGGAGATTGATCTGGATCGGTTGAAATCGATCTGGCCTGAACTCGGAGCTGTTGATCCGGCAACGCGGGAAGCGCTGGAGATCGAGGCCCAGTATGCCGTCTATATGGATCGGCAGAAGAGCGACATTGCAGTGATGGAGCGCGAGGAGCAACTGCTCATTCCAGCAGGGTTGGACATTGATGGAATATCCGGTCTTTCCAATGAGTTGAAGCATAAGCTCAAGCAACGCAGGCCGGAAACAATTGCCGAGGCGCAGCGCGTTGACGGGATGACACCGGCGGCACTGGCGCTCCTTATCGCACAGATCAAGAAGTTCGGATATCGCCAGCGGGCTGCATCGGAATTGTCTGAAGGGCAGGGCGCTGCATGAGCGCCGATACTCGCTTTGAAAGTCTGAAAGCAATCGTTCCCGCTGTTTCACGTGAAACAGCGAACCGCCTGATCGCCTTTGAAGACTTGTTCCGCAAATGGTCGAAGGCGATCAATCTTGCGTCCCCCTCTACTCTGAACGAGTTGTGGACCCGTCATATTCTGGATAGCGCACAGCTATTTCCCTTGGCGAGTGACGCCAAGCACTGGTTGGATATTGGTTCTGGCGGCGGATTTCCGGGCATTGTGACGGCCTGTTTCCTCGCTGAGCAACCAGGAGGCGCTATCGATCTGATTGAGAGCGCAGGGAAAAAGGCGGCGTTCCTGCGCACTGCAGCGGGACATTTGCACGTACCGGCGCGGGTCCATTCCACCCGCATTGAAGCGATGTGGGAGAAAATTGAAACACCACAAGTGGTTACGGCACGCGCATTGGCGTCGCTGAACGATCTTTTCGGTCTGACGGAGCTGTGGCTGACCAATGGTGCCAAAGCTCTCTTCCAAAAAGGTCGGGATTATCAGCGTGAGATAGACGAAAGCCGTGTCGGTTGGAGTTTCGATCTGGTACAACATCAAAGTGCTATCGATCAGGCTTCGGTCATACTCGAAATCACCAATCTTCGGCGCAAAGTCGCTTGATGGCTGGAAATTTCGAAGGGGCGGGCAGCAGCAAGGCGACGGTGATGAACAAAATGTCCAGAATCATAACCATTGCAAACCAGAAAGGCGGCGTGGGTAAAACTACCACCGCCATCAATCTGGCTACGGCATTGGCGGCTATCGGCGAGACGGTACTGATTGTCGATCTCGATCCGCAGGGCAACGCCAGCACCGGTTTGGGTATTGATCGCCGCAACCGGCCTTTGTCTTCCTATGACGTGCTGACGCAGGAATCGTCGGTTCCTGATGCTGCAATGCCAACCGATGTTCCCAATCTGCATATCGTACCATCGACGCTGGATCTTCTTGGCATTGAAATGGAGATTGCGCAGTCGGCCGATCGTACACGGCGCTTGCGTGATGCTCTGCGGTTCGATTCCTCCGTGTCGGAGCGGTTCTCCTATGTGCTTGTCGATTGCCCACCGTCGCTCAATCTTCTGACGTTGAACGCCATGGCTGCGGCCGATTCCGTTCTGGTGCCGCTGCAATGCGAGTTCTTTGCTCTGGAAGGCTTGAGCCAGCTTTTGCAGACGGTCGATCAGGTGCGGTCGTCGATCAATGCCGAGCTTTCGATCCAGGGTATTGTGCTGACCATGTTCGACAGCCGCAACAATCTCGCTGCGCAAGTGGTGGATGATGTTCGCGCTTTCATGGGTGAGAAGGTCTATCGTACTGTCATTCCGCGTAATGTGCGCGTCTCGGAAGCACCATCACACGGTAAACCGGCAATTCTCTACGATTTGAAATGCGCCGGCAGTCAGGCTTATTTGCAACTCGCATCGGAAGTTATCCAGCGCGAGCGACAATTGCAGGCCGCTTAAACCAATCGATTCGACGACGAAACAATTCAGGAATAAGCCGAACGATGAATGATGATCCTTCAAAAAAGCGCCTTGGCCGCGGATTAGCGGCGCTGATCGGTGAAATTGATCGCCCTGCCGAAGAGCGTAAGGCACCTGTTCCCATCGAACGGAATGTTCCGATTGAATTCGTCACGCGCAATCCGCGCAATCCGCGTCGCATGTTCTCAGAAGGTGACTTGGAGGATCTGGCGCAGTCGATCAAGGAACATGGCGTGGTGCAGCCGATCGTCGTGCGACCGGCGCCAGGGCAGCCGGACCGGTTCGAACTGATTGCCGGTGAGCGTCGCTGGCGTGCTTCGCAGCGGGCCGGTGTCGATACGATCCCGGTTATTGTTCGTGACGTTGACGATCGTGTCGCACTTGAGATCGCGATCATCGAAAACGTGCAGCGCGCCGACCTGAATGCGGTCGAAGAAGCTTTGGGATATCAACAGCTTATCGATAATCATGACTATACGCAGAATGATCTGGCACAGGTCATCGGCAAAAGCCGGAGCCATGTCGCCAACACGTTGCGTCTGTTGAAACTACCGCAACCCGTGCAGGATTTCATTGTCGATGGTGCGCTTTCGGCAGGTCATGCTCGAAGTCTCATCACGATGGAAAACCCGACCGCACTGGCTGAGCGGATTGTCAAAGATGGTCTGTCGGTACGCCAGGTGGAAGCGCTTGCGCAGGCGGAAGCACGCGGTGGTGCGGAAGCCAAGCCCGGTAAAGCAGGACCTGTTGAGAAAGATGCCGACACCAAAGCACTCGAAAAGCTGCTTTCTGATGTTACTGGCATGAAGGTTGAGATCAATCATCGTGATCGCGGCGGTGAGGTCAAGATTCGATATAGTTCTCTTGAGCAACTCGACGAGATTTGCCGCCGGCTTCAGAGCTGATCTATTATACGAATATTTGAACATAAAGGCTCGTTGCATTTCATTGCGGCGAGCTTTTTCATTTACAGCAGCCAAACCAACACAACACCTATATTGTAACGCGATGCGGAGAACTGGCTTGGTCAGGCTGCAAAGCCCACCGCTATTCGTTCCAACAAATACATGGATAGATATTCACCGCCGCGTCAAAAGGCAATTATGATCCGTCATCGCTTCAAGTTAGAGGCCACAGTCAAACAGCGCTCCCACAGCATAACTCGTAACTTTATGAACTATTTTGTTTCGCAGCCGCTCGTCACTTCGACCGGTGACTGTTTCGTTTGGAAGCGAATTGCGCTAGTGAGTGGCAATGGCGCAGAAGAAAGCAAACGAAGTCGATAGTTTTCTGGCAAGGCCGACGAATTCGTTTCCGGTCGTGCTGCTTTACGGCCCCGACAAGGGGCTGGTGAGCGAGCGTGCGCGCCGTTTTGCCGAAGCAAGCAAACTGCCGCTGGACGACCCGTTCGCCGTCATTCGCATGGAAGCGGATGAGATCGAGGCCGACCCGGCCAAACTCGCCGATGAAGCTCGCACCATCTCTATGTTCGGTGGCCAGCGCCTGATCTGGATCAAGAATGCCGCAGGCCAGAAGAAGCTGGCGGAAGCGATCAAGCTTCTTGCGACTGAACCGCCGCTTGAGACGTTCGTGCTGGTTGAAGCCGGTGATCTCAAGAAGGGCGCAGGTCTGCGTAGCGCTGTCGAGAACGCTTCGGCAGGTATGGCCTTGCCCTGCTATTCCGACGACAGCCGCGGTATCGATGGTGTCATTGACGATGTTCTGGCGGAATGGAAGATGCAGATCACGCTCGACGGGCGGCAGCTGCTGCGGGCAAGCCTGGGCGGCGATCGTCTTGCCACGCGGGGTGAACTCGAAAAGCTCTGCCTCTATGCGCGCGGCAAGGAGCGGATCGATATAGACGATGTGCGTGAAGCAGTCGGCGATGTTGCCGGTCTTTCCACCGACGAGGTGATCGATGCGGTTTTGGCTGGCGATCTTCCGCGTTTCGAAGTCTCCTTCGACCGTGTCGTGAAATCCGGCACCGCGCCGTTTCTCCTGCTCAACACGGCGATGCGCCAGTTTCAGCAGGTACAGACCTTGCGCCACATTGCCGATACCGAGCGTAAAAGCGCGTCCGTCGTTGTGGCTGCGGCTCGTCCGCCAATCTTCTTCAACCGTAAGAAACTGGTCGAGAATTCAGTAAGCCGCTGGACCGGCGAAAGCCTTGCGCGCGTTATGGAGCGCTTGCAGCGTGCCATTCTCGAAAGCCGCCAAAATGCGGCGCTCGCTATCCCCATCATCCGCCAATGTCTGCTGGCAATCAGCGTCGAGTCACTTCGAAACGCTCGGCGTTAAAGTCTGTTTCGAAGTTCTGTTGCAATTAATATAGGCCGAGATCGGCCTCGATTGCGGGTTTGCCACATCCCAATTGCGAGCTGCTACGCTTAGCAGCTCGAAACCATGATCAACTTGAGCAATAGTTTTCATCCGCCTCATAAGCCGGATGACTTGGTGCTGCATGGTTATCGAAGCCTAGGACAGAGTAAGAATACTATATTCCGGTCTGGGTAACCTATTCCAAGCTGAACAGTTTTATCTGATGGCTAATGTAAAACAGCAAGAATTATGAATTCTCCTTCAAAGAAGGAGAAATAATGAAAATATATACCAAGTGGAGCCCATTTGAAACCCAAGTTTATGACCAATCGTGTGGAGATTATCAAGAAATAGATAATGATTTCAGTAAAAATGTCGGCGCTGGATTTGTCATGGATGCTGAAGGAAAATCATTAACTCTGAGTGCCGACTCTGACGTTTACTGGCCTGCCTCCGAAAGTGATCCTGATGCTTTCATCGACACAGTCACAGAGTTTGGCATTTTGTCCGGCCATTTTGCGTTAACCCAGCGCACGAGTGGCGCATTAAACCTGGGAAGTGATCGTCCTTTTAGCTTAACTCTACAGCGTGAAGGTTCGATGGTTTTGGAACACCCTGGTATTCAAATGGAGACGAGATCGCGCGGTGAGTATGGTAGTGTGCGGGTTGAAATGTATGATGCTTCACAGCTGACTTTCTCAGGGCTCAATATTTTCTGGGGGGGAGAGTTTTCTGTCTATGACAATGTCAGACTAAATTTCTTCGAAGAACACGTAACGCCTTACACTGGCCTAACGAAACTGTATGACACATCGGAATTCAATCTCTCTACGAATAGGATTTATGCAAGCAACTCACCCGAGAGGGAATGGCGGATTTCTCTTGCCGATGGTTCGCCGCAGTTAAATATTCTGGCTCATACAAGTGGAGGAGATGCTCTTCAGACCCAGAATGAAGCAGCTCCGTATCCAGAAGCAATTCTGGATTTTGGTGCAAGCTCCAGAGGGACTATTGCTATTGATATGCCTGACGCTAACGCATTCATGTTAACTCTCTTGGATAGCAGAAAGACGTTTTCCGTTAACGGAAAACCCGTTTACGTCGGCAATAGCAGTCAATTTAATCACAGTTTTCAAAATGGTGTACAGAGAAACGGTTTTACGACCGGCGTCATGACCATCACCAAGGTGAGATAGACAATAAGCTCTGTCGTATCAAATAGCCCATCTGCTCCATGTCCGGCTTCAAGTCCGAAGCCGCCGCCAGCCTTATGCTTTCCGGCGTCGAGTCCATTCATATAATGGCTGGCAGCGAGGCATCTTTGCACCGGCCCCCAATGTAAAAGGGAAGTCGGCGATGCGCAGCGGAGTATCGGTTGCAATACTGCGCTGCGCGCCGTCAACACGAGGTTCCTATTCGATCAGCAGCGCATCGTCATCGAGCGTCTGGCCGCGCACCTTGCGGAACATTTCGATGAGGTCTTCCACACCCAGCGTCTTGCGCTTGTCGCCGGTCACGTCGAGCAGGATCTTGCCGCCATGCAGCATGATCGTGCGGTCGCCATAATCGAGCGCCTGCCGCATGGAATGGGTGACCATCAGCGCGGTCAGCTTATTCTCGGCAATCAGCGTCCGGGTCAGTTCCATCACGAACTCGGCCATGCCGGGATCAAGCGCTGCTGTATGCTCATCGAGCAGCAGTACTTCCGAACCGGAAAGCGTCGCCATGATCAGTGACAGGGCCTGACGCTGGCCGCCGGAGAGAAGCTCCATGCGGTCCTGCATACGGTTTTCCAGCCCCAGATTGAGGCTCGCCACACGCTCGCGAAACCATGCGCGACGCTTGGAATTGAGCGCGTGGGTGAGGCCGCGCGTCTTGCCGCGCGAAGCAGCCAGAGCGAGGTTTTCCTCGATTGACAGTGTACCGCAGCTGCCTGCCAGCGGATCCTGGAACACGCGGGCGACAAGACCGGCCCGCTCGGCAGTGGGCTTGCGGGTCACATCCTTGCCACTGATGACCACTTTGCCAGCAGTGGGGATCACATCGCCTGCAAGAACGCCCAGCATCGTGGATTTGCCTGCGCCGTTCGACCCGATGACCGTGACGAAGGAACCCTGGTCCATGGTCAGGTTGATCTTGTTCAAGACCTGCTTTTCGAGCGGAGTGCCGCGACCGAACACGACATCGAGATTGGAAAGTTCGATCATGCCGATGCTCCTCCGCGACGCAGGCGCGGCAATATCAGGGCGAAGGTAACGAGAAGGGCGGTGGCAATGTTGAGATCGGATGCCTGCAGGCCAAGAATGTCACCATTCGAAAGCGCAAACTGGATGGCGATACGATAGATGATCGAGCCGAGCACACAGCCAATCAGGATCACCAGAATGAAACGGCTGCGCAACAGCGTTTCACCGATGATGACCGCTGCAAGGCCGACCACGATGGTGCCGACGCCCGAGGTCACATCGGCAAAGCCGTTTGTCTGCGCGAAGAGCGAGCCACCGAGCGCCACCAGTGCGTTCGACAGCGCCATGCCAAGATAGATCTGCCTGTCGGTACGAACGCCCTGTGCACGCGCCATTCTCGGATTGGCGCCGGTTGCGCGCATGGCAAGACCCATATCGCTTTCCAGAAAGCGCCAGACGACAAATACCGCAATGGCGACCAGCACGAAAAGGAACAGCGGACGTACATAATATTCGGGAATGCCGTGACCGAAGAACGGTGTCAGCATGGTGTCCTGATTGATGAGCGCGATGTTGGGACGCCCCATGACGCGCAGATTGACGGAGAACAGCGCGATCATGGTCAGGATAGATGCGAGAAGATTGAGAATCTTGAAACGCACGTTCAGCGTCGCGGTTACAAGCCCGGCAGCAGCACCCGCAACCATGGCGATGGCTGCCGCCAGCCAGGCATTCATGCCCGCCAGGATTAGTACACCGGTTACGGCAGCGCCCAGCGGAAACGAACCGTCAACCGTCAGATCGGGGAAATCGAGGACGCGGAACGCCAGATAGACGCCGATGGCTACAAATGCGAAGACGAGGCCCAATTCGACCGCACCCCAGAAGGCGATCTGACTCACAATGTCATTCCTTGTTTCTCGCCGTGACCAAAACGAAAGACTTGCACATCAACGCATCGTCAATCGTCGCTTTACGGAAATCGGGATTCCGACTGTTCCGCTCGGCCAGCTTCAGTCACGACCGGTTTTGTTTTGAGTTCGTCCGCCAGCTGTCGAGCTGTACCAGACCATTCCCCGGTTGTTTATGCGAAACCGCATTTTTGCGGCTTTATATCTCAGGCGGGATACAACCCACAAGTTCCAGTGTGCAAGCAATATCGCCGGGCGAGCCCCGAAATGCGCCACTTTGTGGGGCAATTGCAACATAGGGCATTCCCGCCTGATTTCTGCCGTTGGAGATGTTCCATCTATTTTTAACGTGCATCTTATCCGAAAACCGGTTCCCACTTTTCGGGATGCGCTCTAGTGGTCTGATTCCGACATTTGCATCCCTTGGATATGAGCGCTGGGCAAATGTCGGAAGCAAAAAGACCACTAATAACTTTATGAATCTAGTGGATTTTTCGAATTTGACGTTTGAGACGAGATTTGTATCGGACGGGTATCAAACGTCAAATTCAATCCACTAGCAAAAAGGCGAAGCCTTTTGAGGCTTCGCCTTTCTTTATCTTGGTTTCGAGTTTTATCAGTCGATCTTGCTGGTCGCGCGGTCGATAACAGCCTGCGGGAATTCGACGCCCATCTTCTTGGCAGCGCCGAGATTGATGACGAGATCGGTTCCCTTGGCGATATCGACAGCGATATCGCCTGGCTTTTCACCCTTGAGAATCTTCACCACGACGGCACCGGTCTGCTTGCCGACATCGTAATAGTTGAAGCCGAGGGCAGCGAGTGCACCGCGCTTGACCGAATCCGTGTCTGCAGTGAAGAGCGGCAGCTTGCTTTCTTCAGCAACGCCGACGGCGCTTTCCAGAGCCGAAACGATGGTGTTGTCGGTCGGAACATACATGGCGTCCGCACGGCCGACGAGGGCGCGCGCTGCACCCTGAACTTCAGCCGACTTGGTGGCAGCCGATTCAACGATTTCGATGCCTTCGGCGGAAGCTGCTTCCTTCAGTGCGGCCAGAAGCGACACGGAATTGGTTTCACCGGAATTGTAGAGATAACCGAGCTTCTTGATGTTCGGCATCACTTCCTTGATGAGCTTGATATGCTCTGCCACCGGCGACATGTCGGAAAGACCGGTCACGTTGCCGCCCGGCTTTGTCATGTCCTTGACGAGCTGCGCGCCGAGCGGATCGGAAACAGCGGTGAACACGACCGGAATATCGCGGGTTGCCGAAACGACAGCCTGTGCCGATGGCGTGGAGATCGGAACGATCACATCCGGGCCTTCGCCGACGAACTGGCGGGCGATCTGCGCTGCAGTTGCCGGGTTGCCCTGTGCGGATTGATAGACGAATTTGAGATTTTCGCCTTCCTTGTAGCCCGCTTCGGCCAGCGCATCCTTCACGCCGTCGCGCGCGGCGTCGAGGGCCGGATGTTCAACGATGGCGGTTACGGCGACGGTTACGTCTTTTGCCTGTGCCGAGGTGGCAATGGCCGTTGCGGCCAGCAAGGCCAGAAGCATAGAACGCATGAAAATCTCCCCTGTTTTGGTGCGTTGCTTATCGGCAAACACCTTTTCTCCAATAACCTCAGATTGAAGGTTTATCCGCCAGATTTGAGGCTTAATCGGGTCCGGATAGACTGTCAACGTGTGGGGTAATCTGTCAGGCAGCCTGTCCGGCAACCTGTCCGGATTGAACACGATATGCCCGCAACAAAAAGCGGCTCGAATTCTGACGGGGTTCAAATGCTGAACACTGTGTTCAGCACCCTTTCAATCTGGCGGCGCGCCGCCATATTTGGCGATAACAATTATCTTTTGCCCGCAATCAGGGAACATCATCATGAAGAAAATCGGCTTTCTTTCCTTCGGTCATTGGTCGCCATCGCCGCAATCGGGAACCCGTTCCGCAAGCGATGCGCTTCTGCAATCGATTGACCTTGCTGTTGCCGCCGAGGAACTGGGCGCGGACGGCGCCTATTTCCGTGTGCATCATTTTGCGCGCCAGCTTGCCTCGCCTTTTCCGCTGCTTGCAGCAGTTGGCGCCAAGACGAGCAAGATCGAGATCGGCACGGCCGTCATCGACATGCGGTATGAAAACCCGTTCTATATGGTTGAAGATGCAAGTGCTGCGGACCTGATCTCCAAAGGCCGTCTGCAGCTCGGCATTAGCCGCGGCTCGCCGGAACAGGTGATCGATGGCTGGCGTTATTTCGGTTATGCGCCGGAAGAGGGCAAGACCGATGCCGATATGGGGCGCCAGCATGGCGAGGTGTTCTTCGAAGCGCTGAAGGGGCAGGGCTTCGCCCAGCCAAATCCGCGCCCGATGTTTCCGAATCCTCCCGGTCTGCTGCGCATTGAGCCGCATTCGGAAGGTCTTCGGGATCGCATCTGGTGGGGTGCCGCCTCGGATGCGACAGCGATCTGGGCGGCAAAGCTTGGCATGAATTTGCAAAGCTCGACCCTGAAGAAGGACGAGTCAGGCGAGCCGTTGCATATTCAGCAGGCCAAGCAGATCCGCGCCTATCGTGAAGCCTGGAAGGAAGCCGGACATACGCGCACGCCGCGTGTTTCGGTGAGCCGCAGCATCTTCGCGCTGGTTGATGATCGCGACCGGGCCTATTTTGGTGGCGGAAGCAACGAGCAGGATTCCATCGGCTATATCGAGGAAGATCTGCGGGCGGTCTTTGGTCGGTCTTATGCGGCTGAACCGGATAAGCTCATCAAGCAACTCGAAAAGGATGAGGCGATTGCTGAAGCCGATACGCTGCTTCTCACGGTGCCGAACCAGCTTGGTGTCGACTACAACGCGCATGTAATTGAGTCGATCCTCAAGCATGTTGCGCCAGCACTTGGCTGGCGCTGAGTACTCTTAAAGACAGGCGGTGCAGGCATGTCTCCTGAAAGTGGAAACCGGTTTCGGGAGACATGCGCAGAAATAGACCGTCGCCTGTTTTCATTCCACGCCGTAAATCGCCAGAAGCTGTTTCATGCGGCTGATGGCGAGGTCTGGCTGGTCGAGCACATTGGCCTGATCGGCGAGACGGAATATGTCGGCGTAATGCAAGATGCCGCGCGCTGACTGCATTCCGGCTGGCATGGTGAAATGGTTCTGGTGACCGTTCAGCCAGGCCAGGAACACGACGCCAGCCTTGTAATATTGTGTCGGTGCTTCAAAGATTTTCCGTGATAGCGGCACTGTTGGCTCAATGATGGCGCGGAAGCGGGCATTGTCGCCTGCGGCGAGTGCTGAAAGCGCGCTGGATGCCTGTGGTGCAACGGCATCGAAAATGCCGAGTAGCGCATGACTGTGCTTGTTTCCGTCGCCTTCGATCAGCGGCGCATAGTTGAAATCATCGCCCGTGAAACAGAGCACGCCTTCCGGCAGGCGGTCGCGCAGTGCGATCTCGTAGCGCTCCTCCAGCAGCGAGATTTTGATGCCTTCCACCTTGTCGCGATGGGCTCCAATGATGTCGATTACCGTATCAAGCGCATCGTCGAAATTTTCCGAACCCCAATAGCCTTTAAGCTGCGGGTCGAACATATCGCCCAGCCAGTGCAGCACGACCTTGTCGCGGGCTTGACCGAGAATTCGGCCATAGACCTTGGCATAATCGTCGGGTGATCTGGCGATGCGCGCCAGGGCACGGCTTGCCATCAGGATGAAACGCCCGCCATGCTTTTCGATGAACCCAGCCTGTGTCTCATAGGCCTTGATCACATCATCGAGGTTTTTTGCATCGGCGGGATCAAGGTGGTCAGTGCCTGCACCGCTCGCGAGATCAGCACCCGCTACGGTCTTGCTGTCTGCCAGCGAACGGCGGATCAGTTCCTGCGCACCTGCCCAGTTCAGTCCCATGCCGCGCTGTGACGTATCCATCGCTTCCGCGATCTTGAAACCGAGGCTCCACAGATGATGCCGGAAAGCCATTGTCGTGTCCCAGTCGATCGCCGGGTCGTTCCATGGACGGGCATCTTTCAGCGGATCGGAAACCACATGCGCTGCTGCATAGGCAATGCGATTGAACTGCGGCGGGTTTGCTGGACGTGAGGTTGGTGTCCCGGTCAGCGTGTAGGAATGCAGGCTTCCCTTGCTATCCGGCAATGTCACTTGATGGTTGCTCATACCCTTATCGTTCCTCCGCCTGAATATCTGATTGTTAGTTTAGAACGTTCCAAATGACAATCCGGCCAAAAATTAAGGCAGAAATGTGATTTGCGTGATTTTAGGCAAAAAGTACACGCTTTCGCAGAAAATGCGTCCAGAAACCGGCTTTCAATTGTGGCGAAGCGAAGGAAAATAGCTGCTTCCGCCTCCGCTCTTGACAGTATTGGAACGTTCCAATTAAATCAGCAATCGAAATCGGAGCAGGGTATGAGCAAGAACAGCGTCACCGTTATCGATATTGCGCGCGAGGCAGGCGTGTCGAAATCGACTGTCTCGCTGGTGCTGCGTGGTAGTCCGCTTGTTCATGCCGAAACCCGGGCCAAGGTGCAGGAGGTAATCGAGAAACTCGGTTATGTTTATAACCGTTCGGCTGCCAATCTCCGTCAGGCGAAATCGAAAATCATCGGCCTTGTGGTCAATGACCTGACCAACAGCTTCTTTGCCGAGCTGGCAGTTGGTGTTGATCGTGTCATGCAGTCGGCGGGTTATGTGCAGTTTCTCGCCAACACGGCGGAAAGCATTGATCGTCAGCGCGAAGTGATTGCCTCGATGCGTGAACATGGCATTGCCGGGCTGATCGTTTCGCCAGCGCGTGGAACAGAGGCTAATGATCTGAAACCACTGGCAAAAAGCGGCCTGCCGGTTGTACAGATGGTGCGCGATGTACCGGGATCGGGCGTTTCTTCCATCGTTTCGGACAATCGCGGCGGCGTGGCAAAGGCGGTCGAGCATTTGGTGTCTCTGGGGCACAGCGTTATCGCTTTCATGGGCGGTTATGCGGATACCGCTGTTTTTGCTGAAAGAGTTGCGGGCTATCGTGCGGGACTTGAGCAGGCGGATATCCTGTTTGATGATGCGCTGGTCTTTACCGCAGCACCTTCACGTGCGGGCGGTGTGGAAGCGCTGGAACAGATGCTGCGGCATGGCATGAAACCGACCGCTGCGGTGTGCTTCAACGATGCCGTGGCTTTTGGTGTCTGCGATGGTTTGCGCGCTGCAAATCTGGAGCCGGGCCGGGATTTTGGCGTGGTTGGTTTTGACGATGTGATCGAAGCCAAGACCGCTGTTCCGGCGCTGACGACGGTATCTGTCGATCCGCAAGGTTTGGGAGAACGTGCGGCGCAGCTCTTGCTGAAACAGATCAATTCGGAACGGGTGGAGGCGGAGGCGCAGCGCTTGTCGGTGCGTCTTGCGGTGCGTGCAAGTTGTGGTGCGCCGTTCAAAAATGAGGAGAAATTCGCATGGCAAAGTGGGGCCTTATAGGCGCAAGCACCATTGCAAAAGAATGGGTGATCGGAGCCATTCGCGCCACCGGTGGCGAAGTCGTTTCCGTTTACAGCACCAATGCTGAGCGTGGCGAAACCTATGCCCGCGAAAACGGCATTGCCCGTTCCGTGACAAGCCTTGAAGCGCTGTTGTCCGATCCGGAAATCGACGCAGTCTATATCTCCACCACCAATGAATTGCATCGCGATCAGGCGATTGCCGCCGCAAAAGCTCACAAACATATTCTCTGTGAAAAGCCGCTGGCTCTGACGATTGGCGACGCGCATCAGATGCTGAAAGCCGTGCGTGAAGCGGGCGTTGTGGCTGGCACCAACCATCATTTGCGCAATGCTGCAAGCCATCGCGCCATGCACGATGCAATTGCCAAGGGCAAGATCGGCAAGGTGCTGGGCGCGCGGGTTTTTCATGCGGTTTATCTGCCGCCGCATTTGCACGGCTGGCGCATTGAACGCCCTGACGCGGGCGGCGGTGTGATCCTCGATATTACCGTGCATGATGCCGATACATTGCGCTTTGTGCTGGGTGAAAACCCAGTCGAGGCCTTGGCTTTCAGCCAGCAAGGGGGCCTCAGCGGCGAAGGACTGGAAGATGGCGTGATGGGCGTTTTGCGCTTCTCCTCCGGCGTCATCGCTCAGTTCCACGATGCTTTCACCACCAAATATGCGGAAACCGGCTTCGAGGTACATGGCAGCGAAGGCTCGCTTATTGCACGCAATGTCATGACGCAAAAGCCGGTCGGGACCGTCATTCTGCGTGACAAGGATGGCGAACACGAATTGCCGCTCGATCAGAAAAATCTCTACGAAACTGCCTTGCAGGCTTTCCATAATGCCATCGCTGGCAAGGGCCAGCCATCGGCAACATTGGAGGACGGCATCTGGTCGCTGGCGACCGGGCTTGCTGTGCTTGAGGCCGCAAAGACCGGCAAGGCTACCGCCGTTCATTCAGGACTTTGAGAATTATGAGCAAACATATTTCCTTTGCGGAAGCAGCTGCCCTTATTCCCGACAACGCTGTCGTTTCGGTCTCTTCATCGAGCGGTCTTGGCTGCCCGGATATGATGCTGAAAGCGATTGGTGAACGGTTTGATGAAACCGGTCATCCCCAAAATATCACCACACTGCACCCGATTGCTGCGGGCGATATGAGTGGCATCAAGGGTGTCGATTACATCGCCAAAAAAGGGCTTCTGAAAAAGATCATCGGCGGTTCCTATCCGTCAGGGCCGTCGAGTGCCGAGCCGCCGCTGATCTGGCAGATGATCACCAATAACGAGATTCCGGCCTATAATATCCCGTCCGGCATTCTGTTCGACATGCATCGCGAGGCGGCTGCCAAGCGTCCGGGCGTGCTGACCAAGGTGGGGCTTGATACCTTCGTTGATCCCAAGCGTCAGGGATCGGCAATGAACGATAAGGCGCGCGAAGAGCCCGTCGTCAAACAGGTCAGTTTTGAAGGTGAAGACTGGCTCTATTTCCCCAATATCGTGCCGCATGTGACGATCATCCGCGCCACCACGGCCGATGAACGCGGCAATCTCACCTATGAGCATGAGGGTGCTTATCTTGGTGGGCTGGATCAGGCGCTGGCTGCGCGCAACAATGGCGGTATCGTCATTGCGCAGGTCAAACGCATTGCCAAGGAAGGCACGCTGAAACCGCATGATGTGCGCGTGCCGGGCGTGCTGGTGGATTATATCGTGGTTGATCCCGATCAGAAGCAGACCACACAGACGCTTTATGATCCGGCAATTTCCGGCGAGATTTTCCGTCCGCTTGATACATTCCGCTTGGCCGAATTCAATATTCAGAAAGCGATTGCGCGGCGTGTCGCACAGGAGTTGCAAGCGGGAAGTGCGGTCAATCTTGGCTTCGGCATTTCCGCCAATGTGCCGCGCATTCTGCTGGAAGAGGGCCTGCATGGCGCGGTGACATGGGTGATCGAGCAGGGTGCTGTTGGCGGCGTGCCGCTTCTCGATTTTGCCTTTGGCTGTGTATCGAATGCTGATGCCTATATGCCGTCACCCTATCAATTCACCTATTTTCAGGGCGCTGGCTTCGACGCCTCGCTCTTGTCCTTCCTTGAGATCGGACGCGACGGCTCAGTCAATGTGTCGAAGCTGTCATTCCGTCCGCATGTGACGGCGGGAGCAGGTGGGTTTGTCGATATTACTGCACGAGCCAAAAAGATTGTCTTCTCCGGCATGTTCAATGCAGGGGCGAAATTGTCGGTCGCTGACGGTAAGCTGGTGATCGAGAAGGAAGGCAAGCTCAAAAAGCTGGTGAATGAGGTTGAGCATGTCACCTTCTCCGGTCCGCGCGGTGTCGAACAGGGACAGGACATTACCTATGTCACCGAACGTGCGGTTCTGAAGCTCACGCCAGAAGGCATTGTGCTGACCGAGATTGCGCCGGGTGTGGATTTGCAGACGCATATTCTTGATCAGGCTGAGTTTCCGCTGATCGTTTCGGATCAGCTTAAAATCATGGATGAAGCCTTGTTCCGCGACGAGCCGATTGGCCTCACGCTGCCGCAAAAGCCTGCTCGAAAGCTGGAGGCTTAAATGGCCCAACGGATAGAAATCTCGATCGAGAACCACATCGCCGTCATGACGATCAAGCGGCCCGAAAAGCTCAATGCGTTTGATATCGAGCTTTTGCAGGAATTGTCTGCCGCCTGTGACCAGGTGGAAGCGGACAGCAGCGTGCGGGTAGCGATCCTGACCGGTGAGGGCAAAGCCTTTTCCGCCGGTGGTGACATCAAGGCATGGGGCGGCATGGAACCGCAGGAATTCGGCCATGCCTGGGTGCGCTATGGGCATCGTGTATTCGAACGTCTGGCGACTTTGCGTGTACCCTTGATCGCCGCGATGAACGGTCATGCTTTGGGCGGCGGGCTGGAACTAGCAGGCGCCGCCGATATTCGCATTGTCGAACGACAGGCAAAAATCGGCCTGCCGGAAACCTCGCTCGGCATGATCCCCGGCTGGTCGGGCACACAGCGTCTTGTGCGCCGTTTTGGTGCGCAGATCGTGCGCCGCATGGTGCTGGGCGGTGAAATGTTCACAGCGGACGAAGCGCTGTCGCATGGGCTGGTGGATGCTGTGGTGGAGACGGGTGCAGCCTTGCAGGCGGCGCAGGACTATGCGGCGCGGGTGGCCAAGCGCGGACCGGCTGCGCTGGAAATTTCCAAACTGATGCTGTCGGTCGCCAATGGCGAGGATAGTGGCACGGCAGTCGAGACGCTGGGGTCCATCCTTGTCGCCAAGACCGATGATCTGAAAGAAGGCGTGCGCTCGTTTACCGAAAAGCGCGAAGCAAATTTTGAAGGAAAATGGTGATGAGCGTAGTCGTAAAACCGCAGCCGTTGACCGGGCTGGAAGTCCGCGAATTCTCCATGCTGATCGATGGAAAATGGGTGGGCAGTGAAAGTGGCCAAACGATTGAACGTGTGGCGCCCGGCCATGGAGTGACGGTGAGCCGCTATCCGGCCGGCAACAAGGCCGATGTGGAACGCGCTGTTGCGGCTGCGCGCAAGGCTTTTGACGATGGGCGCTGGTCGTCTAAAACCGCATCGCAGCGTTCGCTGATTTTGCTGAAAGCCGCCGATCTGATTGAAGCGCGGGCGGAAGAGCTGGCCTATCTCGATGCGATTGAAGCCGGCAAACCAATTTCTCAGGTGCGTGGCGAGATAGCAGGGTCGGTCGATATCTGGCGCTATGCGGCAGCGCTCGCACGTGATCTGCATGGTGAAAGCTATAATACGCTGGGTGATGGCACCCTTGGTGTCGTGCTGCGCGAGGCAATTGGTGTCGTTTCCATCATCACGCCGTGGAATTTCCCGTTCCTGATCGTGGGTCAGAAGCTGCCATTTGCTTTGGCAGCGGGCTGCACGGCAGTCGTAAAACCTTCGGAACTCACATCCGGATCGACATTGTTACTCGGCGAAATTCTGGCCGAAGCAGGCGTCCCGGACGGTGTTGTCAACATCATCACCGGAACGGGCGCTGATGTCGGTCAGCATATGAGCACGCATCCGGATGTTGATATGGTTTCGTTCACCGGTTCAACCGGCGTGGGCAAGCTGACCATGGCCAACGCGGCACAAACGCTGAAAAAAGTATCGCTGGAGCTTGGCGGCAAGAACCCGCAAATCCTGTTTCCTGATGCCGATATGGATGCCTTTATCGATGCTGCCGTTTTTGGCGCATGGTTCAATGCAGGCGAGTGCTGCAATGCCGGTTCGCGGCTCATTGTGCATCGCTCGATTGTCGATGAGATTGTCGGGCGCGTGGCTGATCTGTCGAAGAAAGTCATCGTTGGTGATCCGCTCGATGTCAGTACGCAGGTTGGCGCGATCATCACGCCGCAGCATTTGACAAAGGTTGGCACCTATGTCGATCAGGCCAAAAAGGCGGGTGCTGCAATTGCCCACGGTGGCGATGTGCTGGATCTCGGCCTTGGCCAATATATGGGGCCGACCATCATTGCGGGCGTGAAGGCCGATATGGCCGTGGCGCGTGAAGAAGTGTTCGGGCCGGTTCTGTCGGTGCTGTCTTTTAATACGGTGGATGAGGCAATTTCGATTGCCAATGCGGTTGATTATGGCTTGTCGGCTGGCGTGTGGAGCCGCGATTTCGATACCTGCATGACCATCGGACGCAAGGTGCGGGCAGGTACTGTCTGGATGAACACCTTCATGGATGGCACGCCGGAACTGCCTTTCGGCGGTTATCGTCAGTCGGGTCTGGGCCGCGAGCTGGGCCGTCATGCGGTGGAGGACTATACCGAAACCAAGACGCTCAACATGCATATCGGTGCGCGCACCGGCTGGTGGATGCCACAAGGCAAGTAAGGAGTGACGGCTTTGGGAGGACAGCCGGATATCGTCATCATCGGATCGGGTATCGGCGGCGCGAGCATAGCCGCTGGTCTTGCCGCATCAGGTGCGGACATTCTTATTCTTGAGGCAGGAGAGCGCTTGCCGGACAGGCCGGAAAACCGCGACCCGCGTGCCATTTTCCAGCGTGGATTTTTTCGCCCGAAAGAGTTCTGGTATGAGACCAACGGTACGCCGTTTAATCCCGGCAATTATTACAATGTCGGTGGCAATTCCAAGTTCTTTGGCGCGGTGCTGATCCGCTATCGCCGCGAGGATTTTGCCGAGATGGCGCATCTGGAAGGCGTATCTCCGGCATGGCCATTTGCCTATGACGAGCTTGAGCCGTGGTATAGCCGTGCCGAACAGCTGTTTCAGGTGCGGGGCGAACTGGGCGATGATCCGACCGAACCGGAACATTCAAAGTCCTATCCCTATCCGGCGATCCGTGACGAACGACCAATGGCCGATGTGCGTGCGCGGTTGAAGAAAGCGGGGCTTCACCCGGCTTCCCTGCCGCTTGGGGTTGATATTGATCGCTGGTTGGCCAAGGCAAAGACACCATGGGATGCATTTCCCAATAGCGATGACGGCAAGATGGATGCGGAATCCTGTCCGTTAGCACTTGCGCTCAAACATCCGAATGTCCGGCTGGAAGCCTCGGCGCGGGTAACGAAGCTGGAAACCGGACCGGATGGCAAAACCATCACAGCGGTTCATTATGTGAAGAGTGGCGAGACGCTGATTCTGCGCCCAAAGCTCGTTATTCTCTCAGCCGGTGCGGTGCAGTCGGCTGCGCTTCTGCTGCGCTCAGGCCTTGCCAATCGTTCCGATCAGGTGGGCCGCAATTTCATGAACCACAATTCCAGCGCGGTGATCGCTTTCGACCCGCGCTATCGCAACGATTCCATCCACCAGAAGACCTTCGGTTTCAATGATTACTATCTGTCGGATGGAGCAGGCGGACCGCCGCTCGGCAATGTGCAACTGCTTGGCCGTGTGTCGGGTGAAATCCTGAAAGCCAATATGCCCCGCGTGCCGGAATGGCTGCTGACTCGCGTTGCGCGTCATACGATCGATTTTTACGCGATGAGCGAAGACCTGCCATCGCCTGAAAGCCGCGTGACAGTTGATGGCGACCGCATCATTCTGCATTGGGTGCGTTCCAACTGGAAGGCGCATCTGATGCTGGTCGATAAGCTCAAATCCGCGCTCAGGCAGGCAGGTTTTCCGGTGGTGCTGTCGCGGGCTTTCGACCGGCGCACGCCATCGCATCAATGCGGCACGGTGCGCATCGGTAACGACCCGGCGACCGCGCCGCTTGATCCTTATTGCCGCGCTTATGACCATCCAAATCTCTATGTGGTCGATGCGTCGTTCCTGCCGACATCGGCGGCGGTCAATCCGGCGCTGACCATCGCCGCGCAGGCTTTGCGCGTGGCCGACAGTCTTAACCGGGAGGTGCTGGCATGAACCGTCAAAGACCTGTTGCAGTGGTAACCGGCGGGCGGCGCGGGATCGGGCTTGGCATTGCCCGCACGCTCGCTGCCAAGGGGTTCGATCTGGCGATTACCGACCGTGAGCGTGATGAGGCCGTCATCGATGAATTGCGCGATCTTGGTGGAAGAGTGGCTTTCTTTGAAAGCGATCTGGCTGCCGTTGGAATGCATGAGGCAACCGTCTCCGCGGTGCTGAAGGAATTTGGCGGCATCGATTGTCTGGTCAACAATGCGGGCATGGGCTCGGTTGAGCGCGGCGATTTCCTCGGGCTGAAGCCCGAAAACTTCGACACGATCATGGATGTGAATCTGCGCGGCACGGTGTTTTTCACCCAGGCCGTGGTGAAGGTCATGCTGGCCGCAACCGAAGTGCGTTTCCCACGCAGCATCGTGACGATCAGTTCGGTTTCCTCCGTGATGACTTCGCCGGAGCGGCTTGATTACTGCATCAGCAAAGCCGGATTGACTGCCTTCGTGCAGGGGCTTGCGCTGCGGCTGGCCGAAGCGCGGATCGGCGTGTTCGAGGTGCGCCCCGGCATCATCCGCACCGATATGACAGCCAAAGTTGCCGAGCGTTATGACGGGCTGATCGAAGCCGGTCTGGTGCCGATGAAACGCTGGGGCGAGGCGGGTGATGTCGGCGCGATTGTGGCCGGGCTTGCCGGTGGCGATTTCATTTTTGCGACGGGCTCGGCGATCAATGCTGACGGTGGCCTGTCGATTGCAAAGCTTTAGGAACAGCGTGATGGAATACGATTATATCATCGTGGGTGGCGGGCCTGCCGGTTGTGTTCTCGCCAATCGTCTGAGCGAAGATGCATCGGTAAAAGTGCTGTTGCTGGAGGCCGGTGGAAGCGACTGGAATCCGCTGTTTCACATGCCTGCCGGCTTTGCCAAGATGACCAAGGGCGTGGCGAGTTGGGGCTGGGAAACCGTCCCACAGAAGCACCTGAAAAACCGTGTGCTTCGATACACGCAGGCGAAAGTCATCGGCGGAGGCTCCAGCATCAATGCGCAGATTTATACGCGCGGCAATGCGGCCGATTATGATCTCTGGGCTGGCGAAGACGGTTGCACCGGCTGGGATTATCGCCATGTGCTGCCCTATTTCAAACGCGCCGAAGACAACCAGCGATTCAACGATGATTTTCATTCCTATGGCGGGCCGCTTGGCGTTTCGATGCCATCCGCGCCGCTTCCAATCTGCGATGCCTATATCCGTGCCGGGCAGGAACTGGGCATTCCGTATAATCCGGATTTCAACGGTCGCGAACAGGCGGGCGTCGGCTTTTATCAGCTCACCCAGCGCAATCGCCGCCGTTCCTCCGCATCGCTTGCCTATCTCGCGCCGATCAAAGATCGCAAGAACCTGACGATCCGCATGAATGCGCCGGTACGCAGTATCGAGCTGGAAAAGACCCGCGTAACCGGGGTCACGCTGATGAGCGGTGAGGTCTTGCGCGCCAACCGCGAGGTGATTGTCTCGTCCGGCGCGATAGGCTCGCCGAAACTCCTGCTGCAATCGGGCATCGGCCCTGCCGATCATCTCAAAAAACTCGGCGTCAATGTGAAACATGATCTGCCGGGTGTGGGCGAAAACTTGCAGGATCATCTTGATCTCTTTGTCATTGCCGAATGCACAGGCGATCACACCTATGATGGCGTGGCAAAGCTGCACCGAACACTGGGCGCGGGGCTGCAATATATTCTGCTGCGCTCCGGTCCGGTGGCGTCGAGCCTCTTTGAAACCGGCGGTTTCTGGTATGCGGACCCGGATGCGCGTTCGCCCGATATTCAGTTTCATCTGGGGCTTGGTTCGGGCATCGAGGCAGGTGTGGAGAGGCTTAAAAATGCAGGCGTGACACTCAATTCCGCCTATCTGCATCCACGTTCGCGCGGAACCGTGCGGCTCGCTTCCAGTGACCCGGCTGCGGCACCGCTGATCGACCCCAATTACTGGAGTGACCCGCATGATCGCAAGATGTCGCTCGAAGGTCTGAAGATCGCGCGCGAAATCATGCAACAGGATGCGTTGAAGCCCTATGTCATGGCCGAGCGTCTGCCGGGACCGAAGGTCGTCAGTGACGACGATCTGTTCGATTATGCCTGTGCCAATGCCAAGACCGATCATCATCCGGTCGGCACCTGCAGGATGGGGACGGATGCGATGGCCGTTGTCGATCTTGATCTGAAAGTGCGGGGGCTCGAAGGCTTGCGGGTTTGCGACAGCTCGATCATGCCACGCGTTCCATCCTGCAACACCAATGCGCCGACCATCATGATCGGCGAAAAGGGTGCGGATATTATTCGTGGCCTTGATCCGCTGCCGCCAGTTCTGTTTTCATGGGAGAAGAACGAGCACAAGCGGCGCGCGCGGATTTAGTCCCCGTCAACGACCGGTTCAAAACGCAAATAGCCCACGACATCCGAGCCCTTTCGGTTCGGATTGTCGGATGGGTGGTTCACGCCGTCATTGACCGGAATGACCTTGAAGTCGAAAGGCGAGACGCCTTCGAGACAGGCGGTATTCACACCGAATTGCTGCGGATTGGATCGGCGCTGGTGGAAGGTGTAAATCCCGCATTTCGAGCAGAAATAGTGCTTAGCCGCACCGGTATTGAACGTGTAAAGCGTGAGCGCATCTTCGCCTTCCAGTATTTCAACCCCATTGAGTTCTGCGGAAACGGCGACGGCCCCGCGCATCCGGCAATAGGAGCAGGTGCAGCGCCGTGCTGTGTGCAGGCCATTGGATAGTTTGACGCGAAAACGCACGGTCCCGCAGTGGCACGCGCCATTGGCTTCCTTGATGTCAGGGTTCATTTTCTCTCCTCGCATTTATACGGAAGCTATTTTGTTTTTTGCCGGTTTACCATCGCTGAAAACCTATTAAATTCGTGACCGGGAATACTTCCGGGAGGGATTTGGCATGGGTGAATTTGCAGTCGTCACGGGCGGAAGCACCGGCATCGGAAGGCATCTCGTTTGTGCTTTTGCCGATGCGGGCTACACGGTGGCCTTCAGCTACAAGCACGATGACGAAGCTGCACAATCGCTCGTCGAAGCCATCGAAGAGGCGGGCGGTCAGGCGCTGGGACTTGGCTGCGATGTTGGAAGACGTGTCGAGGTCGAAGCCTTCTTCGATGAGGTCTGCGACTGGTTCGGTGATGCGCCCGATGTGCTGGTAAACAATGCAGGCATCCAGACCTGGGCACCCTTGCTGGAACTTTCCGAGGATGGTTGGGACGATGTCATCCGCACCAATCTGAAAGGCTGCTTCCTCAATACGCAGGCTGCCGCGAAGCGCATGGTGGAGGCCGACAAGGGCGGCGCCATCGTCAATATCGGATCAGGCTGCAACAAGCTCGCCTTTCCGAAACTGGTTTCCTACACGGCATCGAAGGGCGGCATAGAGCAGTTCACCAAGGCTTCGGCGGTGGAGCTCGGGCCGCACGGCATCCGGGTGAATTGCGTGGCCCCCGGCGCGATCCTCAATGAACGCACAGCAGAAGAACAGCCCGACTATGCCGGCACCTGGGCACGCATCACGCCGCTGCGCAGGGTGGGAACAGCGGAGGACATTTCCGGTCCAGTGCTGTTTCTGGCATCCGATGCAGCACGATTTGTTTCGGGTCAGACGATCTGGGTCGATGGTGGCCTGTTTTCACAGGCCAACTGGCCTTATGAAGGGTAACGGATTGCCAGTATTCTGTAATTTTCGCACCAACTGGACGTTCCTCAATCATATCTACCATCTGCTTTATTGATGGGCAGAAATGCTAGCATTTTATCTCGAAAAATTACTTAATACTCAATTAATACTGCCAATGAATTGCGCTTTTCATATCCTTTGTGTTGGTTACGGTTTACTGGCCTTCATTGGAAGGTAAACAATATGGGAGTAATACAATGCACATTGACCTTAAAGATAAAGTATCAATAGAAGCTCTGACGAAGGGGCTTTCTATCACGCTAACGCGACCAGAGTGCACGGATAGCCACTCCACTCTAGGGTATAATGATAAAAATGGTTCGGGCAACAAGCCTGTATAAAAATTTATTTACAGGGGCGATTATTATCGCCCCTTTCGTTTTTAATGGGAGAGGATATGTTGATGAATGCCGTTCAATCTCAGGCCCCAATTTTTTCGATAAGTGTCGAGTATGCCCGCGATTTTGCCTGCAAAAATTTACGGATCGATGACGCTCCCCTCTCGCTAGCCCATACGCGAGACAAATTGGTAATGGGCAGGTTGACCGAACAAGCTTCCCTCTTGTTTGCCGATCTAATTCCCGAAATCCGGCATCAGCTTGATCATCCATTGGTCGGGATCGTTGCTATTGACGTACCGCAAGTGTCTGAAGATGCCACCGTTGATGCAATCGTAGGTTCCTTGATTGCAGTCTCACTTACACAAGCAATTATGCCGAGCTTACCCGATCGTGAGAACAAAACGCCGTTTTCAATTTTTACTGCGTCAAAAGATAATAGTAAGAAGCTAGATCGCGTAGGTATACGCGGCCTCTCTCCTACTGATGTTCTGGATTTTCATTCTGATGGGTCGATTGTCGATGGCAAACTGTCAGTTCCAGACCACATTTCCATTTTTAATGTGTTTATCAACTACCACGATAGAGGCAACTTTTATTGGGTTCCGACGAGCACAATTTCGAGTTTTTCTCATATCATCGAAAAGGTAGGATTGTCGCAGGAATACTGTTTCAGTCTCACTCCCGCTGTTTATGATAACGGCCAATCTGATGTTAAGGTTGTAGATAGGCGCGCAAGGGCGGCAATTTTTACCCGCGCTCTAGACGGTTCAATTACAACTTTTATGAATGGTACTTTTGAAGGTCGGGCTGGTACTAGCGTCGATCAAGCAGAAGACGTCACCGCTGAAATCAAGACAGCTATTTCGACCAATCCGATCCGTTATTCAATTCCGCAGGAAAGCCGGAGGCTTATCCTTCTCAATAATGCGAACGGGTTTCATGCTCGCGATATTTTTGAAAACCCTATGGAAGAATATCCCGTTACCCGAACATATCTGCGAAGCGCTTCCATTGCTGGTAAAGTTGTTGGTCAGATAGTTGAGGACTGATTTTGCTTCAAAGAGTTTTTAAGTATTTTGAACAGTTAGTTGATTTTCACCATCACGGTCTGCGGGCGCATCAGTCGCGTACTGCGCTCGCACTTTTCTTTGTTCTCATAAAACCGTTTCGGTGGCTGATTGTGGCATCTGCGCTGTCTGGTGCTGCCCTTACGGCGATTGACCTGCTTAGAATGTGGGCTGTGGCGTATATCGTTGATATGGTCGCGCATTCGCCCGAGCTCAATTTAACTTCTGCAACGATCACCTTTTTTGGCTCGTTGATTGTCGCTTATGCGGTAGCTGATCCTGCACTCTGGCTCGTCAATTACATGCTTCGAATGCAGGCGCTTCGATCACAGACAAAATCATCTGCCCTTTGGCAGTCGCACAAGGCTGCTTCTCAACATGGTATGGAATATTTCCATTCGCACCACGCCGGCCAGATTTCCGGGCGTATAGGGCAACTCTCGAATGCAGTGCAATCGGGTATAGAAATTCTAGCTGGTCGTTTCCCACTCGGCTTTGTGCGTTTCGCAGGTTCTGCCGTTCTTATTTCCTATCTTGCTCCTCTATTTGTCGTTCCAGTGTTGATTTGGATTTTACTAAATGGATTGTTAGCGATCTATCTTGTGCCAAAGTTCAATGCTCAAGCTGAAAAAATTTCCGAGACGTCCAGCATCGTAAACGGCGCTATTACAGAATATTTTTCAAATATTCGTGCGATAAAGACCTTATTTGCTTATGATACAGAGAACAGTTTTGTTCTTTCAAGAATTGATAAGCAACACAAAACAAACCTCGATATTAACCGTTTAACAACGATTGCCGGGCTGTTCATTCGTGTGCTGAACACAGGTCTGGTTTCCAGTATTCTCGCATTGGGCTTATACGGATTAGCACAGGGATTGATATCGCCTGGTGAGTTTGTTGCAGGAATTACCTTAGCCGGGGGCATGGCTGCGGATGCTGGTTGGTTTGTAGGGGTGTGGGAAGGACTAACTCAGACATTTGGCACTATCAGAGATGCGCGTTCGACTGTTACGGCAAAACCAATCGTTAAAGACGGCAGTGAGCGCCTACGGGTGTCCAATCCACCACACATTTCATTGCATAACGTCAGTTTCTCTTATGGAATAAAACAAACTTTGAGGAATATCTCGTTTGAGATAGAGGCTGGGCAGAAGGTTGGTATCGTTGGGCCCTCTGGAGCAGGTAAATCTACGCTTATCGATCTAGTGCTGAGACTATACGATGTTGATGCAGGACAGATTGCGCTTGATGGGCAGGATATTCGCTCTGTGAAGATTTCCGAGCTACGAGGCGTCTTTTCAGTCGTTGCGCAAAGCGACGCGCTGTTTCATCGGTCGATAAAAGAAAACATCGCGTTTGGCGCGGAAATCTCCAACAATGCAGCGATAAAGCGTGCAGCCGAGTTAGCAGATGCATCTTCGTTTATTGAAGAGCTAGCCCCGGACGGGAAGGGCTTTGACGTAGTCGTTGGAGAGAGGGGAGCGAGACTTTCGGGTGGTCAACAACAACGCATTTTACTCGCACGCGCCTTCCTACAAAATCGGCCCGTTCTTATTCTTGACGAAGCCACCTCCGCTCTCGATACCAATAGTGAAAGCTTGATTAAGAATGCAATTGCGTCGCTTGACGCAGATACAACTGTTATCGCAGTTGCGCATCGCCTTTCTACCGTCAGAGACTTTGATAAAATCATCGTTCTAGACAATGGTGCTGTCGTGGCAATGGGACCACACGAAGATCTTATTCAATCCTGTGAGCTTTATCGAGAGTTGTGGATTAAGCAGGCTGGCCTGACGACGATGTAGAATACGCTGTAGCGAGACCAGAGACCGTAGGAAACGCGACGGATTGGGGTAAGCCGGAAGACACCAAAATCAGGGACTTGTATCTGATCTCTAGCACTAAAGCTTTTCAACGAACTAAGGAAATTGAATGGTGATCCCGACAGGAATCGAACCTGTGACCTACAGATTAGGAATATGATTTAACATCAACAAATTCAGTAAGTTGATTTTTCATGTCGCATCTGTGTTGCGTTTAGCTCAGAAGCGCGGCTTCTGCTGATGCGAGTTCGACGGCATCATCGTTGCGTGGGAATAAGTGACCGTAAGTGTCCATCGTCAGCATAATGGACGAATGGCCGAGGCGTTCCTGAACCATCTTTGGCGGCAATCCTAAGCCGCCATCCTCACGGCGATTGATGCACCAAGAGGCGTAGAAATGGCGCAGGGAGTGAAAGCCGGTATACTTTGCTGCCATGATCGGCTTGCCGTCTTTGTCCTTCTCGCCGGTAGCGACCGATATACCAGCTTCGACTTGCACAGGCAGGAACCCGCGGTGCATGATGTTCGACAAGCTCTCGACCTTGCCCTGACCGTTCGGGAATGCAAGCTGTTCGGGCCGTATTTCCTCGCGTATGCCGTTCCCGGCCTCGTCCTTGAGTTTCGGACGCGGGCAGGACAGACGCCATTCCTTGAGCGTATTCGCGACCAAGGGCGGTATTGGCACGGAACGTTCCCCGGCTTCCGACTTCGGCCTGCCGATCGCGTTGAACCTATCGGCGCGCTGGTGGACGCGGATTTCGCGCTTGTCGAAGTCGATATCAGCCCACCGCAGGCCGCGCAGTTCGGACGCCCGCAGGCCGGTGAGGATCGCGGTCAGGATGACAGGCCGCCATTTGCCTTGCAGAGCGCCTACAATGGCCTTGATCTCCGCCGGGAGCGGAATGTCTACCCCAAGCTTGAGTTTCCCCTTCTGGCGTCTTTCCAGTCGTCTTTCCTTGCCTTTTTGACGAACGCGGCTTTTCTCACGTACTGCATTCCGTATCACAAGCCCGCGCTCCTGTGCGTCGGATAGGAGTGAACCAAGGCTCACGAGTACCTTGCGCACCATGGAAACGGATCGGCCTTCGTCGATCAATTTGTCCTCGAAAGCCCGGACGGTCGGAACGTTCAACCGGGAGAGCAGCGTGTCGCCGAGAAACGGCGTGATATGCAAATCTAGATGCTGCCGGTACTGGACAATCGTACCGCGCTCAAGCCCGTTCTGCTCGCCACGCTTGATCCAGAGTTCGCCGGCTTGTTTGACGGTCGCGCTGGCGCTGTCTGCTACGTGCACGCCTTCGCGCACTTCAACCGCGGCAGTGGCGGCAAAGGCGTCAGCTTCCTTCTTCCGGGCGAATGTTTTTAGACGGCGCTTACCCCGGGTGTCCTTGTAATCGACAACCCATGCTGTTTTCAGTTCGCCCTTTGGCGTGGTCCATTCTCGCTTGCGGATCGACATGGCTAAAACGGCATCTCCAAATTTTGGATATGTCCTTCGTTATCAAACTTGAAGGACATTGCTTCAACGAGCGTTTTGCCACTCGGGTCACGCACTTCGATCTTTCCGTTTGGATGCGCCTCTATTGTTTCACCCGTCATCATCGAAAATGTGAGTTTCCGTCGATCGAGCAAGATTGAAGATATAGAGGGGTGGCCGACGAGTACTTCGCGTGTAGCGTCGGCAAGCGTCCGAACTTCAGCAAGCTTCTGTCGAAACCTCTCAGTGATCTCCCACCACCCATCGCGATGCCTCAATGCATCTTCCAAGAGGCGGCGAACGGCTTCGACCTCTGAGGGCAACCCCATTTCACGCTGAAAGGTCGTAATGCGGTCAACGAGATCGGCAGGAAGCATGAAAACTTTGCGGATCGAACCTTCTTTATCGCGTGGCATATTTTCTCACTACAGCAATGGGTATCATTCTACTGACAATTATCCGCGATTTCCGCTTTGAGCAATAATCCTCATTATGTTACCCATATGTTACCCTTATTACCTGAGGAGAGATAGATGGGTGAGCGTATAAATGCTAATGAGCTCGATCTAATATGGGGCGCGAAAAATATCGCACTGGAGATCAGGCGCACACAGCGCCAAACATTCGCACTGTTAGAAAAAGGCGAAATCCCAGGCCAGAGAATAGGCGGTCGATGGGTGGTTGAACGCGGTAAACTCAAAGCCTTTTTTCTTGGAGAGGCTGCCTAATGTCCCGGCACAATTGGCAATCGGCGTCGGCGCGTGATCTCGCCGTCGCCAGTCGCTCGAAATGCGGGAGGGGGGTACAATGACAAGGGAAACGTACTTACCGTCTCCATGGTTTCGTTTCGACTATGTCGCGTTTGATCGAATGACTGCTGGTCTCAAGGCGAATGAAATTGGCATTCTTATGAAGCTCTTGGTTCACTTTCACAAGCACGGCGAGCCTACGCTCAATGATGCGGCTCGACTTGCAAGAGTGTGTGGAACGTCGAAACCTGCTTTCGATCGAGCGATAGAGTTGTTCTTAACGTCAGGTATTCTCGTTCAATACGGGGATAAAATCTGGTCTCGATATATTGAGGATGAAATCGCCCATCGCACAAAAATTTCAGTACAAGCGCGAAAAAACTCTTCGGTTAAACGGAAAAAAGTCGAACGAAATCAAAGCGGCGATCTAACGGGCGATGACAAGAGTAATAGAGATATAGAGGGGGAGACCCTCAGAGGGTCTCCCCAAATATCTAATATATCCAACCTGATTGATGTAACGAAGCTTGACGATATTGCGCCCTCCCGAGCGTCTGATGACGCGTCGGGCGCTCGGCAAGGATTTAGCTCGGGACAGCGTTTATCTATCAAAGGCGTCGGGCGATGTGTGATTGTGGACGTGGGAATTAAGCGTGACACTCACGCCACCTTCATTCGTGTGCGATTGGACCGTGACGCGTCTCTAGCTCTGATCCCAGTGAATTCAGAAGGCGTTCTCGTTCAGGGGCTTCTCCGAATGGAAGCAGATTTGCCAAAGAAAACCATGCGGCAATTCGAGTGGGAGAAGCGCGATGCAGCTTGAATTCAATTTGGAAACTCCCGGACGATCCGCTGAAGTCTTGATGTTTCCCGCCGATCGCCTGTGCGTAGAGGTTTTCATTTTTGCGGTCGAGTATTTGTCCCTTTCATCAGCCGAGCAGGCGGGAGCCATCGATAGGTTTTCATCCGCCGTCGTTTCTATCCAAACAGTTTCCGGCATTTCCGAAAAAATCATCGACCGCGAGCGTCAAGCGTTTGCGAATGCCCTTCGCGCAGAGATTAATCGTCAGCGCGTTTTTCACGCCATCCATGGCCGCTACATGCGCCAAGAAAGGAAAACCGCATGAAAGCTAATACAAACAACCGCGCTTTTTGGGCACCACGCCGGAGCGGAGGGCGAAATCCCTTTGGCAAAAAACTATTGCTGCAATGAATGCCGAGCGCGGTTAGACGGCAGGAGGTTCCTTATGGAATTGTTTGACCGGACGGACCCAGCATGGCCGCCAGACCCTACCACCGTAGACCTTGCCGACGGTGAATGGGTGACTACTGGTCAGGCTGCTAGTTTGGCCCGCGTGGATGAAAGAACGATAGCGCGATGGGTCAGACAGCGTGATATTTCAATCACCGTGTTTGGTCGACGATGGATCAATCGAAGGCGGCTATTCGGTCAGTAAAAGCAGGCTTCGGCCTGCTTTTTTGCTTCTGTGTCATACCTTGTCAGACGAATTTTCCCGCCAATCCCGCCATACTCCGACGAGCATCAGAGATTGGGATTGACATGTTTGGTATCAAAGATCAGACGCAACAGCTTTGGGACAAGGTACACGCCGAGGCAAATGCTAGGACTGGAAATCAGTTGACGAGCGGCAGACTAACGGGGAGCGCAGAGAATGTGTTACCTGCCGCCTCGCTGGACAAACTTGAGCGATTTCGTTCCGAGAAACGCGCGGCCTACGTCGGATATACAGCGGCTTCGGACCGCGAACAGGAAGCAAGGCTCGAGTTTCAGCGTCAGGAAGGCTTTGCCCGTCGCGCGCAAGAGCAATTTCAGGGATCGACCCTCTCTTTTGAGGGCCAGTCACAGACTTCACGAGAAAGCAAAGAGGAGCGGCTTGCCCGTATCGATGCTCCCGTAGAGCGTGCTCGTCGAGCCTTGCGTATTGCATCAGATGCCCGGGCGAGAGCCGCCAAGCGGCAAGACGAGTTCGCTTTTCTCGAAACAGTCGAGGGCTGGCTCAACCGCACTCCATTGGATGAAAATCTCGATTTGGTTGCCGTTGATCCCTCTCGACTGAAAGGCAATCCGGTAGTTGCCGTCACAAAAATTCGATCAGAATTGGCGTCTCTCGATAAGCGGCTATCGGCCGTCGAGTTGGCGAACGTCCCGGTAAATGCATTGAAAGAGCAGGCTTTCGCGGAAATCGATGCTGTAGCAGAGAAGGGACGGCTTTCGATCAACACTCGCTCGCGTGGTGGAGCACCTTTACGCCTCGCCGACAATCTTCGCATCAACGTTGTACCCAACGGTTCAAGCGTCGCATTGTTCGGCGATGCTGGCGCTCACTTCTTCACCTGGCTTCTGCGCGATGAGTTGAAATCAATAGTTGCAACAATGATCGACGATCTAGGGATCGGCGATGGCCTGTCCGACGATGCCCGGGAGGCCGAGTTCCGCACAATTGCGGCCGAGCGGCTTGACCTAGAGCGTTTGGAAGAAGCTTACATCGTGTCAGCCGAAGCCAACGGACAGACGATCCCACGTCGTCACGACGTTGATCCGCGCGCGTTTCTTGAAATTGAAGCTTGAGTTTAGGCATCGTGTTGGCTTGCTTCACCAACATAACGTCGACAGGGCGGGGGTGGTACCAGCCATTCCGCTACTTCCGCTCCAGTGTGCGGGCCAATGGGGTTCATTCATGCCCTTGCTCCGGCCCGAACACACTAGCGGGGATCGTGATCATGCGCGATCCCCGCTCAATCAGAAACGTCATAGTTGACCGTAGAAGCGCATTCTTGCGCGGACGTCAAATCGGTATCGACGGGGTCACGGTGCGCGTGGGTGACCGCCTGCGGGGCGAGGCACCCCCACCCCTCAAGGGACCGTACCCTACCCCCAAGGCATGCGGTGCCGCCGCAGCCCCATATTCGAGTGTTTTTCGGATTTCGAAAAACCTAGTTGGTGTTTGCATTAATTGTATCCAGAATTTAGGATTTTTAATGAGTTATGCCACTCAGAACAGCAATCTATGGACCCCGAAACTTGTCGGGGAAGTCCTCGTCGAAATGGCTCGTTGGCTTGCAACGCACGGCGGTCGCGTAGGCCCGGCCCGCCTGCGATCCGTCATGCCGGAACTTGCTATGGAACTGGCTGATCGGCTTTCCGAGGGGTGGTCCAGCATCCAAGCGAACCAAGTGACGCATCGCCGTCCTTCTTATGGACCACGTGCGGTTTCGCTGTTTGAACGCGCTCTCGATTGGCAAGGAACATACCTACTCGGAGAGTGTGGGGCAGGACGGGTTCTGGCCCTTTGGCTCCGTTGCCGCATCACCAAACTGAAATTTGACGCCGAACTGAAAGCGCGTGGCTGGTCGCGCGCAACAGCATATCGAAAACGCGACAAAGCTCTGTCTTTGGTCGCTCAAGGCCTGACCCGCAACAACGAAACGCCGCCCGATTGGTGGCGATGAGGGCGCTAAAATGACAAATCTGACTTCCGTTCTCACGGTTCGGCTGATTGACGCCGTTGCCGGTCCCGCCCGCGCGGCGGCGAACTCAATTCGGGGTATCGGCAACGCCGTTGACAGTACGAACGCTCGCCGCCTCGCCATTGGCGGGGCGGTTAGCACGATGGTTTCCGACGTCGGCAAGCAAACTCAAATCCTCAAGCGCAACCTTCACAGCATGACTACCGGGCTTTCAATGCCCGCTGGTTTCCTGACCTTCTTTGGCGCACGCGCCGTTTATGACTTTGAAAAGACGTCGAACGCTCTGCAAGCCGTGACCGACCTCACGGATGAACAGCGCAAGACGATCCAGAACTACGCAAAGGAACTCAACGAGCTTTTCCCGGCCACGAATTCCGAAATCATGAAGGGCGCTTACGAACTCGGCCGAGCCGGGTTCAAGTATGACCAGATCATGGGTTCCATGAAGGGAATGCTCAATCTTGCGCTGGCTGGCGACATTGCGATCAAGGAAAGCTCCGATATCGCAACGAACATCCTGACCGCGATGCGCTTGCCGATGAAGACAGTCGAGCAAGCGTCGGACAGCCTGACCCGCGTCAATGACGCCCTTGCCTACTCCGCGTCCAACTCGAACACTGACGTCCGAATGATGGGCGAAACGTTCAAGTACGTCGGCCCGATGGCCGCCGCTGCGGGAATGTCGATCGAACAAGTTGCGGCCGCTTCGATGGTCATGGCACGGAACGGCATCCGCGCGAGCGAGGCGGGCGTCGCAATGCGATCCGCGCTCGTCCGCATGGTCCGGCCGACTAAGCCAATGATGCAAGCTCTAAGCCGCCTCAACGTGGATATTGATAAGTTCGTTAAGGGCGGCCGACAGATCAGCGCGCAAGACGTTGTTTCCTCGCTTGCAATCGACGGCATTGATGCAAGCTCGTTCACCAAACAGATTGAGCAGGTTCTCAACGACCCGAGCCTCAACCAGTCCTTGAGCAAGCTATCGGCCAAACTTGCCGAAGTCATCGGCGGCGACGGCTCGGCCGTCGACAAGTCGAAACTCGCCGAAACTATTACGGACGTGCTCACGGCAGCTGGTTCGGAAGTGGACTTCTTCGGCTTCATTCGTGCCTTGCGCGAAAAGGGTGCCGACCTCGGCGACATTGCTCGCATCTTCGACGCCCGACAGGGTTCGCGTCTGATTACACTTCTCGCTGGCGACCTTGATAAGGCTCTGTCCGACGTCGAGAAGAATGCAAAGGGCGCAACCGACCGCATGGCAAAAACGATGATGAAAGGCATCGTCGGAGATTGGGCGGAATTCGAAGCTTCGGTCGAAAATCTTTTTGTCTCGATCGCGGAAAGCGGCGTCCTGAAAACAGCGTCCGAAGCATTCAAGCTTGGCGCTGACGGCTTGAAATCGTTAGCGCAATCGAACCCGAAGCTCCTCGAATTCGGAACTTATGCACTCATGATTGCTGGCGTCCTCGGACCGATTGTTCTTGTTGGTGGTGGAGTTCTTTCGTTTTTCCTGTCGCTCCTTGGGCTTTTGAAATCTGTTGCTGCCGTCGGACGGGGCGCGCTTGGTGTTGCCGGTGCTACGATGGGTATCTCCGGGGCCGCTGGCGCTACCGGAGCAGGAGCGGCCGCCGCAGGCGCGGCGGCGGGGGCTGGCGCTGCATCGAAGGGAAGCTCGCTTCTTGGCAAAGCTGCCAAGGGTGCCGGCATCATCGGCACGGCTTGGACGATCAAGGAAGTGCTCGACGCCGTCGACCCCGAAGGCAACTTATGGGGTCTTACGAGCGGCATTGACGCGTGGATCGAAAGCAAAACCGGCATCAATCCGTCAAAGGTCGGCAGAAGTCAGCGGGTCGGGCCGGAGGCAACTCCCGAGGAAGGCCGGGCGCATGACATTTCTGAATGGCAGGCACGCCAAGCGGAGATTGATGCCCGACTTGCGCAGATCGAGAAAAACACCCACCCGGCCATGCGCGACATGCCAAACATCGAGCGAGACAATTTGCAGACCGAGCGATCAATGCTCGATCAGCAAATCAACGCAGCAATACCCCAGGCACAGCCTGCCGAAGCTGCGGCGGCCGCTAAACAAACGATGGATGGATACAACGCCGCACTGTCGACCGAACTCTCGGCCGCAGAGCAGCAAATTGACGCGTTCATGGCACGCATCAAACAGAAGATGGCAACGACCCTTAGCCCGGTCATTTCACCGCGTCTTGATACTTCGTCAATCTCCGGGCTGCACGCTGATATAGGAGTTGAATAATGCTTTTCCTTCTCGGCGCTCTGTCATTTGAGATTTGGCCGCTCAACCCAACTGGCACCGATAGCGATAGCGGCGGTGACTATGTCGAGAAGCCAGTCATGGGCCGACGGCCGCCACTGGAATTTGTCGGCGAAGCTACAGAGAGCTTTTCATTCTCGGCCGTGCTATTCGCCGAAAAGCGGCCGTACATGCGGGATTGAAAAGGCAATTGTATTCGATGCTATTGCTCTTGAGGCTCATCTTTCGGCAGCAGAGACGCAGCAAGGCGTGCGTTTCGCTGACGTTCTGCGTCTAGCTGTTCCTGCGCCCACTTTGCCCGCCGTACAAATCGTTCTTCCATTTCCCCAATGTCAGGCTGGCTCAAGAGGAGGCCGTGACGAGTGCGGATTTCGGTAGCGAGTTTCAGCGCACGTGATCCGAGCTTCTCCACTGACAAGGCGACATATTCCACTAGATCGTCCTCTACGTGGTAAAGGGCATCGGAAAGAGATTTCTGCTCTGCGTCACGATCAGCCCATAGGTTGTAGTAACGACCTACCATGTTCTGATCCAGCGAGCGCCAGCCGTCGATATCATCGGGCGTCTGACTGATACTGGGTAATGTGGCGCTCCAATCCGGGAACTGCTGATCGGGATGGTGCTCTGCGAATTCGTTTTCGCGATCAAGCTCAATGCATTGACGCGCGAACGCTTCGAGGTTGATCGCAAGCTGCAAGGCTAAAAAGTCAGCCTTGCTCTTCTTCGACCTTTCGTCTGCTGCAATTGAGGCGAGCCACTGCACAACGGCTGTGCCGATGCCTGCGCCTACAACAATTTTGACCAAATCTAACCAGTCGCTTCCTGTCACTTTTTGCCCCTCAAATGCGGTAAGAACATAGGCAGAGACCTAGAGAATTGACAACAACTGTTTCGCCTGGCCACCTGCAACCGGACATATCGCCGGACAGCCGGACATGCAAAATGTCCGGCTGTCCGTTTCGTCTTCATAAAACTGGTGAATATTGTCAAAAGCGGTATTGCGACGCCACGCAATGAAGGGTTGAACTGGTTCATTGTCGCAAGTTGTGGGAGGCTGGCATGGCGGGGAACAAGGAAAAAATCCTGATACTGTGCAAGACGTATCCTTCTCCGAGTGGAAAGCACTCGGAGACGTCCTGTGTCGCCGGAATTAGGCCAAATGGGAAGTTCATCAGGCTTTATCCAATCCCGTTTCGCCTAATCAATCCGCAACAACAGTTCAAAAAATGGCAATGGGTGAATGTGCATTATGTGAAAGCACGCAAGGACCATCGTCCGGAAAGTCACTCTGTGGTAATCGATGCAATCGAATGCATCGGCAACCCACTTTCCTATGACAATAATTGGGAGGCTCGACGAGAGGCGATCAAGGACGGTATAAGTTTCTCAGATTTCGAAACTTTGGAGAATAACCGCAAGCTTAACGGCGACACATTAGCGCTTTTAAAGCCAACCAAAATCAAGTCACTGGATATCCGTAAGGTAAAAGACCCAGATTGGACGAAAGAAGAGTTGGACAAGCTTCTTGGCTATCAAAAGCAGGCAGGTTTATTTGATGATGAACCGAAAGACATAAAGCTTTTACGAAAACTTCCTTTTGATTTTTATTATACATACATTTGTGAAGTCGATGGTGAAGAACGTGAATACACTCACAAAATTGTTGATTGGGAAGCTGGCGCGTTATTTTGGCGTTGCATAAACGACTATGGCGATAATTGGGAAAAGCCATTTCGGAACAAGCTCGAAACAGAATTGCCTAATAAGGAAATAATGTTCTTGATGGGAACTATCCATCGTTTCCCGGACACGTGGTTGATAATCAGCCTTATCTATCCACCGAAGAAACAGCCCATTCCGAAAACGCCAGACTTATTCGCTTAGTTTATTCGGCGGCTTCCAGTCGCGATGAAGGAAGGTGGACGAGATTGCGCTCGTATTTTTTTGGGTCATCGCCATAAAGATCAAAAGACGAGACACCGTATTTAACGAGCTTTTCGGCGATGATGGTGCGATGGCATGTCTTTGGATCGCGTTCAAAGCATAGCATGCAGGTAACTTTTTTGGATGCTGTCAGGGACAGTTCCTGCACCTTCTCTTTGGCTGCCTCTGTTTCGATATGGGCTGTATATATTTTGCGGAATTCGTCAAATCGACCAGCCCGGGCAGCATCTCTGCCCGGCTTCGGGTCACCTAACGCCTGATACGAATGATACTCGATACCGGCTTCGGTAAGTCGATCCTTGAGTGCGTTTTTCGAGAAGCCTTTCTTCCGTGAGAGCGGCAACGCTCTGACGTCCGCAAGCACCTGTACACCGATGATCTGAAGCGTGCGCACAAACCTGTCGATATCTGTGCCTTCGTAACCGATAGTGTAGATGGTGCTCATGAGAGGTATTCCTTTTCCGCCAACACACCACAGTGTGGTTAACATACCCTTATACGCTCTGACGTAAACGGCAATCCGTTAACTTTTTATGCTTTCACGCTGTTGCCAAATTTCATCAGGTGGCATTTACGGAGTTTGAGATGAAGACACCTAGTTTTGTGCCGCGAGGCCTCTCACGCACAAATGCAGCTTTTTACCTTGGCGTGGGAACATCAAAATTCGATGAAATGGTGAAAGATGGGCGCATGCCAGCGCCCAAGATGATAGATAGCCGAGTGATTTGGGATCGATGGGAAATCGATTTGGCGTTTGATGAACTGCCGTATCGCGAAATTCAGGTTTCAACGAACCCTTGGGACGACTTTTAACCGGCTATTTCAGGCCAATTCGTCAATTGTAACCTTGAGCGCTTCTGCAATCTTCTTCATCGCGTCGAGAGAGCCTTCACGCAAGCCCTTTTCAATCTGCGACAAGTAGGCAGCGCTGATACCGGCAGCATCGGCGAGCGCCTTCGCGCTCATGCCACGATAATCACGCCAGACCTTGATTTTGTTCTCGCCGTCAATCATGCGATTGACGAACTCGGCCGAGATCAATTCTTCATCACCGGCAGCCAACTTTTCGCGGAAGGTGCGGGCGGCGGCAATATCTTCGCGATCCTCGAAAGCTTCAAGCAGCTTGTCATAATCGGCCTTGGCGAGCACTGCCATTTCCTCTCCCTGCGGTGTTGTGATGAACTGGACATGCATTTTCATGATAGTCTGACCGGGCTGCCGTTGTTGCGCGAAGTCATCTCATGAGGCCCATCATGACAGAAAAAGCTCCTCTTGATCCACGATTTTTGAAGCTGGTCAGCGCGATCGCAAAAGCCGACGCCATCGAAGATCACGAGCGGTGGCTAAAGGGGCTGCCGCCGCTTAAGGCGGACGCCCCATTGCCAGCCAAGAGGGCAAGCCGAAAAGACGACGACACCAAAGTCACCGCGCGGTGGCATTCCGTCACCAAAGGCGACAAGAGCCGATCTTAATCAGCGTGCCTGCAATCGAACGCCCGGGCCGCCGATTGAGGTTTCGCCGTCATCGATAAAAACCGCACCATTTGCCTTTAGTGCGTCAGTCACTGCGTCCAAAGTATCGGTTCTTACGCGAACTCGATCAGTTCCAGCCGCTTCCATATTGCGTATAGTATTGGTGCTAACGCCAGCTTTTTCGGCCAACGCCACCTGTTCCAAGCCGAGTAGTGAGCGTGCCGCTCTTATCTGGTTTCCCGTAATAGCCATTTTGTATCATCCATATTTTTTTGGGTACGATACCCAAAAACGTATTGACCGCAATTAAATTCATTGTTTATGGTGAAAAAACCTATAAAAATAGTTACTATACCCAAAAAGGAATACCATGATAGTTCATCAACTTCCGTCGCAGCACACTCGTGACAGCATTCATGCTTTCATCGCCCGCCAAATGGCTGACGTACTTTTAGAGAACCGTGCTGATCTCGGAGATATCGACGCTTGCCGTCGGCAACTGGTGTGGGCGAACTTCGGCCATCCGGCGATTGACAAACTTCTAACAAGGGCAAGGGAATTGGCGAAGTTGCACGGGATTTGAGCCCTTTGCCTTATTTGCTATTTTCTGAGTTTCATGCTTCACAAAAAAAGTGTCAATCGCTTGTTTTGAAACTTGCGGAGAAATCTAAACTAATAATTATAGGAGGCAGGAGCGAAGCTATGAGTATGTCCTTGCTACGTCAGCACGACGGCCCCGCCTTATCACCGATATCGCCTAAGCATGAGCTTGGAGCGTACGAGGCCATGTGGCTTGAACAGAGTGCTAGCTTTAGATCAATTGCGACGCGTTTTGCCGCGGACCCGACAGCAATGCCTTCGGATTTTGTTTCACCAAAGATCGCCGAACAATGCGCGGATGAAGTGTTCAAGCGTCTTAAGCAAAAAGGCGTTCATCACTTCGGTGTACGTATACACCACGCAGGAGATTATCCTCAAAAATTACGCGATGCCCGTCACCCCGTCGAAATGTTGTACTTTCAGGGGACATGGGAACTAACGGAAACACCGTCAGTTGCCATAGTTGGAAGTCGTAAAGCGTCTGATGACGGAAAGAAGCGGGCTCGTCAGCTAGCGCAGGGATTAGTCGCAGGACGGAGCGGTACGGGAAGCGACGGATACACAGTTGTTTCCGGTCTGGCTGCTGGTATTGACCGTGAAGCCCACGAAGCAGCGATAGCAATTGGCGGGCGGACAATCGCAGTGATTGGCACCCCATTGGGAGATTTCTATCCCAAGGAGAACAAGGCGCTCCAAGAAAAAATTGCTAAGGACTATCTCTTAATATCGCAGGTGCCTGTTCTTCGTTACGCACGTCAGGCCGTTCCTCAAAATCGCTTATTCTTTCCCGAACGGAACGTTACAATGAGTGCGTTGACTGAGGCGACAATTATCGTAGAGGCAGGAGAGACATCCGGAACGTTAACTCAAGCTCGTGCGGCCATACATCAAGGTCGAAAGCTATTTATTTTGAACTCTTGCTTTGAGCGTTCGGATATCACGTGGCCTGCGTATTACGAAAAGCAGGGCGCAATTCGAGTTAGAAATATCGACGACATTTGGAATAACCTTGGCCAATAATATCAAGCTCACCAGAATTGATGATAGCAATATCGGCGATCATTCATACTTGGTCGCTGACGATGAGTGTTATTTTCTATTAGAGTACACTTCTGGTAAAGGTTATAGCTATGGTAAAGCAAATAGCCTCATTTCCAATTTAAAGAAGAAACCTAGCCGAAGCAGTGCGGCTGAACTTCGTTATAAGAGCCGCGCAGTTGACGAATGCGCGATCCATTTTCGCCGATCCATCAATTTAGATTGGCTAGCAGAAGCAACCCTAGTTCCGGTGCCTCCATCTAAGACGGAGAGCCACCCGGATTACGATAATCGCATCACGCGTGTGTGTAAGGGGATTGCAACTGACTTGGACGTTAGGGAACTGGTGATCCAAACTTCATCCTTAACAGCGGCACACGAAGGACTACGTCACACCGTCGAGGACTTGCTTAACAATTACGAAATTAATGAGAAACTGGCTTCACCGACCCCGAAAAAGATTGCCATTTTTGACGATATGTTGACTGCCGGGGCCCATTATCGCGCGATGTGTTCGATACTCAATCGTAACCGCCCGATTGTTACCGTGGTGAATATGTCTTGAGGCGGGCGACGATCTCTTCGTCATCGACAAAGCATTCGAGGAATTCTTGCCATTTTGGACTGATTTACGGGCGTCAGCCAGCATCTGTCTTAGCTCATCAATGCCGTCGTCCGTCAGGGCGCTTGTAGACTGGTCGTCTCCGGTCACGACACTGATGATATTGCCATAGGTCAAGTTGTCATCATTGTAGATGATCGCCTGAAGAAGATCGACATCCTCTTCGAGCATTTCGGCGACATAGTCGAGCGTGTAAACAAATCTGACCGTGGTCATCAGGCTGCCTTTGCATGTTCAGCTGCGAGGGGCTTCCAATTCCACGGGAGCAACTCATCGAGCCGATTGATCTTGTGGTCGTGAATGCGGTCGAGCACATCGGCCAGATAAGCTTGCGGGTTGATGCCGTTCATCTTCGCTGTTTCAATGATCGTCATGGCGCGTGCCAAGGTTTCCGCGCCGGTGTCAGCGCCTGCGAACAACCAATTCCGGCGTCCTACTCCTATCGGTCTGAGGGCTCGTTCCGCAGCGTTGTTGTCCATGGCCACGCGTCCGTCCTCCAGGAACAGGCAGAGTGACGGCCATCTGCTCAGCCCATAGCGCAAAGCTTTCGCAAGTTCGCTTTTTCCCGGAATGCGAAGCAACTGCTTTTCTGCCCATGCGTGCAGTTCATCGATCTTTGGCTTGCTGTGCTTTTGACGCGTGGCGAGCCGTACATCGGCGGGCCGGCCTACAATATCCCGTTCGATATCATACAGCGCACCGATCCGATCGAGAGCCTCGCGCGCAATCCCGGATTTGTTCGCGGTCCAGATGTCATGAAAGTCACGCCGCCAATGCGCCCAGCATGAAGCTTCCCAGAACCGACGCTTTCCGTCCGATCCCGGCTCATATAGCTTCGTATAGCCTTTGTAGCCATCGGCCTGAAGAATGCCACTCGCCTTTTCGAGATGGCGATGAACGTGCTCTTCCTTCCAGTCGGGCGCGAAGTAATAAACCGCACCTGGTGGCGCACTACCTGCCCATGGACGCTGATCGCGGACATATGTCCAGATCCTGCCCTTCTTCACACCTTTGCCCAATCCCTTGTCGCGCAATGAGCGATCCAGCACCCGGATCGGCGTATCGTCAGCATGGAGGAGATCGCTTTTCATGATCTCAATCTCAATGCGCTCGATCAGCGGACGGAGCACCTGCATGGCACGACCGCACCAATCCACCAGTGTGCTGTCAGGTATATCGGCCCCCATCCGCGCGAATATCTCGTTGAGGCGATAGAGCGGCAGATGATCATCGAATTTGGAGACCAGAATATAGGCCAGAAGCCCGGCACCAGCCATACTGCCCGGTATCGGGCGGCTGGGAGCAGGAACCTGCACCATCTTCTCACAGCAACGGCATGACTTCTTTGGCCTGGCGATCTCGATGACCTTCATCGTCGCTGCGATCATGTCGAGGATTTCGCTGACATCCTCTCCAACAAAACGCAACTCGCCTCCGCACGCAGGACAGCAATGACCGGGATCCAGTTCACGACGTTCGCGAACAGCATTTTCCGACACACGTGGACGCCGACGTGATGACTTGGGCTTTAAAGTCTCCTCCGGACCGCAAGCCGTATCGTTTTCAAGCTCTTCGACGGGCCCGGCCTCATGCTCGGCGCTGGCAATCAACAGATCCTCCAGCGCCAGTTCCAGTTGCGCAATTTCCCGCTCGATTTTTTCAGAAGACTTGCCGAAGACCTGTTTCTTCAATCGCGCAATGCGTAGCCTCAGACCCTGGATCAGGTGATCGTGTGCTTTCAACGCCGCCGACATCTTCGCATTCTCCGCCTGCAAGGCGGTGATTATTGCCTTCAGAAAGGCTGGATCATCAGGAAAAATTGAGCTCGCATTCGACATGATCCTGACTAGCATAAGTCAGGACAGAACGCCATAAAAACAAGTAGTTTCAGTAAGATAAAATCAACCGACGCGGGCGGGCGGAGCACCCCAGTCCGGACGTCTCCAATCTATTCCTTCCCATAGCATCGCCAGCTGCGCTGCTGTCAGTCGAGCCGTCCCATCGGCCGCTGAAGGCCAGGGGAAACGCCCTTTCTGCAGGATTTTATAGTAAAGGCAAAATCCCTGGCCATCAAAATACAACAGCTTCACCCGATCACCACGCCGCCCGCGAAAGGCGAAGACAGCTCCACCTGTCGGCTTCTGGCGCAAGACATCCTGCGCCAACATCGAAAGGCCCTCAATACCTTTCCTCATATCTGTCACGCCGCAGGCAAGGTAAACCCGAACGCCAGTGCCCGGTCCAATCATGCCTGTTCCACCGTCCGGATGAGCCGTGCCAGCACCGTATCCTCCAGCGTGCTCGTGAAACGAAGGCTGCGACCGCAGCGCAAGTGCAATTCAATCATTGAGGACGAAGCATCAGCGTCATCGCTAACCCCAGAAGGGATCTGCTCACTACCCATATCAACAGGAAGAAATACGGCTTCCCGCGAAGAGAGCAGAAGACCCTTCTTCTTCAGTTCCCGTCGCCATGTGTAAATCTGCTGACGGGTCACATCGTACCGCTGAGCCACATCCGTGACCGTCGCACCGCCGATCCCAATCGACATGACGATATCCAGTTTCTTCTGATCGCCCCAGCGACGACGCCGTTCCGCGCCAAGAACCTCAACTCGCATCCAATCCTCGCATAAGACACGTCGCTAACGACGTCGTTAAACACGTGTCTTATGCCACGAGGCCTTGGTTCAAAAGGCGGCAGCAATCGGGACGTTACACTCAATCAGCGATTTCCGGGTGTAAGAACCGTGGGCTTTTTTGCTGCGCGAAGGATTTTTCCAAATCCGTTCGATGAATTTGATGACGTGTAATGCCAAGTTGTCCGCGGTGTCACGTTCATGTTGCATGGACTAGCGGTTTGTCTTGGTAAGTCGTTGATAATCAACAGCAATAAACTGCAACAAAACGCAACATAAAATTCTCTATGATAATCGCCAACTTATTGATTTTGTTGGTGATCCCGACAGGAATCGAACCTGTGACCTACAGATTAGGAATCTGTCGCTCTATCCTACTGAGCTACGGGACCAACCGATGAGCATTCGCCGGTGATTCCAGCATTGCGAATGCTTTCAGACACATACTGTTTTTCATGCTGGTCGCCAACCCCGCAAAAAGCGGGGCAGGCGGATTTATTCAGCTATCAGGCGGCAAGCGCCGTTTCCGCTACCGCTACAAAATAGCTGACGCCATAGGGAATGGCATCGTCATTGAAGTCATAGGCCGGATGGTGAAGGCCGGGCGTATCGCCATTGCCGAGGAAGATATAGGCGCCGGGACGCGCTTCCAGCATGTAGGAAAAATCTTCCGCCGCCATCATCGGCTCGACACTCTCATCCACTTTGCCTTCGCCCGCCACAGCGCTGGCGACGCGGGCGGCAAACTCCGTCTGCGCATCGTGGTTGTAGGTGACCGGATAATTGTTCTTGTAGCGCACGGTGATTTCCGCACCGGTGGCGGCTGCGATACCGGCGGCAGCTTCACGGATACGGCGTTCGGCAAAGGCGCGGGTTTCCTTCTTGAGCGTGCGGACCGTGCCCGACAGCGTCGCCTTTTCCGGGATCACATTATAAGCCTCGCCCGCAATGAACTTCGTCACCGAGATCACAAGTGAATCAAGCGGATCGACATTGCGCGAAACAATGCCCTGAAGGGCGATCATCAGCTGGGAACCTGCCAGAATCGGATCAATGGTGCGATGCGGCTGCGCTGCGTGGCCGCCGCGACCTGTGATGAAGAGATCGAATTCATCCGTCGCTGCCATGATCGGGCCTTTTCGCATCGCGAACTGTCCGACCGGCAGGCCCGGCATATTGTGGATGCCGTAGACTTCCGAAATGTTGAAACGGTCCATCACGCCGTCCTCGACCATGGCGAGGCCACCGGCGCCGCCTTCTTCGGCAGGCTGGAACAGAAGCGCGACCGAGCCGCGGAAATTGCGGGTCTCTGCGAGATATTGCGCTGCGCCCAGCAGCATTGAGGTGTGTCCGTCATGGCCGCAGGAATGCGCCTTGCCGGGATTTTGCGAGACCCATTCGACACCGCTCGTTTCGGTGATGGGCAGGGCATCCATGTCGGCGCGCAGGCCAATTGCCGGGCCATCGCCATGGCGACCCTTGATGATGCCAACCACGCCTGTGCGTCCGACGCCTGTTTCCACAAGATCGCAACCGAAGGATTTCAGCTTGTCTTCGACAAATTGTGCAGTTTCGTGCACGTCATAGAGAAGTTCAGGATTCTGGTGCAGTTTTCGGCGCCATGCGGCAATTTCCGCTTGCGTTTCAACGGCACGATTCAACACTGGCATTTTCTGATGGCTCCCCGGATTGGGCGTGATTTGAAGGAAACAGGATATGACGTTTCGGTGAAAGCGGGCAATCCCTGTTTGCCTTTTCATCGCCACATGGCATAGATAAAGAAAGCGTTAATCTCCCATTATAGAGCAATTCGAACCCGCAGAAGTTGCAGGCTATTTCGATTGGAACTACGGAATGATGTCGAAATCATTGAAAATCTGGTTTGCAGCTGTTGGCTTGTCCGCGACCGCACTGGCGTCCGCCGCCGCTAATCCCTCGATCGCAGTGGATGTGGCAACAGGCAAGGTCTACCAGCAGCAGGAAGCTTTTCAGCGCTGGTATCCCGCTTCCCTGACCAAGATGATGACGGCCTATGTGGCATTCCGTGCGCTTCAGTCGGGCCAGATGACGCTGGATTCGCCGGTGCGCATGACGGTCAACGCCGCCAAGGAACCGCCGAGCAAGATGGGCTACAAGCCGGGATCGGTCATGACGCTCGATACGGCGTTGAAGATCATGCTGGTTAAGTCGGCCAATGATGTTGCGGTGGCCGTTGCCGAGGCCGTGGGCGGAACGGAATCCGGTTTCGTGCAGCGCATGAATGCGGAAGCGCAGCGTATCGGTATGGTCGGCTCGCATTTCGCCAATCCGAACGGCTTGCATAATCCCAATAACTACACAACGGCTCGCGACCTCGCGGTTCTGGCCGTGCAGCTGCGCCGCGAATTTCCGCAATATGCGCATTATTTTGCGACCGAGGCGATCGATCCGGGCGCGGGCAAGAAAGTTCAGGCCAATTACAACATCCTGCTTGGCCGCTATGACGGGGCGGACGGGATGAAGACCGGCTTCGTCTGTGCATCCGGCTTCAATCTTGCAAGTTCGGCCACGCGCAACGGTCGGACCGTGCTGGCAATTGTTCTCGGTGCGGACCGGCAGGAAGCGCGCGCGGTTCAGGCAGCACAGCTGATGACTGACGCTTTCAGGGCAAATGCGAGCGGTGGCGCTACATTGGCGACCTTGCGCCCCGCAGCCGGCGGAAATCTCAATCAGGCCGTCGATATGCGCAAGGCTATCTGCAGCCAGCAGGCCATGGCCGATCGCTGGGACGGTCGCGATGTCGAGGGTAAGCTGAAAATCAATTCGCCTTATATCCATGCGATGGATCGCGATCCGGTTCCGGTTCGCGTCGGTCTGGTTTCCGAACCGGGTCCGACGACCCGCCCGAGCCAGCTCGACATTTCGCAGATTCCGGTGCCAATGCCGCGTCCGCAGCGTTCCGCCGGTGCCAATACCACCGCGATCAACTGATATGCCGAATCCCATTCCCGTTTCCGTGCTGACCGGTTTTCTTGGTTCAGGCAAGACGACGCTTCTCAACCGGCTTCTGAAAGATCCGGCGCTGAGCGATACGGCGGTCATCATCAACGAGTTCGGCGAGATCAGCATTGATCATCTGCTGGTTGAGCAGGCGAGCGAGGGCGTGATCGAGCTTTCCGACGGCTGCCTGTGCTGCACGGTGCGCGGCGAGCTGGTGGATACGCTGGCCGACCTGATCGACCGGCTCCAGACCGGGCGCATCAAGGCGCTGAAGCGCGTCATCATCGAAACCACCGGGCTCGCCGATCCGGCGCCGGTGCTGCATTCGATCATGGGGCATCCGGTGCTCATGCAGGCTTTCAGGCTGGACGGTGTTCTGGCGACCGTGGATGCCGTCAACGGCATGGCGACGCTCGACAATCACGAGGAAGCCGTCAAGCAGGCGGCAATGGCCGACCGCATCGTGCTGACCAAAACCGATCTGCCGGAAGCGCAGTCAGGACTGGCGGCATTGAAGGCGCGTCTTCATGCGCTCAATCCCGGCGCAGACATTCTGGAAGCTGGTGAACAGCGCACGGGTTATGCGGCGCTTTTTGAATGCGGTCTCTATAATCCGGAAACGAAATCGGCGGACGTGCAGCGCTGGCTCAAGGCGGAAGCCTATGAGGCCGGTTATCATGACCACTCCCATCACGGGCATTCTCATCATGGGCATGACCATGTATGCGGGCCGGATTGCGATCACGACCATCATCACCATGACGATGCGATCCGGTCCTTTTCGCTTCGTCACGATGCGCCGATCCCGCTATCGACCTTCGACATGTTCCTTGATCTTTTGCGCTCGACGCATGGCGAGAAGCTTCTGCGTGTGAAGGGCATCGTGCAGATTGCCGAAGACCCGGATCGCCCTGTCGTGATTCATGGGGTGCAGAAGATATTCCATCCGCCAGCGCGCCTGCCGCAATGGCCGCAGGATAAACGCGAAACGCTTCTGGTGATGATCGTGAAGGATCTGCCGGAAACCTATGTTCGCGAGCTTTTTGATGCGTTTTTGGGGCGTCCTGCGCTCGATAGGCCAGACCGTGCCGCGCTGATGGAAAATCCGCTGGCTATTCCGGGTTTTTCGCCCCGGAACTGATACTTATTTCTTTCGAATAAGGAAGCGATGCAACGTCCCTTGGTGCTCCTGTGCGACCAGGGCGTGGCCTTCCTGCGTGCAGAAATGCGGGATGTCGATGCCGGACAGCGGATCGGTCGCTTCCACCCAGAGAAGCGCTTCGCTCGGCATTTTTTCCAGACGATTGCGGGTTTTCAAAACCGGAAGGGGGCATTTAAGCCCCCTCAGGTCGTAGACAGGAATGTCATCCTGCAAGGCCATCAGTTCCCGATGATCTTCCACCATGGCTTCTTCGGTTCGGGGGCTGCGACAGCTGCCGGCTGTTCGACATTCTGCGCCACCGTGCTGGCCGTCGTCATCGGTGAGACTTGGGGTGAAACGGACTGAGCAGCCTGCGCTGCAGCCGGGTTTGGCTGTGGTGCGGGCACAGCTGCGGTCTGTGTCGTCGGCTGAGCCGGAACAGCAGCCGGTTGCGGCGTTGCAGCAATGGCTGTCGGCTGTGCGGCTGGCGTTGCCGGGCGAATGTCCGGTGCGCCCGCCTTTTCAGCGGAAGAAGCGGTGAGTGACGGCGGTTCCCGTGTTACCTTTTCGCCGCGTGCACGCGCAGCGCTCCAGGCGGAGACGAGCTTGGCTTCGGCGATGCCCTGAATAGACGGTGCCGGTGCCTTCTGGCTGGCGCTGAATGCCGACTGGTAGGTCTTTTCGTAAGACGCATAGGACATGGCCTCGCCGCCAGCCGATGGCGGGCAGGCGTCCGTTGCGGACAGAGGCTGGCCGTCCGGTGTCGCGACGTTGAACACATAGCGCTTTTCGCAGACATCGACCTTCGGCGGCACCTTGGTGACCTCGAAAGAGTCGTAGCCCTGCTTCAGCATCTTCCAGAAGGAATAATTCGGGTCGCTCTTGTATCGCGCCATGTTGGCAGCTGTCATACGGAACGGAAACGCCTGAATCTGGAAATCGCGCTGGCCGCCCTTGAAGGCGTCGCGACCGAAGGCGTAAATCTCGGCAACCTGTTCGTCGGTCATCGAGTAGCAACCCGACGACGAGCATGCGCCATGCACCATCAGGTGCTGGCCCGTGCGGCCATTGGCGCGGTCATAGGCGTTGGGGAAGCCGATGTTGAACGAGAGATAATAGCTCGAATTCGGATTCATCTGGGCGGGGCGGACGTTGTAGAAACCTTCCGGCGCCTGACGGTCACCCTCGATATATTTCGGCCCGAGCTTGCCCGACCATTTGCAGATGTCGTAGGACGCGATCTGGTCGTACTTGCCGTTGTTCTTCTGCTTCCAGACCTCGAGTGTGCCTTCTTCCTTGAAAATGCGTACCATGATTGGCGAGGTGCGGGTCATGCCCTTCGCCTTCATCTTGGCAACGACTTTCTCGGGAAGCGGCTTCTCGGCCCGGAGGCTTAGATCGGATACGGACGAACCCTGACAGCCGGCGAGGAGCGCGGTTGCCATTACGGAGCCTAGAATTGCGGTTCTGATCTTCATGTCGCATCGAGTCTGTTAGAGCTACGCCAGAGACTTTATGAGCAAAAGCCAATTTCCTGAACGTCGAATTTTAAAACCGAAACCTTACGGTATCGTTTATAAATCCTTGCTCAGATAGCTAAAGCGCGTCGCGTTCTATCATATCTTTGCGATGCGCTTTAGCTGTTTATTTTCTGGAGCATGTCGGTTCCGGAAAACCGGTTTCCACTTTTCCGCGACATGCTTTGAAATCCAGCGCGTCGGCAATATGGCCGAATTTGCAGCATGATGCAAATCCGGGAGGCGCGAGGCCTCCCGGACGGGTCTTCTTTTTGTTCTGAACCGCGCATCTTACCCCCGAAAACCGTATTACACTTTTCGGGATGCGCTCCAATTCGCGGTGAAAATCAGATGTTGCGGCCGATTTCGAGGAATTTCTGGCGGCGTTCCTGCTTCAGCGTTTCGCCGTCGATATCCTTCATCGAGCGCAGCGATGCTGTGATGATATCGCCAGCCGCATCGATGACGGCTTCCTTGCCGCGATGCGCGCCACCCATAGGTTCAGGAATGACACCGTCAATGACCTTCAGGTCAAACAGGTCCTGTGCGGTGATACGCATGCTTGAGGCGGCATCCTTGGCGCGGGTGGAATCGTGCCAGAGGATCGAGGCCGCGCCCTCTGGCGAAATGACCGAATAGATTGAATGCTCAAGCATATAGACGCGGTTTGCAACGGCGATGGCGATTGCGCCACCCGAACCGCCTTCACCGATGATGATCGAGATGACCGGGACGCGCAGCCGGAGGCATTCTGCAGTCGAGCGCGCAATGGCTTCAGCCTGGCCGCGTTCTTCGGCGCTGACACCCGGATAGGCGCCTGCCGTGTCGACAAAAGTGATGAGCGGCAGCTGGAAACGGTCCGCCATTTCCATGATGCGGACGGCCTTGCGATAGCCTTCCGGACGGGCCGAGCCGAAATTGTGCTTCAGGCGCGTCTTGGTGTCGGAACCTTTTTCCTGCCCGATGATCGCAACGGCCTGACCGTTGAAGCGGCCAAAACCAGTCTGGAGAGCTTCGTCATTGGCAAACTTGCGGTCACCGGCGAGCGGAGTGAATTCGGTGAACAGCCGGTCAATATATTCCAGGCAATGCGGACGGTCCGGATGGCGGGCGATCTGCGTCTTCTGCCACGGGGTCAGCTTGCGATAGATGTCCTTCAGCGCATCGGCCGAACGCTTCTCGAGGCGACGAATCTCGTCGCTCATCTCGACGCTGCCTTGTTCCTGTGCGAGCTTCTTCAGCTCCAGAATCTGGCCTTCGAGGTCGGCGACGGGTTTTTCAAAATCGAGATAGTTGTACATCGGGCCTGACTGTTCGTGCGTTTTCCAAAGGGATTAGCGCTATTGCGAGCCTGAAAAAGGCTGTTTTACGGCGCTTTACATATTCACTACTGGCTCATCTTGCAAATTTTCGACTTTCTCATAACCGGACAGAGGCTAATCGGCAAGCGGATGATGCTCGCTGACAAGCTTATGCAGTCTTTCCTCCAGCACATGCGTATAGATTTGCGTCGTTGAAATGTCGGCGTGGCCGAGCAATTGCTGCACGGTACGCAGATCGGCACCGTTCTGCAGCAGATGGCTGGCAAAAGCATGGCGGAGCACGTGCGGTGAAACGGCTGCCGCCGATAATCCTGCCCGTGCGGCAAGCCCCTTCAATTCGCGGGCAAAAACCTGACGCGCCAGGTGGCCGCTTTCCGAAAAAGCCGGAAACAGCCACGGATTGTCGTCGCTGCCAGGCAGGGAATCCCGCAAGGCGAGAAAGCGCTGCAGCGCCTCACGTGCCTTGGGCGAAAGCGGAACCATACGTTCTTTGGAGCCTTTGCCGCAAACCAGCAGGAAGCGGTGGTCGATGCGCGCAACGCCGACCGGCAGGCCGACAAGTTCGGAAACGCGCATGCCGGTGGCATAAAGTGTTTCAATGAGAGCGTGAAGACGCAGCGCCTTGAAGCGCTCTGCCGGTTCCGCTTCTTCGCTGGTTTCAAGTGCTGCGCGGTCGAGTAGTTTTGTGACGTTCTCAACGCTCATGATTTTCGGCAAAGGCTTCTGCTTTTTCGGCGCATCGACCGTGCCGGTTGGATCGTCCTGCCGATAACCTTCCGAATAGAGAAAGCGGAAGAACTGGCGTAGCGCCGACAGACGTCGGGCTTGCGATGTTGCGGCAAAACCTTCCGTTGCCATGGCATCGATGGCGCTGCGAATATGGTCGGCTCCCGCTTCGGCAAGATTGACGCCTCGGGCCGACAGCGCCTCTGCCACCGCCTCAAGATCGCGCCGGTAGGATTCAAGCGTGTTTTCCGCCGCGCCGCGTTCGGCGCTCATCATTTCCAGAAAGTTCTCGATCGCCAGTGATGCGCGCATTGTCATTCCTGCGGTGTCTGCGGCGATTGGGGCGCCGTATCGGCGGTCTCCGCAGGGGCAGGCTCGGCTGCGGGAGCTGACGGAGGCGCAATCGTGACCGGTTTCAGCTTCGAAGCCGGTATTTCGACGGTGATCTCGCGTGTGTCCGGCTCAACGAAATTGGCAAGTGCATACATCGCGCCATAAACGACGGCGGCGACAAGGGCGAGAAAGAGGACGAGGCGCGTTAGCGTAGGCATTCATCTTTTATGCTGTGGCATTGGGACGAAAGCAAGGAGGAGGAATGAAAGAGGAGACAAGAGCCCAATCATGCAAAAAAGCCTTGCTTGCGGCCATGCACGCCCTGAAAACCAATCAAAGCAATTGACGCCGCCCTGTTTTTCATGTGGAACCGGAGCAAATGGACGAGGTCAATGAGCAGCACGACAAAACAAAACAATCTACATGAGAAAGCGGAGCTGATCCGCGATCTTCTCGGTTCGAAAGTCGTGGTGCTCGTGGGGCTGATGGGTGCAGGCAAATCCACCGTCGGACGCAAGGCTGCAGCCTTGCTCGGCCTGCCGTTTCGCGATGCCGATACGGAGATCGAAGCGGTTTCCCGCATGACCATTCCTGAATTGTTTGAAGCATATGGCGAGGTCGAGTTCCGCGATCTCGAACGTCGCGTCATCATGCGCCTGCTCGAAGACGGACCGATGGTTCTGGCCACCGGCGGCGGGGCCTATATGAATGCCGAAACACGCGCGGCAATCGGTCGTGCAGGTGTTTCCGTCTGGCTCAATGCGGAAATCGATATTCTGATGGAGCGCGTATCGCGCCGCCAGAACCGCCCGCTGCTGAAAAACAGCGATCCGCGCGGCGTCATGCTGCGGCTGATGAATGAACGTTATCCCGTCTATGCGTTGGCCGACCTTCAGCTGATGACGCGGGATGACAAGAAGGAAGTGATCGCTGCCGAACTGCTCGATGTTCTGGCGGATCATCTCGAAAGATTAGAGGCATAATCGGTCCGGTAGAACAAGCCACCGATGTCTTCGCCGCATGTATTGGAGACTACGCATGAACGCGCCTTCCATCGCCCAGGATGTTACGACTGTTCCCGTGTCGCTTGGCAACCGCTCCTACGATATTCTGATCGGCAAGGGGCTGGTGGATCGTGCAGGCGAGGAGTTGGCGAAGCGTCTGAAAGGCGTGCGCGTGGCGGTGGTGACGGACGAAAATGTTGCCAAGGCTCATCTGGAGCGCCTGACAGCAAGCTTCGCCAAGGCCGGTGTCGATGTGACGCCGGTGATTGTTGCACCGGGTGAAAAGTCAAAATCCTTCGGCACGCTGGAAACCGTCACCAATGCCGTACTGGCGGCGCGTCTGGAGCGTGGCGACGCGGTCGTGGCATTTGGCGGCGGTGTGGTTGGCGATCTTTCGGGCTTCGTCGCCGGTATCGTGCGGCGTGGTATGAATTTCGTGCAGATGCCGACCTCGCTCCTGTCGCAGGTGGATTCCTCGGTCGGTGGCAAGACCGGGGTCAACACGGCACATGGCAAAAATCTCGTCGGTGTCTTTTATCAGCCGCAGCTGGTTCTGGCCGATACGGAGGTTCTCGATACGCTGAGCCCGCGTGAATTCCGGGCCGGTTATGCCGAAGTTGCGAAATACGGCCTGATCGACCGCCCGGATTTTTTCGAATGGCTGGAACAGAACTGGCAGGAGGTCTTCTCCGGCGGCGCGGCACGGACGCAAGCCATCGCTGAATCCTGCCGTTGCAAGGCAGCCGTTGTTGCGCGCGACGAGCGCGAAACCGGTGACCGGGCGCTTCTCAATCTCGGCCATACTTTCGGTCACGCGCTGGAAACGGCAACGGGCTACGATTCGACCCGTCTTGTGCATGGTGAAGGTGTGGCTATCGGCATGGCGCTGGCCCATCGCTTTTCGGTCAAGATGAACCTGTGCGGCATCGAGGATGCGGAGCGTGTCGAAGCGCATCTGAAGGCGGTCGGCCTGCCATACAGGCTGTCGGATGTTCCGGGCGGGTTGCCACCGGCGGAAAAGCTGATGGATTATATTGCGCAGGACAAGAAAGTGGCGCGTGGTGCGCTCACCTTCATCCTGACGCGCGGCATCGGCCAGTCCTTTATTGCCAAGGACGTGCCGCCAGCCGCCGTGCTGGGATTTTTGAAAGAACGTCTGGAAACGAAATAATACCAAGTCTCGGTGAGTTTGGCTCATCAAGACTTGGTTAAGCCCGTGCGGCGATTGAGCAACTTCAGGGCGTGATGCGTCAGCATCTTAGCGCCCTGCTATAAGAGGATAAGGCGGATGGCTTTCGAGCTCTGGGTTATGTGCGGCATCATCCTGCTCTGCGTCATTCTCTCAGCATTCTTTTCCGGGTCCGAAACGGCGCTGACGGCGGCGTCTCGAGCCCGGATGCACACGCTCGAACATAATGGCGACGAGCGCGCAGGGCTGGTCCAGCGCCTCATCAGTCGTCGCGACCGGCTGATCGGTGCGCTTCTGATCGGCAACAACCTCGCCAATATTCTGGCGTCCTCCATTGCTACCAGCATCTTTTTGAACCTGTTCGGCGATGCGGGCGTTGCTTATGCCACGCTGGCAATGACGGTCATTCTGGTCATTTTCGCGGAAGTGCTGCCGAAATCCTGGGCGATTTCCGGTCCAGACCGGTTTTCGCTTGCCGTTGCACGCGGCGTGTCGCTGGTCGTCCTGATCCTCGGCCCGATTTCCAGTGCGGTGAACCGCATTGTGCGCGCGATCCTGAAGCTCTGTGGCATCAATCTTGCCGCCGGTCGGTCCATGTTGAGCCCGCAGGAGGAATTGCGCGGTGCGGTCGAGGTGCTGCATCGCGACAAGTCGCTCATCAAGGAAGATCGTGACCAGCTGGGCGGCCTGCTCGACCTCAAGGAGCTGGAAGTCAGCGACGTCATGGTGCACCGGACCTCGATGGGCACCGTCAATGCCGATGCTCCGGCGGATGAGATCGTGCGCGATATTCTGGCCAGCCCGCATACACGTATGCCGCTCTGGCGCGACGATATCGATAATATTGTCGGCATTATCCACACCAAGGACCTGCTGCGCGCGCTTTACGACGTCGACAATGATTTCAAGCGCATCGACATCATGAAGGTTGCGCGCAAGCCGTGGTTCGTGCCCGACACGACCACGTTGCAGGACCAGCTCGACGCGTTTCTCCGCCGGAAGGCGCATATTGCCATCGTCGTCGACGAGTATGGTGACGTGCAGGGGCTGGTGACGCTTGAGGATATTCTGGAAGAAATCGTCGGCGATATTGCCGACGAACACGATATCGAAATCCAGGGTGTTCGCCTGCAGCCGGATGGTTCGGTGATTGTCGACGGATCGCTGCCGATTCGCGATATCAACCGCGCGCTTGACTGGTCTTTGCCGGATGAGGAAGCGACAACGATTGCCGGTCTGGTCATTCATGAGACCCAGACCATTCCCGAAGTGAAACAGGCTTTCACCTTTTACGGGAAGCGCTTTTCCGTCCTGAAGAAGGAAAAGAATCGCCTGACACGGCTGCGCATCGTGCCGCTTGATGCCGATGGAAAGCCTGCGCCCATAGTTGCGGCGCTGCCGCGCTGAAAGCTATCGCGGGAGCAGTTTCCACCTAACACTTTGTTTCTGAATATTTTAATCCCAGACTAAAGCCAGTTTTCGGCCGGAAAATCTGGCCGGGCTGGCGTTGTTTTTTCCGGTTTCTTGTGCGCGTTTCAGTATTAAATATAAGTAATAATAAAACGATATTATAGTATAATATTATTCTAGTCTAATATATGGCGGATACAACTACTGGTAATAGAAAAAAATTCATTTGAAATTATTGAAAATATACGCTTCTATACAATAGTTTTTCGCAACAATAAGGCTACTAATAATCCGGTGGCATCCATTATATATGACTTATGTTTGGATACGAAAACTACGGAGAAAATCGCCTACGACCTGTTTTACAATTAGAGAAATACAGCCTTGGTCTATTGGTACTTGCACTAGATACTATTCTGGAATTTCTTTTCTCCGCAAAGTTCGAACTACCTGGTCTATATTACAAAGGCGCCCTTTCGGGCGCCTTTGTAATATAGACCAGGGTTTACGCCGGATCTGATCAGGGGAAGAGACGTTCCCGTCTGGGACGGCATGTCGAGCCCGGATGCCAAGTGATGGGTAGTCGTGAAGCTGCTCAGCGCCGCGTTGCTTCGCCAGGAGCGGAAGGCTCCAGTGCAAGTGCATGGACGCCGCTATCCAGTTCTTCCTTCAAAAGTTCATTAATGGCGCGGTGGCGCTGAATGCGACTCATTCCGGCAAAAGCTTGGGCAACGATACGGATGCGAAAGTGTGTTTCGCCGGTGCCGTCATAGACTTCATGATGTCCGCGCTCCTCGTGATGATGCCCGGCGTGGAGATGGCTTTCATTAATGACTTCAAGCCGTTCGGGAGCGAAAGCCGTGGTCAGTTTCGCTTCCATCGCGCTTTGTTTGCTATTGTGAATGGACATTTGGACCACTTCTCCCCATATAGACGCTGTGCCTCATATAACGTTGCTTCGGCAGCAAAAGGTGGGGCAAATCCGCACAGGAAAGCAACCTGCTTCAAAATTTCGCCCAGTTGAAATGGCCAAAAGCCAGACTGGACGAAATGTCAATTCTTGTTCAGCAACTCATAATCCGCATAATTCGATTCGATGACAACGAACTCAAAATTTTTCGACAGTATCCGCATCAAGCCCAAGAAGACCGCGGAAGCCAAGGCTTCGGGGCCTTGCTGCCAGTGGGACGGGTGCGACAAGCCAGGCACGCATCGCGCGCCTGTCGGACGCATGCGCGAAGGTGAATATTTCCGCTTCTGTGTTGATCACGTGCGGGAATATAACAAGAATTTCAATTACTTCTCTGGTCTTTCCGACGGCGACATCGCGAAATTCCAGAAGGATGCGATCACGGGTCATCGCCCGACATGGTCGACGACGGCGAACTCCACCGCCAAGCCGCGCACGTCGCCCGACATGGCGAAGGTACGTTCCGGTTCGGCTTCCTATCACAACCGCATCCGCGATCCCTTCAACCTTTTCAAGGAAGCCAAGGGACATGCGCCGGGCCAGAAAGCGCAGCGCAAGCCGCGTACGCTTGAGATAAAGGCGCTGGCGACACTCGGTCTTGAACCAAATTCGACTGGCGATAAGATCAAGGCGCGCTATAAAGAGCTGGTAAAACAGCACCATCCCGATGCGAATGGTGGTGATCGCGGATCGGAAGAAAGATTTCGCGATGTTATTCAGGCTTATCAATTGCTCAAGCAGGCAGGTTTTTGCTAAAGCCTGTTTGGGTCTGAAAGGCCGACTATGGGGCTGTCGCCGACAGCTCCGACGGACATTCTTCTGCCGCGCGATTGCGTGGACGCAAGCACGGATGCCCGCAACGAATTACGGAAGGGGCATACCGTCCGGCTCGCCGGAAAAACATGCCCACGGGTGAAAGTTGCCGGTCGGTAGCTTGCCGGTATTAATTCGCGGCCGGTCGCTGCCTGCCGCTCTGGAGGCATGATGAACAAGGTTGAGCGGGATATAGCCAATTTGCCGGATACAACGGTTTCGGTGCGCGAAGTGTTCGGGATCGATTCCGACATGACGGTGCCAGCCTATGCGGCAGGCGATTCCTATGTGCCGGAGCTTGATCCGGATTATCTTTTCGACCGTCAGACGACGCTCGCGATCCTTGCAGGCTTTGCCTATAACCGCCGCGTGATGGTTTCCGGTTATCACGGCACCGGCAAGTCGACCCATATCGAACAGGTCGCAGCCCGCCTCAACTGGCCTTGCGTGCGCGTCAACCTCGACAGCCATGTCAGCCGTATCGATCTCGTCGGCAAGGATGCCATCGTCGTGAAAGACGGCATGCAGGTCACCGAATTCAAGGACGGCATCCTGCCCTGGGCCTATCAGCACAATGTGGCTCTCGTTTTCGACGAATATGATGCGGGTCGTCCGGACGTGATGTTCGTGATCCAGCGCATTCTGGAAACTTCGGGCCGTCTGACCCTGCTCGACCAGAGCCGCGTTATCCATCCGCATCCGGCTTTCCGTCTGTTCGCCACTGCCAACACCGTTGGCCTCGGTGACACGACCGGCCTCTATCACGGCACCCAGCAGATCAACCAGGCGCAGATGGACCGCTGGTCCATTGTGACGACGCTGAACTATCTGCCGCACGACAATGAAGTGAACATCGTTCTCGCCAAGGCCAAGCATTACCAGAATGCCGAAGGCCGCGAGATTGTGAACAAGATGGTGCGCGTGGCCGACATGACCCGTCAGGCCTTCATCAATGGCGATCTCTCGACCGTCATGAGCCCGCGTACGGTCATCACATGGTCCGAAAACGCCGCGATCTTCAACGATGTCGGCTTTGCCTTCCGCCTGACCTTCCTCAACAAGTGCGACGAACTGGAACGCCCGATTGTGGCCGAGTTCTATCAGCGCGCTTTCGGCGTTGAGCTGCCCGAATCGGCAGCGAATATCGTTCTCGCTTGATGCGGAAGAAGCCTGCCGCCTGAGCGTGTCCGGCGGCAGCGCACTGTCTGATGCGGGGGCGATGAGCTTCGCCCTTGCTTGAAAGCGAAGTCAGGATAGGCATATGTCGGGCCAGAAGTCAGGAATAGGCGATAATTCGCGCGAGCGTAAACCGGGGCCGGTGGATTCCGAACCGTTCAAGCGCGCTCTAACGGCTTGTGTCCGTGCCATTTCCGGTGAGCATGAGCTGGAAGTGGCGTTCACCAACGACCGCCCGGCATTAAGCGCCAATCGCGCCCGTCTTCCCGATCTGCCGAAGCGCCCGACTGCGCACGATATCGCCGTCACCCGTGGCCTCGGCGATTCCATGGCGCTGCGTCAGGCACGTCACAATCCGCGCATTCACGCGGCCCTTGCCCCGGAAGGAAAGCAGGCGCGCGCGATCTACGACGCTGTCGAGCAGGCGCGTGTGGAAGCCATCGGCGCCCGCGCCATGGCAGGCATGGCGGATAATCTCACCACCATGCTTGCGGACAAATATTCGAAAGCCAATTTCTCTGCAGTTACCGCCAAGGAAGACGCGCCGCTTGAGGAAGCCGTATCGCTTCTGCTGCGTGAAAAGCTGACCGGACGGTCCGCCCCTGCCGAAGCCGGACAGGTGCTCGAGCTGTGGCGCGAGTGGATCGAGCAGAAGGCCGCAGCCGACATTGCGCGGCTTGGCGACAATCTCGAAGACCAGCAGGCCTTTGCGCGCACGGTGCGTGACATGCTCGCCTCCATGGATATGGCGGAGGAGCTGTCGCAGGAAGAACCGAGCGACGAAGAAGAGCAGAACGACGAGCAGACGCCGGATTCCGACGAGAACGAGGAAGGTGGCGACGAGAGCCAGGAAGGTTCCGATTCCGCTGAAAGCGAAGAATCCGACAGTTCGAGCGATGAAGGCGAGCAGGGCGAAATGGATGCCGCCGATGCTTCTGCCGACGACATGGACGACAGCGACGATATCGACGCGGAAACGCCGGGCGATACACGCCGTCCGAACCAGCCTTTCGCCAATTTTGCCGAACATGTCGACTACAAGGTCTTCACGCGAGAGTTCGATGAAGAGGTTGAAGCGGTTGATCTTTGCGACGAGGCGGAACTAGACCGCCTTCGCAGCTTCCTCGACAAGCAGCTTGCCAATCTGCAGGGCGTGGTGGGGCGTCTGGCCAACCGCTTGCAGCGCCGTCTGATGGCGCAGCAGAATCGCTCCTGGGATTTCGATCTGGAAGAGGGCTATCTCGATTCGGCTCGTCTGGTGCGCATCGTCATTGATCCGACGCAGCCGCTTTCCTACAAGCAGGAGCGCGATACGGATTTTCGCGATACGGTCGTGACGCTGGTTCTGGACAATTCCGGCTCCATGCGCGGCCGTCCGATCACGGTCGCCGCGACCTGCGCGGACATTCTTGCCCGCACGCTGGAGCGTTGCGGCGTGAAGGTGGAGATTCTCGGTTTCACCACCAAGGCGTGGAAGGGTGGCCAGTCACGCGAAGCGTGGCTTGGACGCGGCAAGCCTGCCAATCCGGGTCGCCTCAATGATCTGCGCCATATCGTCTACAAGAGCGCCGATGCGCCCTGGCGGCGGGCACGGCGCAATCTCGGCCTGATGATGCGCGAAGGCCTGCTGAAGGAAAATATCGACGGTGAGGCGCTGATCTGGGCGCATCAGCGGCTGCTGGCGCGTCCCGAGCAACGCAAGATCCTGATGATGATCTCGGACGGCGCTCCCGTCGACGATTCGACACTTTCCGTCAATCCGGGCAACTATCTCGAACGCCATCTGCGCGCCGTGATTGAAGAGATCGAAACACGCTCTCCGGTGGAGTTGATTGCAATCGGTATCGGCCATGATGTCACGCGCTATTATCAGCGTGCTGTCACCATCGTTGATGCGGAAGAACTGGCAGGCGCGATGACGGAGCAGCTCGCCTCGCTGTTCGAAGAGCAGGGTGCTGCAGCCTCGGGCAGGGGACAGCGCCGCGCTGGCGGACGATAAAAATCAGGGATAGAAAAGGGCGCTTGAAGCGCCCTTTTTCATGCCTGCTGTTTGGTTGCAGCCAGAACGATTTCGCGTATGCACACGCCCTGGGGCTGTTCATAGGCATAGAGAATGGCGCGGGCCACATCGTCGGCTGAAAGCACAGGCGCGCCCATTTCTTTCTTCCATGCTTCGTAACCGGCCTTGATACCGGCGTCGCTGGTATGGCTCAGAAGTTCCGTTTCCACGGCGCCTGGCGCGATCGTCACGACACGGACATTATGTGGCGAAAGTTCTTCGCGCAGGTTTTCCGACATGCCGTGCACGGCGAACTTCGTGCCAACATAGGCGACATGATTGGCGAAGGTCTTGCGGCCAGCCACCGAGCTGATGTTGATGATTGTGCCGTGCTTGCGCGCAGCCATGCCAGCGGAGACAGCATGAATGCCGTTGAGAAGGCCTTTGACATTGACCTCCAGCATCCGGTCCCATTCATCCGGGTTCTGCTTGCTCACTTCACCCAGCAACATCACACCGGCATTATTGATGATAGCATCGGCAGGACCGAACATGGCTTCGGCTTCCTGGACGGCTGCCACAAGCGCCTTCCGGTCAGTGACGTCGACGGATTTGCAGAGCGTGTCTGGCAGGTTGAGCTTTTCCATCGCGTCCAGTCGGCGCGCCAGAAGCAGCAATGGATGACCGCGATGGGCAAACATTTTTGCAGTGGCAAGGCCAATGCCCGAGCTTGCGCCGGTAATAATGACGAGTGGAAGTTTTTCCTTATTCAAGGACATCTAATCAATCCTTACCTAAATATAAATATAGTCAACCGAAACAGGAAAGCCGACGCCTGAATAATTTCAGGCGTCTTTTGCTTTCTATACGTAATATAGAAATCCGTTCCGATAAAGAAAGACCGCAGGAAAAAGCTGCGGTCTGTCGGAAAGCGGTTCATACAGGGGATATTTATTGAGGAAAACCGGTTTTCGTTGCGTTCAACGGATCGTGAATCCTCGAGAATATCAGCCAGCGTTTGTCCGGTTTGGCGCGTAAAGCGTCGGGGCAAAGACGGCGAGGATTGCGCCATAGGGGATCAGCATCAGCGTTCCCATAATGACCTTCACGAAGAAGTCGCCGAAAGCAAGCGAGGCCCAGAGCGGCACGCCAAGGCCGAGGAAGGATGCAGGTTCGGCAAGCGACGAATCGGGCATTCCGGTCAGCCTGTCGATCCAGGCGAAACCGGCTGCGAAGGCAATCGAGAAGAACAGGATTGTATCGAGCACCGAACCGAACATGGCGGCAGCAAAGGGAGCCTTCCACCAGGTCTTGCGACGCAGGCGGTCGAAGACTGTGATGTCCATCAGCTGTGCGAGAAGGAAGGCGGAGCCGGAGGCAATCGCGATACGCGGCGTGGCGAGCCAGACCGACATGATGACGCCAAGCACGAAACCGGCATAGACGACCTTGCGCGCAGCAGCGGGGCCGAAGCGGCGATTCGTCAGGTCATTGACCAGAAAGGCGATGGGGTAGGTGAAGGCGCCGTAGGTCAGCACTTCACCGAGGCCGAAATGCTGGAATGGATACTGGACAAGTATGTTCGACGCGGCAACCGCCACGCACATGGCCAGTATCGCAGGCATAAGCCGGGAATAAGAAGGTGTCTCGATTGACATTTTTTTATCCTGGGTGATGGAACCAGCAAAAAAGGCCGACAAAAGCCGGCCTTTTTTGTCGAAATTTTTGGCCGGAAGCTTAGGCAGCGACTGCTGCTTCAGCCTGCTTCTTTGCGATCTGACGCTTCAGCAGGCGAGCGCGCTGCGAAAGTTCCTTGTCGTCAGACTTGACGAGGAACGCATCGAGACCGCCGCGATGTTCAACCGAACGCAGAGCGTTGGCGGAAACGCGCAGGCGATAGCTCTGGCCGAGCGTTTCGGACATCAGCGTAACATTGCAGAGGTTCGGCAGAAAGCGGCGACGCGTCTTGTTGTTCGCGTGGCTGACATTGTTGCCGTACTGGACCGACTTGCCGGTCAATTCACAAGCGCGGGACATTTTGGTCTCACCTTCAATTACGTTCTTCAGGCCCCGACCCGAATGTCCGAATTCAAGCAATCAACGCAGTTTGATGCTGCTGGCGCGCGATCTCGGACAGGCGGCCTATTGGGAAAGTCGCGTTTCTATAGTGACAGCAGCCGTTGCAGTCAAGTGAGATTCCGTATCCATCGCGCAAAGACGCGGTTTTCCGGCTTTCGCACGGTCTTCGCGAAAGCTTGCGATCATAACTTCGCCAGTTTTGCTTGGCTTACACAGATACTGTATCGAAGAATCCCACGCAACTTTTGGGCGTTTCAATGTGGTTGAAAACCATCAGGAGACGACCAGGCGAAAAACAAGTCGCAAGATAGGATAAAGCGAATTTGCTTTGAGTTTTTGTCTTTACGCATGTCTTTATGGAAAACGGTCTCTCTCTTCCACGACGTGCTTTAGCGAAAGGAATGCGCGCATGATCGAACCGTCGCATGAGTTGAAGCCCGTCTGGCAGCGGCTGGCGCATTATGGTGTGTTGACCTTTGCGGGCCTGATCCTTGCGGGATTAACGATTGCTAGCGGGCCGGCCAGGGCCAACGATCTTTATCGGACCGAATACGATATTTCCATTTTCGGACTTTCGATTGCGCGGTCTGCCATAGAAACCACGGTCAATGGCGCCAATTACAATCTCAATGGCCGTTTTCTGACTTCCGGTCTGGCGCGTGTGTTCGACGATACGGACGGCACCGTGCACGTTACCGGGAGCGCCGTTGGGGGCAAGGTCGTGCCGAAGAGCTTCGATCTCGCCTATAAGCATGGCCGCAAGAACAAGAGCACGACGATCCGCTTCGCCAATGGCAATGTCGTCGCGGCGGAAAACCAGCCTCCGGTGAAAAAGCGCGACCCGTGGGTGGAAACATCACCGCAGGACCTTCTCAATGTGAGCGATCCGCTGAGCGCGCTCATGATACCTGCAAAGAACGGTCGGGCGGTCTGTGACCGGTCGCTGAGCGTTTTCGACGGTCAGACCCGCGCGGAGATCAAGCTTTCCTTCAATGGCACCGAATCGTTCACGACCGACGGCTTTACCGGCGAATCGGTCGTCTGCTCGGCAAAGTTCGTTCCGATTTCCGGATATCAGAAGGGCAAGAAGGCTATCGATTATCTGAGCAATCGCAGCCGGATCACGATTTCCTTCGCATCGCTTGGCAATTCGGGCATCTATGCGCCCGTCGTGGCGCGAATCGGCACGCAGATCGGCACGCTCAAGATCGAAGCCACCCGTTTTTCCAAGGTGAACTGACCGGCAGCCGGTCCCAGTTAATGCTTCGGGTGCACGCATTCCTCATGGTTGCCGAGGATTTCGATCACGCGGCACTGGTCGATGCGGCCATGTGCAGTGCATTCCAGCATGCGCTGCAATTCGGTTTTAAGCGACAGCAGTTTTGCGATGCGGTGTTCGACATCGCTCAAGCGTGCGCGTGCAATGGCGTCGGCCGCCGAACATGATTGGTCGGGATTATCCTGAAGATCAAGAAGCGTGCGGATCGCATCCACCTCGAAACCCAGATCGCGTGCGTGGCGAATGAAAAGCAGCCGCTGGACATCCTGCCGGTCATAGAGGCGGCGATTGCCATCAGTGCGCGGCGGTGAGGGTAGCAGGCCGATCTGCTCGTAATAACGAATCGTCGGCACTTTGACGCCGCTCGCTTTCGATGCTTCTCCGATCGATACATTCATGATCATTTTCCGCTTGCTCCTCTAGTCACTAGAGGATGTAGACCTTGCTCAACACAATTCAAGAGCAGTGCTGAAAAGAGCAGATCATGAGTGAAACATTGAACCAGATTCGCTTTCGCATCGACGGTATGGATTGCGCATCCTGCGCAGCCAAGATCGATACTGCCGTGCGGCGCGTGCGCGGTATCGAGGATGTGTCCGTCTCTGTCACGGCAGGCACGATGACCGTCAGCCATGATGGAACAGGCGATCTCGACAAGATCGCAAGCAAGGTGCGCAGCCTCGGCTATGGTGTGGAGCCGATGGCTCCCGAAAAAACCGTCAAGGAAAAAGCTCTGGCGAAGCATGAGCATTCGCACGATCATTCTCACCACGACCACGACCACGACCACGACCACGACCACGACCACAGCGCGTGCGGCGGCCATCATGATCATCACGATCACGCCCATGAACACAATCATGAAGCCCACGACAAGGTTATTGCCGTAACGTCCAACAGTTTCCGCTTTCAGGTCGATGGCATGGATTGCGCATCCTGTGCGGCCAAGATCGATACTGCCGTACGGCGCCTGTCCGGCGTGACGGATGTGTCCGTTTCCGTGACCAATGGCGCAATGACCGTCAATCATGATGGAACGGCGAAGAGCGACGAAATCGCCGGCAAAGTGACGGCGCTGGGCTACAAGACTGCCCTTGCCAAAACCGTTGTCCCCGGTGCCGGTTCTGCACCAAAGGCGACCGGGCCGACAAAGCCACAGCCGTGGTGGCGTTCGAAAAAGGGTCAGATGATGCTGGCCTGTGGCGGCGGGCTGGTCGCGGCCTATATTGTCGGACATCTTTATCCGTCCATCGCGCTTTGGGCCTTCACGGCTGCGATGCTGATCGGTCTCGTGCCGATTGCCAAGCGTGCCTATATGGCGGCCATCAACGGCACGCCATTCTCCATCGAGATGCTGATGACGATTGCCGCCATCGGCGCAATGTTTATCGGCGCAACCGAGGAAGCAGCAGCCGTCGTTTTTCTGTTTCTGGTCGGTGAGCTTTTGGAAGGCGTTGCTGCAGGTAAGGCGCGTGCCAGCATTCAATCCCTGACTGCGCTGGTGCCGAAGACTGCCTTCCTTGAGAGAAATGGTGCGACCACGGAAGTTGCCGCCGACAGTCTGGCGGTCGGCGATGTGATTTCCGTGCGCCCCGGCGACCGTATGCCTGCGGATGGTGAAATCCTGACGGGCGAGAGCGCTGTCGATGAAGCGCCGGTTACTGGTGAAAGCACCCCGGTCGGGAAGGCCGAAGGCGACACGGTTTTTGCTGGCACGATCAATGGTGATGGTGTGTTGCGGGTCCGGGTCACGGCTGCCGCGCAGGACAATACCATCGCCCGGGTTGTGCGGCTGGTCGAGGAAGCGCAGGAAGCCAAGGCGCCGACCGAACGTTTCATCAATCGTTTCTCGACCTATTACACGCCGGGCGTTGTGGTTGTGGCGGCGCTCGTCGCCATTCTGCCGCCGCTTGTTGCGGGTGGTGACTGGAATGAATGGGTTTACAAGGGCCTTGCGATCCTTCTGATCGGTTGCCCCTGTGCGCTGGTCATTTCCACGCCTGCTGCAATTGCGGCGGCTCTGTCGTCAGGTGCCCGGCGCGGCCTTCTCATGAAGGGGGGCGCTGTGCTGGAAACCATCGGCAAGATCACGGCGGCCTGTTTCGACAAGACCGGCACGCTGACCGAGGGCAAGCCGAAGGTGACAGATGTTCTTGCAGGCGACTTGTCCGAGGATGAAGTGCTGCGTCTTGCCGCGTCTCTGGATGCGGGCTCAAGCCATCCGCTGGCGCTGGCGATTGTCGGTGCTGCAGAACAGCGCAGCCTGAAGCTGTCTGTCATCACGCAGGGCAAGGCCCATGGCGGCAAGGGTGTGTCTGGGGCGGTTGGCGAAATGGACCTGTTTCTGGGGTCGCGCCGCGCCGCCAATGATATTGCGGCCATTCCGGATGCACTGGCGAGCCGCATTGCTGCCTGCAACGACGAAGGCAAGACCGTTTCTGTCCTTGTCGCCAATGGCAAGATTGCCGGTGCAATCGCCATGCGTGATGAACCGCGCGCTGATGCCATTGCCGGTTTGCAGGAATTGAAAGCGGCCAATATTCGCACCGTCATGCTGACCGGTGACAATCGCCGCACGGCGGAAGCAATCGGACGCGATCTCGGGATCGAAGTGCGGGCCGAGCTTCTGCCGGAAGACAAGCAGCGTATTGTCGGCGAGTTGCGTAAAGAAGGTCTGATCGTCGCCAAGGTTGGTGACGGCATCAACGATGCGCCAGCCCTTGCTGCAGCCGATGTCGGCATCGCCATGGGTGGCGGCACGGATGTGGCGCTGGAAACGGCAGACGCTGCGGTTCTGCATGGCCGGGTTGGCGATGTGGCAGCGATGGTCGACCTTTCCAAGCGAACCATGCGCAATATCCATCAGAATATTACCATAGCGCTCGGATTGAAGGCTGTCTTTCTGGTGACCACCGTGCTGGGTATTACAGGCCTCTGGCCCGCAATTCTGGCCGATACCGGTGCCACCGTTCTTGTGACAATCAATGCGCTACGGCTTCTGAGGCAACCGGTGCGATAAAACAAAAGAACCGGCGAAACCGCCGGTTCGTGTCTCTTCCTTGGAGCCGTGTTACTCGCCGATCAGGACGCGGATGCGTTCACTATATTGCTTGCCGAAAGCAAGGTGTTCAGGATTAATGTCCTTCAACTCGTCCACCAGCTGCGGCTCGCTTTCGGCATCAGCTGCTGCAAGGCTGCTCATCAGGGCGAAATAGCCGAGAATATAATCGGACGGCGTGATGTTCTGGGCCTTGAGCACTTCCACGACCTGCGGGCGGGATTCGACGCTCTTCACCATCTTGTCGAAGGAAGGCGTGGCATCCTGTCCTTCCTCTTCCGTCGCTGAAAGTTCCATACCGCCCAGCTGTTCCTGCACTTTTTCCATGCGCGACAGGAAATCTTCGCTCAGCTTGAAATTGTTGATTTCGGCAGGCGTCTGTTTCGGCGCGACATCAAGCAGATCGTCGGCAAACGCGACGCCGGTGGAAACGGGCAGGGCGACAAGAGAAAGGCCAATGGGGAAAAGGCCGAGGAAAACGGCGCAGCCTGCAATCTTGAAACGGGAAAACACCGTCATTCTTCTATCCTCGAACTGTGGAACGATTCGCGCTCTCAAATAGCAATAGCATATGTCAGAACATATCCTTGCGCTTGCGGATTTCGGCAAACACGGCTTCGTCGGGTGCATCCTGCAGGCCGAGGCGGCTGCGAATGCCGGCATCATGCCAGCGCAGGAAGGGATTTGTCGCCATTTCCAGCGCGATGCTTGACGGCAATGTCATGCGATCGGCGGCACGAAGCCGTGCGATCTCGGCGGCGCGTTCCTTGAGTGCGGAATTGGCCGGGTCGATGGTGAGCGCAAAGCGGGCATTGCTTTCGGTATATTCATGGCCGCAATAAACCGCCGTGTCGCCGGGAAGCGCAACCAGCTTCTGCAATGACTGGAACATGGTGAGCGGCGTTCCCTCGAAAAGCCGTCCGCAGCCCAGTGCGAACAGCGTATCGCCCGTGAAGACGGCTTTCGCATCGGGAAGATAATAGGACACTTCGCCCGCCGTATGACCGGGTGTCGCGATGACTTTCACCCGGAAGAGACCGAAGGTGAATTCGTCTCCGTCCTTAACGGTCCGGTCGATACCGGGAATCTTTGTTTCTTCGGCCTTGGGGCCGATGATGCTGACCCCGTATTTCGCTTTCAACGCTTCGTTGCCCTCGACGTGGTCGAGATGGTGGTGCGTGGTGAAGATGAAATCGAGCGTCCAGCCGCGTCGCTTCAGCGCCGCTTCTATTGCCGCTGCATCGGGTGCATCGATGGATGCTGTCAGTGCACTTTGGGGATCGTGGATAAGGACGCCATAATTGTCGCTGCGGCAGATGAACTGTTCGATTTCAAGCCGTGGTGCGATGCTGTTCATGGCGTCCTTCCTTTTATTAGGATGCGGTCTTGTTGTCTTCCGTCAGTGAATGCTTCTGGATAAGCGGCATTTGTAAAAGCGTGAAGACAATGGTGATGGGCATAATGCCCCACACCTTGAACGATACCCAGGCATCGGTTGAGAAATTCCGCCAGACAACTTCGTTGACCACGGCGAGGAAAATGAAGAACAGACCCCAGCGCAGCGTCAGCTTTCGCCAGCCTTCGGCGTCGAGACGGAAGGCCGAATCAAACACATAGCCGAGCAGGGACTTGCCGAAGAAGAGGCCGCCGAGCAGGATTGCGCCGAACAGCGTGTTGACGATGGTGGGCTTCATCTTGATGAAGGTGTCGTTATGCAGCCAGAGCGTCAGCGCCCCGAACACCAATACGACGATGCCGGAGACAAGCGGCATGATGGGCAGGGTGCGCGTCATTGTCCATGAAATGGCGAGCGCGATTACGGTTGCGCCCATGAATAGCGCTGTTGCCAGAAAGATCGGTGCGCCAATGGACGCCAGTACCGGAAAACGCTCGATCAGCATTTCGCCGCGCGCATTGGCAAAGAAGAAGACAAGAAGCGGTCCCAGCTCAAGCGCCAGCTTGAGCAGCGGCGGGACTTCCCGGCGTTCGGCTTCGCTTTTTTGTGACGGATCGCGTTCGAAAACGGGATGCTCCATCAGGCAACTCCTGCGATGGCGCGGGCAAAATCCTTGGCCGCAAAGGGTTCCAGATCGTCGACACCTTCGCCGACGCCGATGAAATAGATCGGCAATTTATGCTTGGCCGAGATGGCGACAAGAATGCCGCCCCGTGCCGTGCCGTCAAGCTTGGTCATGACCAGACCGTTGACACCGGCAATATTCTTGAAGATTTCGACCTGATTAAGGGCATTCTGGCCGGTGGTGGCATCGAGTGTCTGCAAGACGGTATGCGGTGCTTCCGGATCATGCTTGCCCAGCACACGCACGATCTTTGCAAGCTCGTCCATCAGTTCGGCCTTGTTCTGCAACCGTCCTGCCGTATCGATGATGAGGACGTCGCTGCCCGCTTCCTTGGCCTTTTCCCATGCGTCATAGGCAAGCCCGGCCGCATCGGCGCCAAGCTTGGAGGAGACGACCGGCGAACCGGTGCGTTCGCCCCAGATATGCAACTGCTCGATGGCTGCGGCGCGGAATGTATCGCCTGCCGCCAGCATGACCTTGAGGCCGCCCGCGGTAAGCTTTGCGGCAAGCTTGCCGATGGTGGTGGTCTTGCCGGTGCCGTTGACGCCGACCACGAGGATCACATGCGGCTTGTGCGACAGGTCAAGCTCCAGCGGCTTTGCCACCGGGCCTAGAACCTTTTCGATCTCCGCGCCCATGATGGTGCGCACTTCCTCGCCCGTCACGTCCTTGCCGTAGCGACCTGACGCAAGCGCATCGGTCACGCGCATGGCGGTCTCAAGCCCGAGATCTGCCTGGATCAGTACGTCTTCGAGATCCTGCAGCGTGTCGTCATCGAGCTTGCGCTTGGTGAAAATGCCGCCAATGGATTCGCTCAATGAATTCGATGAACGGAGCAGGCCGCGACGCAGCCGCTCGAACCAGGACAGCTTTGGCTGAGGCGCTGCCTCAACCGGCGCTTCTTCCTTATGTTCCTCGACGGCCTTGGCGACTTTCACCTTCTTGGGCTTCACCGGCTCCGGCTGAGGTGTTGGTTCGACCGCTTCCTCTACTACAGGTGCATCAGGAGCTTTTGCAACTTCGGGCTGTTCGAGTTCGACAGCGGGTTCCGCCTCGGGCTCGACAACAGGCTCGACAACGGGTTCAATAGCCGGCTCTGGCGCAGGTGCTTCGACCGCGATTGGTTCCATCACCGGAGGCTGTTCAATCGGGATTTCGATCTCGGCAACCGGATGCTCCGGTTCAGTCTTTTCTTCCTCAACCGTTTCAGACGCAGGCTCTTCAATCGGCTCAGGCTCGCTGGCGATCACTGGCACTTCCGGTTCGGAAACGACCACTTCAACGACGGCTGTTTCGATTTCTTTGGGCGCTTCGACGGTTTCAGGAAGTTGCGTTTCTAAAGCCGTTTCCACGGCATCGGGAGCCGGTTGTTCGATCGGCTTTTCTTCGACCTCCTTCTTGCCGAAGGAGAACATTTTCTTGATGAAACCCATTGCCATGAAATCTGGTGCCCTTAAGCTTTAAGCCGCTTGCGGCTCTGCCTGACGGGTGAGGAGTTTTTCACCGTCATGGCCTGTCACGATACGTTCGATGATTTCGCCCGGTGCACCGCCGTCCACCGATGCCAGTGTAAAGCCTTCGGTGCGCGCAATACCTTCCTTCTCGACGAGAAGGCGCTGCAAGGTGCCATTCAGCGCGCCGAGGTGTTTTTCATAAGCGCGGTCGCCTTCCGCGCGCAGGCGTGCTGCACGTTCCTTGACGATTTCGCGCCGCACCTGCGGCATACGGGCGGCGGGGGTGCCTTCGCGTGCGCTGTAGGGGAAGACGTGCAGGTGGGACAGTCCGCATTCCTCGACGATCTTCAGCGAATTCCGGAACATGTCTTCGGTTTCGGTGGGGAAACCGGCGATGATGTCCGCGCCGAAGACGATGTCTGGACGCAGAGAACGCACCGTTTCGCAGAAGCGGATCGAATCGTCGCGTAAGTGGCGGCGCTTCATGCGCTTCAGGATCATGTCGTCGCCCGCCTGCAGCGACAGGTGCAAATGCGGCATCAGGCGCTTTTCATTGGCAATCGCATCCATCAGATCGTCATCGGCCTCGATGGAATCGATGGAGGAAAGACGCAGGCGCTGCAAATCCGGCACCTGGTTGAGAACAGTCTTCACCAGCTTGCCGAGACGCAGGCTTCCCGGAAGATCGGGACCGTAGGAGGTCATGTCCACGCCGGTCAGCACCACTTCGGCATAACCGTTGCCGACAAGGCGCTTGACCTGATCCACCACCGCGCCCATCGGAACGGAGCGGGAATTACCGCGACCATAGGGAATGATACAGAAGGTGCAGCGATGATCGCAGCCATTCTGCACCTGCACGAAAGCGCGCGCGCGACCTTCGATGGCATCAACCATATGGCTTGCGGTTTCGCGCACTTCCATAATGTCGTTGACGCGTACCTTTTCGAACTGGTTGACGCCAAAATCCGGCAGCATCCGGTAGGAATTGGATTTCAGTTTTTCCTCATTGCCAAGAATGAGGTCGACTTCGTCCATGGCGGCAAAATTGTCCGCTTCGGTCTGTGCGGCGCAGCCGGTGACGATGATGCGCGCTTCCGGGTTTTCACGGCGGGCCTTGCGGATCGCCTGACGCGCCTGTCGCACGGCTTCCGCCGTCACGGCGCATGTGTTGAAGATGATCGCGCCATCCTTCAATTCGCCAAGTCCGGCGGCATCGGCTTCGCGTTTCATCACCTCTGATTCATAGGTGTTGAGACGGCATCCGAATGTTACGACTTCCACCGACATCAGGCTGCACCCCTGTCAGTTGGCTTGTCATTCTGGGCGTCGCGGCTCCATTCGCCGGTTGCAGGATCGAAAGTGCCTGAAAATTCCCATTCGGCGGGGCCGGTCATCATGACATGATCGTCGTCGCGCCATTCGATCCTGAGCGGGCCACCGGGAACATTGACGGTGACTGTGCGCCCGGTGCGGCGCGTGCGCACTGCCGATACGGCGGCGGCGCAGGCGGCGGAACCACAGGCGCGGGTCAGACCTGCACCGCGCTCCCACGTGCGCAGATCAATTGTCTCGGGCGAGGTGACATGGGCTATGGAGATATTGGCGCGCTCCGGAAAGATCGGATGATGTTCCAGAAGAGGTCCGAATTTTTCCAGCTCATAGGACCAGACATCACGGTCGACCCAGAAGATTGCGTGCGGGTTGCCCATGGATGCAACCGACGGCGAATGCAGAACCGGCGCGTCGATGGGGCCGACCTGCAGTTCGATCATGCGCGTATCGCGAAATTCCTCGGCAAGCGGAATGTCCTGCCAATCGAAGCGCGGCTTGCCCATATCGACTGAAATCAGTCCGTCTTCGTGTTCGGTCGCCGTCAGTATTCCGGCGCGGGTCTCAAAAGTGAAGGCCTGCCGACCGGTCTCGGCGGCCAGCGCCTGAACGACGCAGCGTGTGCCGTTGCCGCAAGCCTGCGCTTCCGTGCCGTCGCAATTGATGATCGCAATATAGTTGTCGGTTCCCGCCGTGCGCGGATCGTGGATCGCCATGATCTGATCGAAGGCGGTTTCGCTGTCGCCTGCAAGACGGATCGCGGCTTCAGGCGTTATCCGGTCCGCGCGACCGCGCATGTCGGCAACGATGATCTGATTGCCGAGCCCGTTCATCTTGGCGAAGGCTGCCTTGGTGGCCATAACTATCGTGGTTCCGTTTTCCTGTGGCTTTGGTCGATAAAGCCTATGGGACAATTAGCGTCTATATGGCGGAAAAGCCCGCAAATTGCCAGTACCCGCGACAGATTGCGAAAAGTTGCGGCTCGGATGTTCGTGCAGGACAGGCGCCAATATCGGAGAAACTGTGGCCTTCCTGTCCCAGTTTCAAGATTATTAAGCGGTTTCAAGCATTCTTGAAGGGTTTGGGGGGCAAAAATGACAGGTGCCGGTGTTGCTTTTTTAACCATATAGCCATTTTATCGGTCCAATATTGTCACATTGCAGGGCTTCGGTAGGAAGTCCGGGGCATCCCCACCCCTGATGAGAAATGCGGAAATGGAGAACCAGATGGGAATTTCGAAAGCAAGTCTGCTCAGCCTCGCGGCGGCTGGCATTGTTCTGGCCGGGTGCCAGAGCTCCCGGTTCGGCAATCTTGATACGGTTTCGCCACCACCGCCACCGCCGCCCGTGAATGCGGCTCCAGCAGGCTCGGTGCAGAAGGGCAACCTTAATTCTCCTAATGCTTCGCAGTTCCCGACAGCTCCGACCACGGACCCGAATGCACAACCCGGCACACAGGTTGCAAGCCTGCCGCCGGCATCCGCGCCCGATCTGACGCCAGGCTCCGTCGCCGGTGTCTGGAACGCATCGCTTGGCGGCCAGAGCTGCAAGATCGCGACGCCGCAGACCAAGTATGGTCAGGGCTATCGCGCTGGTCCGCTGCGTTGCCCGGGCGAACTCGGCAATCTCGCTTCCTGGGCCGTCAACGGCAAGCAGCTCGTTCTCTATGATGCGAATGGCGGCACCGTCGCGTCGCTCTATTCTTCGGGACAGAGCCGCTTCGACGGACAGACTTCAGGCGGGCAGGCCGTGTCGCTTTCGCGCTAAGACATTCTTTCGCTTAAAGACAGGCGGATCATCGCGAGATGGTCCGCCGTTTTTGCAATTGAAAGGTTGAACGGAAGCAATCATGTCTTTCGACGGTAATCTGAAAGCCTTCCCCTCCGTCCGCGAACATTACGATGCGATGGTCGTGGCGGGTGATGTGGAAGCCGATCCTGCTCAACTCGAACTCACCGTCCGTTATGACCGGCTGATCGAGGAAATCTGCACCAAACGCCTGTCACGCAAGTCGAGCGCGCTCGGCTGGCTGTTCGGCAAGCGCAAGGAGGCAACGAGCGTCATCAAGGGGCTTTACGTGCACGGCGAGGTCGGGCGTGGCAAGACCATGCTGATGGACATGTTCTTTTCGCTTTTGCCCGTCGAGCGTAAACGTCGCGCGCATTTCAATGATTTTATGGCCGATGTGCACGAGCGCATCTATGCGCATCGTCAGGCGTTGAAGCGTGGCGAGACCAAGCAGGACGATCCGATCCCGCCGGTCGCCGATGCCTTGAGCCAACAGGCGTGGGTGCTGTGTTTCGACGAGTTCACCGTGACGGATATTGCCGATGCGATGATCCTGTCGCGCCTGTTCAGTGCCTTGTTCGCGCGTGGAGTGGTGTTGGTGGCGACGTCCAACGTTGCGCCGGACAATCTTTATCGCGACGGACTGAACCGGCAGCTTTTCCTGCCCTTCATCGATATTCTCAAGCAGCATGTCGATGTGATCAATCTCGATTCGCGCACCGATTACCGCCTCGAAAAGCTCGACCGCCAGCCGGTCTATCTGTCACCGCTGGGTTCTGAGACGACCAAGCGCATGGAGGCGGCCTGGGTGGCGCAAAAGGACGGTGCGCATGAAAAGCCGGATGTCATCCGCATCAAGGGGCGCGACATCGAGGTCGCCCGTGCCGTGCATGGTGCGGCGCGCTTCACTTTCGATGCGCTCTGTTCGAAGCCGCTTGGTGCCTCGGACTATATCGCCATCGTGAAGCACTATCCGACCTTGTTCATCGATGATGTTCCGGTGTTGGACTATTCACGCCGCAACGAGGCCAAGCGCTTCATTCTGCTGGTCGACGTACTCTACGATCACCACGCGCGGGTGTTCATTTCGGCTGAAGCCCAACCGGAAAAGCTTTATCTCGCCAGCAAGGGCACGGAGGCCTTCGAGTTCGATCGTACCGCTTCCCGTCTTTTCGAGATGCAGAGCGCGGACTATCTGGCGGAGCCACCCGGCAAGGCCGGTTGAAGTCGACCCTTCCCGCTATCATCATCAGACTGCCCCATCATCAGACTGCCACAGACTGGACTTATAAGCCCGGTGGGCTATGTTGCTCACGCAATTCATGCGGAAGGCGGTGGCGCGTTCGTGCCGGACTTCTGATACGGCATCAGTTTTAAATCGGGGCCGGTTTTGAACAGGTGCACAACGTTGTTGGAATTGGCAGCTTGCCAGTCGCTCCTTCACCGCTTCGCCGGGGATGGTTCGCGGCGGTAGGAGAGGGTGGTTTTGCCTTGATATTGACAAATTATCTTACGTTTACGTAAGAACCATTAATTCTAACCGATTGAAAACATTAGTCGCAAAATAATGAGTTGAGTTTATCGCCAAAGAGTCCTATCTCGCAGTTCCAACGCTTGAGCGTTTCCGGCGAGGATTCCGGATGGCTTGATGCGTCTCTGGATCAAAAGTGAGGAAAGAAACAATCATGGCACGCAACAAGATTGCCCTCATCGGCTCCGGCATGATCGGCGGCACGCTCGCCCATCTGGCTGGTCTGAAGGAACTCGGCGACGTCGTCCTTTTCGACATTGCGGAAGGCATCCCGCAGGGTAAGGGACTGGATATCGCCGAATCTTCTCCGGTTGACGGTTTTGATGCGAAATACACCGGCGCCAACGACTACGCAGCAATTGAAGGCGCAGACGTTGTCATCGTGACCGCAGGCGTGCCGCGCAAGCCGGGCATGAGCCGCGACGACCTTCTGGGCATCAACCTCAAGGTGATGGAACAGGTTGGCGCAGGTATCAAGAAATACGCCCCTGAAGCTTTCGTCATCTGCATCACCAACCCGCTGGACGCCATGGTCTGGGCGCTGCAGAAGTTCTCCGGTCTTCCGGCGCACAAGGTTGTCGGCATGGCTGGCGTTCTCGACAGCGCCCGCTTCCGTTATTTCCTCTCGGAAGAGTTCAACGTTTCGGTTGAAGACGTCACGGCATTCGTGCTGGGCGGCCACGGCGACAGCATGGTTCCGCTGGCCCGTTACTCGACCGTTGCCGGTATCCCGCTCCCTGATCTCGTCAAGATGGGCTGGACCAGCCAGGACAAGCTCGACAAGATCATCCAGCGCACCCGTGACGGCGGCGCGGAAATCGTCGGCCTGCTCAAGACCGGCTCGGCTTTCTACGCTCCGGCTGCATCGGCCATCCAGATGGCTGAATCCTACCTCAAGGACAAGAAGCGCGTCCTGCCGGTTGCTGCCCAGCTTACGGGCCAGTACGGCGTCAAGGACATGTATGTCGGCGTGCCGACCGTGATCGGTGCCAATGGCGTCGAGCGCATCATTGAAATTGATCTCGACAAGAACGAAAAGGCTGAATTCGACAAGTCGGTGGCTTCGGTCGCCGGTCTTTGCGAAGCCTGCATCGGCATCGCTCCGTCGCTGAAGTAAAATTCCAGACAAGGCCGGGTTGTCGCATTTGTGCGGCTCCGGCCTTTTCCGGCTGTCAATTATCGGTCGAAGATTCGGGCCGTACCGGCTCGCTGAATCGGTCGGGAATCCGTAGAGGACAACCAGATGAATATTCACGAATACCAGGCCAAGCGCCTGCTTCACACCTACGGCGCACCGATCGCCAATGGTGTGGCTGTCTATTCCGTCGAACAGGCGGAAGAATGGGCAAAGACGCTTCCCGGACCGCTTTATGTCGTCAAGAGCCAGATCCATGCTGGTGGACGCGGCAAGGGCAAGTTCAAGGAACTGCCAGCCGATGCAAAGGGCGGCGTGCGCCTCGCCAAGTCGGTTGAGGAAGTGGTTGCCAATGCGAAGGAAATGCTCGGCAACACGCTTGTCACCAAGCAGACCGGCCCTGCCGGCAAGCAGGTCAACCGTCTTTACATCGAAGACGGCGCCGACATCGATCGCGAGCTTTATCTCTCGATCCTGATCGACCGCACCGTTGGTCGTCCGGCTTTTGTCGTTTCGACCGAAGGCGGCATGGACATCGAAGCCGTTGCCGAAGAAACCCCTGAAAAGATCGTGACTGTCGCCATCGATCCGGCCAAGGGCGTAACGGACGAAGACGCCAGCAAGCTCGCCGACGCGCTGAAGCTTGAAGGTCAGGCTCGTGAAGACGGCGTCAAGCTGTTCCCGATCCTCTACAAGGCGTTCACCGAAAAGGACATGAGCCTTCTCGAGATCAACCCGCTGATCGTCATGACCGATGGCCGCGTGCGCGTTCTCGACGCCAAGGTATCGTTCGACGGCAATGCGCTGTTCCGTCATCCTGACATTCAGGAACTGCGCGATCTGTCGGAAGAAGACGAAAAAGAGATCGAAGCTTCCAAGTACGATCTCGCTTACGTCGCTCTCGACGGCAATATCGGCTGCATGGTCAACGGCGCAGGCCTTGCCATGGCGACGATGGACATCATCAAGCTCTACGGTGCAGAACCTGCCAACTTCCTCGACGTTGGTGGCGGCGCTTCCAAGGAGAAGGTGACGGCTGCGTTCAAGATCATCACCGCTGATCCGGCTGTCCAGGGCATTCTGGTCAACATCTTCGGTGGCATCATGAAGTGCGACGTCATTGCCGAAGGCGTGATCGCCGCGGTCAAGGAAGTCGGCCTCAAGGTTCCTCTGGTTGTCCGTCTCGAAGGCACCAATGTCGAACTCGGCAAGAAGATCATCAACGAGAGCGGCCTGAACGTCATTTCGGCCGACGATCTCGACGATGCGGCGCAGAAGATCGTCGCTGCAGTGAAGGGGAATTAAGGCATGTCCATTCTCGTCAACAAGGACACCAAGGTTCTCGTACAGGGCCTGACCGGCAAGACCGGCACCTTCCACACCGAACAGGCGCTTGCCTACTACGGCACGCAGATGGTCGGCGGTATCCATCCGAAGAAGGGTGGCGAAACCTGGGAAGGCCAGAAGGGCGAAAAGCTTCCGATCTTCGCAACCGTTGCCGAAGCCAAGGAACGCACAGGTGCAGACGCATCGGTGATCTACGTTCCGCCAGCAGGTGCTGCCGATGCCATCATCGAAGCCATCGAAGCTGAAATCCCGTTCATCGTCTGCATCACCGAAGGCATTCCGGTCATGGACATGGTTCGCGTCAAGGAGCGTCTGGAACGCTCGAAGTCGCGACTGCTCGGACCGAACTGCCCGGGCATCCTGACCCCTGAAGAATGCAAGATCGGCATCATGCCGGGCAATATCTTCAAGAAGGGTTCGGTGGGTGTTGTTTCCCGCTCCGGCACGCTTACCTATGAAGCAGTGTTCCAGACCTCGAACGAAGGCCTCGGCCAGACCACCGCTGTCGGTATCGGCGGCGATCCGGTCAAGGGCACCGAGTTCATCGACGTGCTGGAAATGTTCCTGGCCGACGACGAAACCAAGTCGATCGTCATGATCGGTGAAATCGGCGGTTCGGCTGAAGAAGATGCGGCTCAGTTCCTCAAGGACGAAGCCAAGCGCGGTCGCAAGAAGCCGATGGTCGGCTTCATCGCTGGCCGTACGGCTCCTGCCGGACGCACCATGGGCCATGCTGGCGCCGTGATCTCCGGCGGCAAGGGCGGCGCGGAAGACAAGATTGCTGCCATGGAATCGGCCGGCATTCGCGTGTCGCCGTCGCCGGCGCAGCTCGGCAAGACGCTGGTCGAAGTCCTCAAGGGCTGAGATCGCGTATCGGTCTGAATATCCCGGCGGCGGCGAAAGCCGCTGCCGGGTTTAGCATACAACGGGTCATGTGATCCGGATTAGAGGGACGGATATCCGTTCCGACGCGTAGAGTTTAGTCATGCCGGGGTCTGTAGCGGTTCCTCCCCGGCGGCGTGAGGGATGAAGTTTCGAACTTCCGGCCCGCGCAAGATGAGCCACTGACAAGGAGACGGAGCGCTGCTCCGGATAGGCTATGGCAAGGCAAGAACAAGCCAACGACGTTTTCGCCCTTACCTCATTCCTCTATGGCGGCAATGCCGACTATATTGAGGAGCTGTACGCCAAGTATGAGGACGATCCGAATTCGGTCGATCCGCAGTGGCGCGATTTCTTCGCGAAGCTGGGCGACAATGCCGACGATGTGAAGAAAAACGCTGAAGGCGCGTCCTGGACCAGGAAGAACTGGCCGATTGCAGCCAATGGCGAACTGATTTCCGCGCTCGATGGCAACTGGGCTGAAGTTGAAAAGCACGTCACCGACAAGCTGAAAGGTAAGGCTGCAAAGGGCGAAGCGAAGGGTGCTACCGGCGCGGCTCTTACCAGCGAAGAGATCACGCAGGCTGCACGCGACAGCGTTCGCGCCATCATGATGATCCGCGCCTACCGCATGCGTGGCCATCTGCACGCCAATCTCGATCCGCTCGGTCTCTCCGAAAAGCCGAACGACTATAATGAGCTGGAGCCGGAAAACTACGGTTTCACGCCTGCCGACTACAACCGCAAGATCTTTATCGACAACGTGCTCGGCCTCGAATATGCGACCGTGCCGGAAATGCTCGACATTCTGAAGCGTACCTACTGTGGCACGATCGGCGTCGAATTCATGCATATCTCCGATCCGGCTGAAAAAGCCTGGATTCAGGAACGCATCGAAGGTCCGGATAAAAAGGTTGCTTTCACGCCGGAAGGCAAGAAGGCCATCCTGTCGAAGCTGATCGAAGCGGAAGGCTTCGAGCAGTTCATCGACGTCAAATACAAGGGCACCAAGCGTTTCGGCCTCGATGGTGGTGAATCGCTGATCCCGGCCCTTGAGCAGATCGTCAAGCGCGGCGGCGCCATGGGTGTCAAGGAAATCATCTTCGGCATGGCCCATCGTGGCCGTCTGAACGTGCTTAGCCAGGTCATGGGCAAGCCGCATCGCGCTATCTTCCACGAATTCAAGGGCGGCTCCTATGCGCCGGACGACGTGGAAGGCTCGGGCGACGTGAAGTACCATCTGGGCGCTTCGTCGGACCGTGAATTCGACGGCAACAAGGTCCACCTGTCGCTGACCGCCAACCCGTCGCACCTCGAAATCGTCAACCCCGTCGTGATGGGCAAGGCCCGTGCCAAGCAGGACCTGCTGGCTGGTCGCACCCGTGACGACATGGTTCCGCTTGCAACGCGCGCCAAGGTTTTGCCGCTGCTCCTGCATGGCGATGCTGCCTTTGCCGGTCAGGGTGTTGTGGCCGAGTGCCTTGGCCTTTCGGGCCTGAAGGGGCACCGCGTCGCCGGTACGCTGCATTTCATCATCAACAACCAGATCGGTTTCACCACCAATCCGGCCTTCTCGCGTTCGTCGCCTTATCCGTCGGATGTTGCGAAGATGATCGAAGCGCCGATCTTCCACGTCAATGGCGACGATCCGGAAGCCGTGGTGTTCGCTGCCAAGGTTGCGACCGAATTCCGCATGACCTTCCACAAGCCGGTGGTCATCGACATGTTCTGCTATCGCCGCTTCGGTCACAACGAAGGCGACGAGCCGTCCTTCACCCAGCCGTTGATGTACAAGGCGATCCGTGCACACAAGACCACGGTTCAGCTCTACAGCGACAAGCTGATTGCTGAAGGCCTGATCAAGCAGGAAGAAATCGACCAGATGAAAGCGCAGTGGCGCGAAAATCTGGAAACCGAATTCGACGCCGGACAGAGCTACAAGCCAAACAAGGCCGACTGGCTGGACGGCGCTTGGGCTGGCCTGCGCACCGCCGACAATGCCGACGAACAGCGTCGCGGCAAGACCGCCGTACCGATGAAGACGCTCAAGGAAATCGGCAAGAAGCTGGTTGAAGTACCGAAGGACTTCCACGTCCATCGCACGATCCAGCGCTTCCTCGACAACCGTGCCAAGATGATGGAAACGGGCGAAGGGATCGATTGGGCGACGGCTGAATCGCTGGCATTCGGCTCGCTGGTTGCTGAAGGCAGCCCGATCCGCCTGTCCGGTCAGGACGTCGAACGCGGCACCTTCTCGCAGCGTCACACGGTTCTCTACGATCAGGAAACCCAGAACCGTTACATCCCGCTCAACAATATCCAGAAGGGTCAGGCGATCTACGAGGCCATCAACTCGATGCTCTCGGAAGAAGCAGTGCTGGGCTACGAATACGGCTATTCGCTGTCCGACCCGCGCGCTCTGGTTCTGTGGGAAGCCCAGTTCGGCGATTTCGCCAATGGTGCACAGGTCGTGTTCGACCAGTTCATCTCGTCGGGCGAACGCAAGTGGCTGCGCATGTCCGGTCTCGTCTGCCTTCTGCCGCACGGCTATGAAGGTCAGGGTCCGGAACACTCCTCGGCTCGTCTGGAACGCTGGTTGCAGATGTGTGCGGAAGACAACATGCAGGTGGCCAACGTTACGACGCCGGCTAACTACTTCCATATTCTGCGCCGCCAGATGAAGCGCGACTTCCGCAAGCCGCTCATCATGATGACGCCGAAGTCGCTGCTGCGTCACAAGCGTGCAGTTTCGACCCTCAACGAACTGTCGGGCGAATCCTCGTTCCACCGTCTGCTGTGGGACGATGCGCAGTACAACAAGGACGAAGGCATCAAGCTCCAGAAGGATGCAAAGATCCGTCGCGTCGTTCTCTGCTCGGGCAAGGTCTATTACGACCTTTACGAAGAGCGTGAAAAGCGTGGCATCGATGACGTCTACCTGCTGCGTGTCGAACAGCTTTATCCGTTTCCGGCCAAGGCACTCATCAATGAGCTGTCACGCTTCCGCCATGCGGAAATGGTCTGGTGTCAGGAAGAGCCGAAGAACATGGGCGCATGGTCGTTCATCGACCCGTATCTGGAATGGGTGCTGGCTCATATCGACGCCAAGCATCAGCGCGTGCGCTATGCAGGCCGTCCGGCGGCAGCATCGCCTGCAACGGGTCTGATGTCGAAGCATCTTGCGCAGCTCGCCGCTTTCCTTGAGGATGCGCTCGGTAACTGATCCGGGTTAGAGTTCTGGAGCAGTTTTTCGGAACTGCTCCAACCTGAATTGAACACAAAATCTAAAGTTTGAAGATCAACGGAAGAAGAAACCATGGCCACCGAAATTCGCGTTCCCACGCTTGGGGAGTCCGTTACTGAGGCAACCATCGGAAAATGGTTCAAGAAGGTCGGCGACGCCATCGCCATCGATGAACCGCTGGTGGAACTGGAAACCGACAAGGTGACAGTGGAAGTTCCGGCTGCTGCTGCTGGCGTATTGGCTGAAATCACGGCCAAGGAAGGCGACACTGTCGAGGTCAATGCGCTTCTCGGCCAGATTTCCACCGATGGCGCTGCCGTCGCTGCGGCTCCTGCTGCGAAGAAGGAAGAAGCCAAGCCTGCTGCCGCACCGGCAGCGGCACCTGTCGCTTCGGCTTCGTCGGGCCCGGCTATGCAGCCTGCCCCGGCTGCCTCCAAGCTGCTTGCTGAAAATAACCTCTCCGCCGATCAGGTGGACGGTTCCGGCAAGCGCGGTCAGGTGCTGAAGGGCGACGTGCTCGACGCTATCGCCAAGGGTGTTTCCGCTGCTCCGGCTCCGGCCGCACCGGCCGCTGCCCGTCCGGCATCGTCGGCTGACGACGCATCGCGCGAAGAACGCGTGAAGATGACCCGTCTGCGCCAGACCATCGCCAAGCGTCTGAAGGATGCCCAGAACACCGCCGCCATGCTGACGACCTATAACGAAGTCGACATGTCTGCGGTCATGGAACTGCGCACCAAGTACAAGGACGTCTTCGAGAAGAAGCATGGCGTGAAGCTCGGCTTCATGGGCTTCTTCACCAAGGCCGTGACCCATGCGCTGAAGGAAATCCCGGCTGTTAACGCCGAGATCGACGGCACGGACATCATTTACAAGAACTTCGCCCATGTCGGCATGGCCGTCGGCACGGACAAGGGCCTTGTGGTTCCGGTCATCCGTGACGCCGACCAGCTTTCGATTGCAGGCGTTGAAAAGGAACTGGGACGTCTTGCCAAGGCAGCACGCGACGGTACGCTTTCGGTCGCTGACATGCAGGGCGGCACGTTCACCATCACCAATGGCGGCGTGTACGGTTCGCTGATGTCCTCGCCGATCCTGAACGCTCCGCAGTCGGGTATCCTTGGCATGCACAAGATCCAGGAACGTCCGGTTGTCGTCGGCGGTCAGATCGTGATCCGTCCGATGATGTATCTTGCCCTGTCCTACGATCACCGCATCGTGGACGGCAAGGAAGCCGTGACCTTCCTCGTGCGCGTCAAGGAAAGCCTGGAAGATCCGGAACGTCTGGTTCTCGATCTCTAAGGACGAACGATGGAGCCGGGCGTCTTCTCCGCATCTCCGTTTCTGCCGTTGGTCGGCTTGAGCGTTGTCCTGCTGGTGGTTCATATCCTCCTGCAGGGCTTTGCGGCGACGAAGGAACTCGGCTCTCGATGGAATGCCGGTCCGCGCGACGAGGGTTTGAAACCCTCCGGTAAATTTGCCGGGCGCGCGGAGCGGGCCTCTGCCAATTTCCGTGAGACCTATCCGGCTTTCATCGGTCTGGCGCTGGCGCTCGTGCTGAAAGGCGATCCGTCCGGATGGGGGATTGTCGGCGCGTGGCTCTGGTTTTTCGGCCGCATCGTCTATATCCCGCTTTATCTTGCGGGCATTCCCTATTTCCGTTCCTTCGTCTGGCTCATTAGTCTGGTGGGGCTCGGTATCATGCTTCTGGCTTTGGTTCTGTGATGACAGCCTGCGCGTGAAACACGCGCAATGAAGGAAACACGATGCATCCCTATCTGTTCGAACTTGCATCCCTGATGGCGATTTTCGTCTTTGCCATTGTTTCCCCCGGCGCCGATCTCGCCATGGTCATCCGGCAATCGCTGCTGCATGGCCGCCGCGAGGCGATCATCACGAGCTTCGGCATCGGCGCCGCCCTAATGATGCATGTGACTTACACGGTTTTGGGCCTCGGGCTCATCATTTCCAAGTCGATCTATCTGTTCAATATCGTCAAATGGTGCGGTGTGGCCTATCTGGTCTATATCGGCATCAAGGCGCTGCGGGCTGGAACCACAAAGATCGACGTGGACGCAACGCCGAAGGAACCGCGCAAGCAGCAGAGCTTTGCCAAGGCATTCGGCCTCGGCTTTGCCGCCAATGCGCTGAACCCGAAGGCCGTGTTCTTCTTTCTGTCGATTTTCTCGACGGTCGTTCATGCCCATACGCCAACTGAGGTGAAGCTCGGTTACGGTGTCGTAATGGCGACTGCGCTCATCTCCTGGTTTGTCGGCGTCAGCCTTTTCATGACGACGCCGAAGATGCGGGCGGCCTTCTCGCGCGCCTCGAAATGGATTGATCGGGCCAGCGGTGTTGTCTTCATTGCGCTGGGACTTAAACTTGCCACCGAAAAGGCTATGTAAGAAGCAACAGGTTCAGTTTTACTGAACCTCGATTCGCTGCCGGAAACACTCAACCGGAACATTCAGGGAGAACCGACAGATGCACGCTGCAAACAAGCTTTTCAGGACCGCCGCCGTTTCGGTGCTTGCGCTCACCGTGTTCTCAACTGCGGTTCAGGCGGCCTGCACCCAGAATCGGGCGATTTATCGCGATCGCGACGATGCTTATACGCTGACCTTCCGCCCGGAGCAGCCGAACGACCTGAAAATGTCACCGGCGCCGACGAACGAGTTCACCATTACGGCCAATGACAAGCCCGAGTTCAAGCTGAGCGGCATGGTGATCTGGCCGGAAGAAGGCGTGGCGCGTCCCTATGCCTTGCTGACCTTCAACTGCAAGGGCGATGGTTCCAATCCGGAAGATCTCGACGATTGCAGTATCTGGCAGAGTGTCATCTATGCGCTGAAGGAAGGCGCGGAAGCCGATGTCCTGCCCAAGGCGGAAGAACCGGCGGCGCAGGCAATTCTGCTGCCTGATCTGGTGACGGCGCTTGATGGTTATGATTTTGGAGCGGCGAAACCTGAAAAGCCGCTTCAGTGGGAAGCATTCCGCTTTCAGGGATGTTCACCAGACGAGGAATAACCGGCACCCTGTAGGCACCGGTTGCATGTGAATAATTTCGAATGAGAGAACGGGCCCGGATGAACGGGGCGTTCGAAAAACGTTCAGGACAGACTGAAGAAGGATAGTTCAATGTCATACGATGTGGTTGTCATCGGTACGGGCCCTGGCGGTTATGTCGCCGCGATCAAGGCTGCACAGCTTGGTCTTTCCGTTGCTGTTGTGGAGAAGCGCAAGACCTTCGGTGGCACCTGCCTGAATATCGGCTGCATTCCCTCCAAGGCGCTTCTGCATGCGTCGGAAGTTTTCGCTGAAGCCGGTCACTCCTTCGACACGCTCGGCGTGGAAGTGACGCCGAAGCTCAATCTGGGAAAGATGCTGGCGCACAAGGACACGACCGTAAAGGCCAATGTCACGGGCGTTGAATTCCTGTTCAAGAAGAACAAGATCACGGCCTTCATCGGCACTGGCAAGATCGTTGGCAAGGGCAAGGTTTCCGTGACCGCTGAAGACGGCAAGGTCGAGGAAATCGAAGCAAAGAACATCATCATTGCCACCGGTTCCGATGTTGCGGGCATTCCGGGCGTCAAGGTCGATATTGACGAGAAGGTCATCGTTTCCTCGACTGGCGCGCTTTCCTTCGACAAGGTTCCGGGCAGCCTGATCGTTGTCGGCGGCGGCGTGATCGGTCTGGAGCTTGGTTCCGTCTGGGCGCGTCTTGGTGCGAAGGTCACGGTCGTCGAGTATCTCGACAAAGTGCTCGGGCCCATGGATGGCGAAGTGTCGAAGCAGTTCCAGCGCCTGCTCGAAAAGCAGGGCATTGCCTTCAAGCTTGGCGCCAAGGTTACAGGCGTCGAGAAAGCCGGCAAGGCCAATTCCGGGGGCGCGAAGGTGACCTTCGAACCGGTGAAGGGTGGTGCGGCTGAAACGCTTGAAGCTGATGCAGTTCTGATCGCGACCGGCCGTCGTCCTTACACGGATGGTCTTGGCCTTCAGGAAGCGGGCGTGAATGTCGATGATCGCGGCCGTGTTGCAATCGACGACCATTGGCGCACCAATGTCGAAGGCATCTATGCCATCGGCGACGTGGTGCAGGGTCCGATGCTGGCGCACAAGGCCGAAGACGAAGGCATTGCAGTTGCCGAAATCATTGCCGGTCAGGCTGGTCACGTGAATTTCGATGTCATTCCGAGCGTCGTCTACACGCAGCCGGAAGTTGCCTCGGTCGGCAAGACCGAAGAAGAACTGAAGGCCGCCGGTATCGACTACAAGGTTGGCAAGTTCCCGTTCACGGCCAATGGTCGTGCACGCGCCATGCAGCACACCGACGGCTTCGTGAAAATCCTCGCCGACAAGGCAACGGACCGCGTTCTGGGCGCTCATATCCTCGGCTATAATGCCGGTGAAATGATCCACGAACTGGCTGTTCTGATGGAGTTCGGCGGCTCGTCGGAAGATCTGGCACGCACCTGCCATGCCCACCCGACCATGTCGGAAGCTGTGCGCGAATCCGCATTGGCGACCTTTGCCAAGCCGATCCATATGTAATTGGCTGCAACCATATGATTATAAAAAGGCCCGCTGATGCGGGCCTTTTTCGTTAATGCTTAATTTTGTGTCGGTGGGGCTGGAGCCGGTGTGGCAGGCTCACTCTGTGTCGTCGGCGGCGGGGGAGGTGGAGCCGCAGTATCCGTTCCACTGCCATTCCGGTAGAAGAAGTAAGCGAGGATAATGATCGCTGCCAGAAGCACCGTACCAAGCAGATAGCCACTTCCGCCGCGCGGGGGCGGAGGTGGCGGCATTCCGGAAGGGTCTGACAGGCGCGGATCGGAAGTTGTGCGTGGGTCGCTATTTCGTGGATCAAGGGGATCAACCATAACGGGCTCCTCCAATCGTCCCTTTCGTCATCGAAGCGACGTTTGGGAAATGACGGTTGGCCGGGCATTTGCGGTCATACATGAGCCAATCTGTGCTCCGACCGCCTCAAATGTGTGTTGACATGCGTTGCGATAACAAACCCGGTGTATATCAATGCGAGAAAGAGCGCTTAGTTCCAAGAAATCTAATATAAGAAGAGCTATGAATTACTAGCTATACAATGCAATTCGGCGAGGATTCTATTAACCCAAGCGAAACTGCACATTGATATGTATATTCAATCACGGAAGCGATCCGGTAATAGGGACTATGGTCGATCAACTGGCCATCTTGGCTTTATCACTGTAAATCATTGATGAGGTCGGGTCTTGAGAGCGATCGTAAACCACGCCGAAATTTGAGGAATGACATAATGCCGTCGAAAGAGAACCTGAAAACCATTGAGCGCTTCGAAAAGCTCTCTTCGCTTCTGCGCGATGAACAGTTCAAGCTTCTCGACGAAGCGGCACGGGAAGAGGCGCTTCCGGGAAAATCGATACTGAGACAGATTGCCGAACTCGAGCTCAATATAACGGCCATTGAAAACAGCATCACCGATCTGAAAGCCGACTAGCAATATTCTAGCTTAGAGGTTTTATAGTGGGCTCACCCGATAGCCTTTTGCGCGTAACAGTTCAATTATTCCGTCCTTGCCCGGCAGATGCAGGGCGCCGACGGCAATAAAGGCATTTCCCTTGTCGATGATCGGAACGGCACGATCCGTCATGACCTGATTACGGTCGGAAATGAGATATTTTAGAAATAGTTCATAGTCTGCTTCGGAAAGACTGTCGGGAACGATCTTTCGGAGCGACGGCATGATCATGCCAATCTCGCCCTTGAGGTAGAGCGCGGTCGTGGTCTCCATGGCATCCTCGACCTTGTCGCCATAGTCGACGGTAGCCACCAGATTGCGGAGATGGAAGTCGAGCGGCATCCGGTTCATCGCGACCAGTTGTTCTGCTGCACTTTCCAGGCCCAAAACATTGCGGCCCTCGGCCTGTGCGTCGAGAGTCAGCCTTTCATCAAGCGATTTCTCGCCATCGTTTTTGCGCTCCCTCTCGCATTTTGGAAGTGTGAGCAGGCTGGTCAGCACCCACGGCTTCATTTTTGCAACCGCGTCGAGAACGATACCGCGTTCTGCAAGCTTCTGTTCGATCTCCTCCCGCCGCTCGGGCGGAATATGCGACTTCAAGGTGCTGCCATCAGTGAAGAGCAGCAGGTCGGGCTGTTCGAGCTTGAGGCGCAGGAAAGCCTTCGGGTCCAGAATATCCGTCGTTTCGATGACGACAGTGCTTGCTGACCGATAGGCCTCGTCGGCGGCTTTCGGCAATGTCAAAACACGCGGATCGGAAAGATGGATCGTGCCGAAAAGATAGGACGGTTCGACGCCGTCTTTATCGATTTTCCAAAGAAGCCCTTTGCGATTGGGTACAGCATCGGCTTCGCGCTGTATTTCCTGCCAACTTGCCGGGTCTTTTGCCTCCAACCCGTCAATGAGATTGATGCCGTGCACGGCGCAAGCAGCAGGTGCATCGTCGGCGCGAGCCGAGACAGTGCCTGCCAGACAGGCATAGAGAAGAACGAGAAGCAGCTTTTTCATGAGAGTAATATAGGGGCGGTTTCTGCCGATGCCAGCGACTTCTCAAGCGCGCGGATGCGCCTTGTCATAGACTTCCAGCAGTCGCTCGGTATCCACGCCGGTATAGACCTGTGTGGTCGAGAGGCTTGCGTGGCCAAGCAGCTCCTGGATGGTCCTGAGATCACCGCCTCGCCCCAGAAGGTGGGTGGCGAAGGAATGGCGCAGCGCATGCGGCGTCGCGCTGTCGGGCAGGCCGAGACCAGCACGCAGTTTCTGCATTTCGCGCTGGATGATCGCAGCATGCAGCACACCACCCTTGGCGCCTCGAAAAAGCGGTTTGTCGGCGGAAAGGTCGAACGGACAAAGCGTTCGATATTGTGCAACGGCGCGATGCACGATGGGCAGAAGCGGGACGAGACGCGCTTTGTTGCCCTTGCCCGTAATGGTGATCGAACGGGCAGTGCTGTCGGACAGCGCATCACCCATCAGGCCGAGCGCTTCCGAAATGCGCAGGCCGCAACCGTAGAGCAAGGTCAGGACGGCTGCGTTGCGCGCGGCAATCCATGGTTCCTCCGCCATTTGCCCATCGGCTGCAACCACGCGCCGGGCGTCTTCGGCGGTCAATGGTTTCGGCAATGATTTCGGCTGGCGTGGCGCGCGCATGGCGCTTGCGCCTGCCGCATTGGCCAGGCCGCGTTTTTCCAGATGGCGTAAAAGCGAGCGCACGCCAGCAAGCCCGCGGCCCAGCGTGCGGGCACCGACGCCTTCATTGCGACGGCTGGCCAGAAACGAGCGCAGGTCGGCGATCCGTAGATTGCCAACATCTTTCAGCGATGGCGGTTCGCCCAGATGCCCAGTCAGAAAATTGAGGAACTGACGTGTGTCGCGCTCATAGGCTTCGAGTGTGTTTTCCGACAGGCGGCGCGCATCCTTCAGCGTCTTCAACCATTCTTCACGCGCCGCTGCGAGGTCGGCGCGGGCAGGGATCAGAAATTCGCTGTTCGTTGTCATAATCAAGCCGGTCGTTCATTCTGGGTGGACGGACAGTTTGCCAGCGATAGGTTACCGGCTGGTTGTTCGCGGGACGAAAAGCACTATTCTTACGAATTGAGGTGAATTGCGCTGACGAAAGGGTTATTGAACGAAAAATAGTTCTATTCGAGCAGCAGAAACAAGGTTGGCAATGCCGCGTCCAGAAAACCCGATCCAGCTTGCCGTCATTGGTGCCGCCCATGGCACGCGTGGCGAAGTGAGAGTAAAGACCTTCACCGGCGATCCGCTGGCAATTGCCGAATACGGCCTGCTCTATGACGAACAGGGCAAGAGTTACGAGGTTCTGGAAGCTCGTCCAGCAAAGACGGTCGTGGTCGTGCGCTTCAAGGGCATCAATGACCGTAATGCCGCCGAAGCGCTGAACGGGACCGAACTTTTCATTGATCGTTCGCAGCTGCCGGACGACGAACTGGACGAAGACGAGTTCTTCCAGACCGACCTGATCGGCTTGCTGGCGGTGGATGCCGAAGGCAAGACCTATGGCGTGGTGAGCGCCCTGTTCGATTTCGGTGGCGGCGACCTCATCGAGCTCAGCGAAAAGGGCAAGCGCCCGATGCTTATTCCTTTCACGGAGGCAGCCGTACCGGAAATCGATCTGGATAAGGGCACTTTGCTGGTCGAGCCCTATGCCGCTGGACTGATCGCCGACGATGAGGATGAACGCCCGCAGAACGAAAAGAAAAAGCCGAAGAAGTCATGACCGACGTTTCAAGGGTCGATGATGAGCCCGGCTTCTTTCATGCATCGGTGCTGACGCTTTATCCGGAAATGTTTCCCGGTCCCCTTGGCACTTCGCTTGCAGGTAAGGCACTCAGCGAGACCAAATGGCAGCTCGATGCGGTGCAGATTCGCGATTTTGCGGAAGGCAAGCACCGTATGGTCGATGACACGCCATCCGGTGGTGGCGCTGGCATGGTGATGAAGCCGGATGTGATCGCCCGCGCGCTGGATTCGGTTGCCGACGGTCGCCGTCCGACGCTGCTGATGAGCCCGCGCGGAAAGCCGCTGACGCAGAAGCGCGTGCGCGAACTGGCCGACGGACCGGGCGCGATCATTCTTTGTGGCCGCTTCGAGGGTGTGGACGAGCGCGTCATCGAGGCGCGCAATCTCGAGGAAGTATCGATCGGCGATTACATCCTGTCGGGTGGAGAAACCGCGGCAATCGTTTTGCTTGATGCAATCGTGCGGCTTTTGCCGGGTGTGATGGGCAATCGCGAATCCGGAGAGACCGAAAGTTTTGAGACCGGGCTGCTCGAACATCCGCATTATACCCGTCCGCAGGTTTGGGAAGATAGGCCCATCCCCGAAATCCTGACCTCCGGCAATCATGGCGCAATCGATAAATGGCGGCATGAGCAGGCCGAACGGATCACGAAGGAACGGCGTCCCGATCTTTGGGAAGCCTATAGCGAGGGCAAACGCAAATGAATCTGATCCAGCGGCTCGAAAGTCTTTCCCTCGCGCTGCTGGCGCTGGGAGCCTATTGGGTCAGCGGTGCAAGCTGGTGGCTTTTCGCCCTGCTCATTCTGGCGCCCGATCTGTCTTTCTTCGGCTATATGAAGGGGCCGCGCACCGGCGCCGTGGTCTATAATATCGCCCATAGCTGGATCGGCGTTGTGCTTCTCGCAGTTCTGGGCTGGGCGATGAACTGGCAGATCTGCATCGCTATGGCACTGATCTGGGCCGTGCATATCGGCGTCGACCGCGCGCTTGGCTTCGGTCTCAAATATGGAACCGGTTTCAAGGACACGCATCTGGGCCGTATCTGAGGCGATTTTCTTGTCCTGATATTGATTCATTGGCGGCAATGGTGTATTGCCGCGCGAGTTCGGGCTAGTACCGACATTGTAATATCTCGTTCGGGCAAAGCCCGAAACGTCCTAAACCAATAAATGGTGTACCGCTCCTGCCTGAAATTGAGGGCATAGCCGCAGGGCCAAGGATTGCTTGGCGGCAAGTGCAGAGCGCTCTGACTGTTTGAGAAGAATTCAAGAAGGAGAGAGACGATGACCGATATCATTCGTCAGCTTGAAGCCGAACAGGCAGCAAAGATCGAAGAAAAGCGCAAGCTTCCAGATTTCCAGCCGGGCGACACGGTTCGCGTTCAGGTTCGCGTTACCGAAGGTACGCGTACCCGCGTGCAGGCCTATGAAGGCGTCTGCATTGCCCGTTCCGGCGCTGGCCTCAACGAAAACTTCACCGTTCGCAAGATTTCGTACGGCGAAGGCGTAGAGCGCGTATTCCCGGTTTACTCGCCGATCGTCGAAGGCGTTGAACTCGTTCGCCGCGGCAAGGTTCGTCGCGCGAAGCTTTACTACCTGCGTGGCCTTACCGGTAAGGCTGCCCGTATTGCTGAAAAGAAAGACAACCGTACCAAGGCCGAGCGCGAAGCCGACAAGGCTGCCGCCGCCAAGGCCGAAGCCGCCAAGGCTGCTGCTGAATAAGCTTCACAGCAATCTGTTTGAAAAAGGCGGCCTCGGGTCGCCTTTTTTATTTGCCAAATGCGACGGGCTGCGTAACATATTGCATAATTCCGCCCATATCTCGCAAGATTGTTACTGCGACACCCTGTTGCGGTTTCAGTTTCTTGACGAACCGTGATGGCGGGTGCATATGACAGCCAAAGTTAAGAACTATTCAAAGGACCTCTCGCAATGAGCGCGCCGCGTACACTTTACGACAAGATCTGGGACGACCATGTAGTGGATCAGCAGGAAGACGGAACCTGCCTCCTTTATATTGATCGCCATCTTGTGCACGAAGTGACGAGTCCGCAGGCTTTTGAAGGCCTGCGCATGGCTGGCCGCAAGGTGCGTCATCCTGAAAAGACGCTGGCCGTGGTCGATCACAATGTTCCGACCTCACCGGACCGCATCAACGGTATCAAGAACGAGGAAAGCCGCATTCAGGTCGAAGCTCTGGCCAAGAATGCTGCGGATTTCAACGTTGAATATTATTCCGAGCGTGATCGCCGTCAGGGTGTCGTGCACATCGTCGGGCCGGAGCAGGGCTTCACCCTGCCGGGCATGACCATTGTCTGCGGCGACAGCCACACCTCCACGCATGGCGCTTTCGGTTCGCTGGCGCATGGTATCGGCACCTCCGAGGTAGAACACGTTCTGGCTACCCAGACGCTGATCCAGAAGAAAGCCAAGAACATGCTCGTGCGTGTTGAGGGCGAACTGGCTCCCGGCGTCACCGCCAAGGACATCACGCTTGCCATCATCGGCGAAATCGGCACTGCGGGCGGCACCGGTTATGTGATCGAATATGCCGGTAGCGCTATTCGCTCGTTGTCGATGGAAGGCCGCATGACGGTCTGCAACATGTCGATTGAAGGCGGTGCGCGCGCTGGTCTGATCGCACCGGACGAAACGACCTTTGCCTATGTGCAGGACAAGCCACGCGCGCCGAAGGGCGAAGCGCTGGAACAGGCGATTTCGTACTGGAAGACGCTGCATTCGGATGAGGGTGCACATTTCGACAAGATCGTCGAACTGGATGCCGCTAAGATTTCGCCGGTCGTTTCCTGGGGTTCCTCACCGGAAGACGTGGTCTTCGTCACGGACATCGTTCCGAACCCGGATGAGATCAAGGACGAGACCAAGCGTGCATCCAAGTGGCGTGCTCTGGACTATATGGGCCTGAAGCCGGGCACCAAGATGACCGACATCAAGATCGATCGCGTCTTCATCGGTTCCTGCACCAATGGTCGTATCGAAGATCTGCGCGATGCGGCACGCATGGCCGCTGGCAAGAAGGTTGCGGCTGGCGTCAACGCCATGATCGTGCCGGGCTCGGGTCTCGTGAAGGAACAGGCGGAAGCTGAAGGCCTCGACAAGATCTTCATCGAAGCCGGTTTCGATTGGCGCGAACCGGGTTGTTCCATGTGCCTTGCCATGAACGACGACCGCCTTAAGCCGGGTGAACGTTGCGCTTCGACCTCGAACCGCAATTTTGAAGGCCGTCAGGGTTTCAAGGGCCGCACCCATCTCGTGTCGCCAGCCATGGCTGCCGCTGCGGCAATTGCCGGACATTTCGTCGACATTCGCGAGTGGAACTGAGGTTTCACTCCTGACGAAGCGTTTTTGAAGCGCTTCTGGAAAGATCAAACCGCCGGCTCATCCCGGCGGTTTTTCTTTGGCTGTATATTAGCAGCTTTTTCACGCTTTGATTGTAAGGAGGAATGGGGTGGCTGGCGTCTGGGAGCCTTTGACAGCCAGCACGGGGAAGAGCATCGATGAATGGAGCCGACTTTATCCTCCTGATCAACATGACCGTTTCCGGTCTGTTTGCTTTCGCATTTCTCGGCATTGCCGTTTATGCGCGGGATAATGCGGCCGCGCCTGTCTTCGCCTTCGGCTTTATTTTCGCAATGCTCTATTTCCTGACAGAGCTTGCCATGCCTTCCATTCCCAATCCCCGCCTCGGCTATATGCTCGCCTTTTCGACCTATTACCTGACATTGTCCTGTCTGGTCGTCGGTCTGGCGCGGATGTATGCCCGACCGGTGCCGTGGATTGCGCTCGGTCTGCTGACCATTGCATCTCTCGCCGCGGTCTACAGCATATATGACATTGCCCGCAGCCAGATGATCGGCATGCTGCTTTATCAGGCGCCCTATTTCCTCGTACTCCTTCTGGCAGTGTGGCTGATCCTGCGGGTGGAACGCAACGGTATCGATACCTTGATGGCGATACTGTTTGGTATCAGTGCCGTCCACTTCCTGTTCAAGCCGGTCATCGCCGTGCTGTCGGGAGGCGCGGGTGCTGAACCGGCTGATTATATCGATACGACCTATGCAATGTTCTCGCAGTCAATCGGTGCTGCTCTTTCCGTCGCAGGCGGGCTGCTTCTGCTCTTGAGCCTGATGCGGGAGCTGATCGCCAATATGTTGATCCGCTCGGAAACGGACCAGCTATCGACGTTGCTCAACCGGCGCGGCTTCGAGTTTCGTGCCGAAGCCGCAATTGAAAAGTCGAAACGTATGCGGCAGGCTCTGTCGCTTGTTCTGTGCGACATCGATCACTTCAAGGCAATCAACGATACACATGGTCATGCGCTGGGAGATCGCGTCATCGCCGCTTTCTCTGCCGAATTGCGCAAGGCAGCCAATGCCAAGGGTGGGATTGCCGCGCGTATTGGCGGCGAGGAATTCGCGATCATTCTGCCGGGCAATACGATCCAGTCCGCATGGAGATTTGCGGACAAGACCCGGCTTGTCTGTCGCGATATCCATATTCCGGGCAGGAACGGCGGGATTGAATTCACCGTGAGCTTCGGTATCGCGGAAATGGAATTCGACGATGTGTTTTCCGATCTCTACAAGCGGGCCGACGGGGCGCTTTATGAAGCGAAGAAGGGCGGGCGCAACTGCGTCCGCAGCGCTCTGCCGATATTGGTGGACGAAAACGTTGTGGAGTTCCGCTCAAAGGCCGGGCGTTGAACGAATCCTATTGATAGCCGCAGCCCGCATGGTCGAGGACCGGTGTTTCCCCGCGGTCGATCCCATACATGAAAGAGCGCCCGCGCAGCACGACAGCGCTCTCGCAATTGCCGTTGGGCTTGGCGACGATATAGGCAACCGTGCGATCCCGCGGCGCGGTAATCACCTTCATGCGTTGCGGCGAAGGCAAAACTGGCTTCTGCGCCGCGCCGACCCGGATGATCTTGGCGCCATTATCCGGCATCTGGACGACAAGGTTTCCCGACGCATCGACGGAGCGCATCGCTTCTTCGGCAAGCGCGGGACCGGTCAGCGCAAGGGCGCAGACGACAACCAGACCAAGTATCAGCCGTTTGCAGTTTGCCATCGTTGATCGAGCCTCATCGTGCATGATCCCAAAGAGAATGAGGACTATCTTAACTCTTTCTTTACCTTTGTCATCCGTGCTGGCTAAAATCGAACCGGTCTTCTCGTGCGCTACTGCTTCGCAGGTCGCAGGCGGAAGAGCTGGAAACGCCAAGGAACGTCCAATGACCAAAGATCATGCCGTCGATATTGCGCTCCTCCATCTGCGTGATGCCCATGAATTCGCGCCGCTGCTGGCAAGCTATGCGCAGGCGCTGAAGCGCGGCGCTCCACGCCGCCCCGACGATTTTTATGCCGAACACCTGCTTCAGGATCGCGCCGCTGAAACTCTGGGGGCCAGGGTCGACGGAAATCTGGTCGGCTTCGTGATCTTCTACGATCTGCCCGAACCCGTGACGGGTCTGCGTGCAGGGCAGGTGGACCATATCTATGTGCATCACGATCATCGCGGAAAGGGCATAGCCAAGGCGCTGATCGACGTGCTTGCCGACAAGGCGGAAGAGCGCAGCTGGTCCAAGCTGGTGCTTAATGCGCCGCGCGTGCCGGAAGACGGGCGCAAGCTCTATGAACAGATTGCTACGGCTGCGGACTGGTCGAGCTATGTGATTCGATTCGGCAGTTGATCGATTTCCCAAAAGTTGATGAAATTACACATGTTTTTGCCGATTGCGGTCTTCAATCGTTTGAATGCCGCAATCACGCGAATGTGTCGCCCAGGTGCGACCAATTGTTAGTCTTTTCGTGAAAAAGCTTCTTTGACGTGATGGTAAAAGCGCAGTAGAAAGCGCCACATAGGGCCGTACGCCACGGTCCAGCCATATTTTATTGGGTCGTACCGGCGCGGGATCGTAAAGTCCGGTTCCATGTGCTTTGGACGACGTCGAACTGGGGTTCGGGAGAACCCGCAACCTGGCTGCTTCGCTGATCTTCGTCAGCGGGGTGTGGCCGGAGAGAAACGTCAGGGAAGCCTACAGAGCCATGACACAACCGACTGTAACGCGCCAGCGTCCTTTGTCGCCGCACCTGTCCATCTACAAGCCGGTCATTACGATGACGATGTCCATCGTCCATCGCATCACGGGCGGCGCACTTTACTTCGGCACCCTGTTGCTGGCAGCCTGGCTGATTTCGGCTGCGGTCAGCGAAGAGTGCTTCAATTTCGTCAACGCATTGTTCTCGTCCTGGATCGGTCGCCTGATCCTGTTCGGCTATACCTGGGCGCTTCTGCACCATCTGGCCGGTGGCGTTCGTCACCTGATCTGGGATACGGGCGCTGGTCTTGAAAAGCACACAGCTTCGAAGATCGCCTGGGCGACCGTCGTTTTCTCCGTCATCGCCACGATCCTCGTCTGGGTCGTTGCCTATTCGGTGCGCTAAGGGGAGCTGGTTTCATGAACGGTATGAACAATGATATGCGCACCCCGCTCGGCAAGGTTCGGGGTCTGGGATCAGCCAAGGAAGGCACCGGTCATTTCTGGTATCAGCGCTTGAGCGCCGCCGCTCTTGTGCCGCTGGTCATGTTTTTCATCGGTCTGGTCATTTCGCTCAATGGCGCAAGCTATGCGGAAGTCCGGGCTGCCCTGTCGCATCCCTTCACGGCAATCGTGATGGCGCTGTTCGTTCTGACTGGCGTTTATCACATGCGCCTGGGTATGCAGGTCATTATCGAAGATTATGTGCATGGCGAAGGCATGAAGGTCGTGCTGGTGATGTTGAACACCTTCTTTACGGCGGTGGTCGGCTTCGCCTGCATTTTTGCGATTCTCAAGCTGAGCTTCGGAGGTTGATAGCCCGATGGCTAGTGCAGTAAACAACGCGGCCGATGCTGCCGTGGCAAGCAAATATACCTATGTCGATCACAAGTTCGACGTGGTGGTGGTCGGAGCTGGCGGCGCGGGCCTACGCGCAACGCTCGGCATGGCCGAGCAAGGCCTGAAGACGGCTTGCATCACCAAGGTTTTCCCGACCCGTTCGCATACGGTCGCAGCGCAGGGTGGCATCGCCGCTTCGCTCAAGAATATGGGCCCGGACAGCTGGCAGTGGCACATGTACGATACCGTCAAGGGATCGGACTGGCTCGGCGACACCGATGCGATGGAATATCTGGCGCGTGAAGCGCCTGCCGCCGTCTACGAACTGGAACACTACGGTGTGCCTTTCTCGCGTACGGAAGAAGGCAAGATTTATCAGCGCCCGTTCGGCGGCCACATGCAGAATTTTGGCGACGGTCCTCCGGTCCAGCGCACCTGTGCTGCTGCCGACCGTACCGGCCACGCTATCCTGCATACGCTCTATGGCCAGTCGCTCAAGAACAACGCGCAGTTCTTCATCGAATATTTCGCGCTCGATCTCATCATGACTGACGGTGTCTGCACCGGCGTCGTGGCGTGGAACCTTGATGACGGCACGATCCATCGCTTCTCGGCCAAGATGGTGGTTTTGGCGACAGGCGGTTATGGCCGTGCCTATTTCTCGGCAACCTCTGCCCATACCTGCACCGGCGATGGTGGCGGCATGGTTGCACGTGCCGGCCTGCCACTGCAGGACATGGAATTCGTACAGTTCCATCCAACTGGCATCTATGGCGCAGGCTGCCTCATCACCGAAGGTGCGCGCGGCGAAGGCGGTTATCTGGTCAATTCCGAAGGCGAGCGCTTCATGGAGCGCTATGCCCCTTCGGCCAAGGACCTTGCCTCGCGTGACGTTGTCTCGCGCTGCATGACCATGGAAATCCGTGCTGGCCGTGGCGTCGGCAAGGCCAAGGATCACATCTTCCTGCATCTTGACCATCTCGATCCGGCTGTTCTGCATGAACGCCTGCCGGGTATTTCGGAATCGGCCAAGATTTTCGCAGGCGTCGATGTGACCAAGGAACCGATCCCGGTTCTCCCGACGGTTCACTACAATATGGGTGGCATTCCGACCAATTACTGGGGCGAAGTGTTGAACCCGACCGAGGCTGATCCAGACCGCGTACAGCCGGGCCTGATGGCTGTCGGCGAAGCGGGCTGCGCTTCGGTGCACGGCGCAAACCGTCTCGGCTCCAACTCGCTGATCGATCTGGTCGTGTTTGGCCGTGCGGCTGCAATCCGCGCCGGGCAGGTCATTGATCGCAAGTCGAAGATTCCGGACCTCGACGTTACCGCCTGCGACAAGATCATGGAGCGCTTCGATCGTCTGCGTTTTGCCAACGGCTCCCAGCCGACCGCAGAACTGCGCGAGAAGATGCAGCGTACCATGCAGGAAGATGCCGCCGTATTCCGTACGTCGGAATCGCTCAAGCAAGGCGTCGAGCGCATGGAAAAGCTCTGGCATGAACTGCCGGACATCAAGGTTACCGACCGTTCGATGATCTGGAACTCCGATCTCGTCGAAACGCTTGAGCTGGAAAACCTGATGGCGAATGCGCTGACGACGGTTGTTTCCGCCGAAGCGCGCCAGGAAAGCCGCGGTGCCCATGCGCATGAGGATTTCCCGGATCGCAACGATGCCGTGTGGCGCAAGCACACCCTGTCCTGGCTGTCGCCGGATGGCAAGGTCAAGCTTGACTACCGTCCTGTCCACCTCGATCCGTTGACGACGGAAGAGGAAGGCGGCATCAGCCTCGCCAAGATTGCGCCGAAGAAGCGCGTTTACTAATCAAGGGAAAGAGCAATGGTTGAACTCGCACTTCCCAAGAATTCGCGCCCGCAAGAGGGCAAGACCTGGCCGCGCCCCGACGGTGCGAAGCGGGTTACCGAATTCCGTATCTATCGCTGGTCGCCGGACGACGACGCCAATCCGAGCATCGACACCTATTATGTCGATCGCGACGATTGCGGTCCGATGGTTCTGGACGGTCTGCTCTATATCAAGAACAAGATTGACCCGACCCTGACGCTGCGCCGTTCGTGCCGTGAAGGCATTTGCGGTTCCTGCGCCATGAATATCGACGGCGCAAACACGCTTGCCTGCACCAAGGGCATGGACGACATCAAGGGTGCCATCAAGGTTTACCCGCTGCCGCATATGCCGGTGGTGAAGGATCTTGTGCCGGACCTCACCAATTTCTACGCCCAGCATCGTTCCATCGAGCCATGGCTCAAGACGGTTTCGCCGGAGCCGCAGAAGGAATGGCTGCAGAGCCATGAGGACCGTCAGAAGCTCGACGGTCTCTACGAGTGCATTCTGTGCGCCTGCTGCTCGACCTCGTGCCCGAGCTACTGGTGGAACGGCGACCGTTATCTCGGCCCTGCCGTGCTGCTTCAGGCCTATCGCTGGCTGATCGATAGCCGCGACGAAGCCAAGGGCGAACGCCTCGATAATCTCGAGGACCCGTTCCGGCTCTATCGCTGCCATACGATCATGAATTGTGCGCAGACCTGCCCGAAGGGCTTGAACCCTGCCAAGGCGATTGCCGAAATCAAGAAGATGATGGTCGAGCGCCGCGTGTAATCGCGGCATCATTATCGGTTTGAATGAGGGGAAGGTGCAAACCTTCCCCTTTTTATTGATCTGAGCTCTGGTTGCCATCGCAGAAGGCTTGATCTTTGTAGCCGCGCCGATATCTCATTGGAGAATAGATCCATCGGAGACAGGGCAATCATGCTCGATCATATTGGTTTCAACATTTCCAGCATGCCCAAGTCGCGAGCTTTCTATGATGCGGCACTCGCTCCCCTTGGCATAAGTCGGGCCATGGAGTTCGGCGACTGGGTGGGGTATGGCCGCAATGGCAAGCCGGAATTCTGGATCGGCAAGCAGAAGGGCGCGAAGCTCGATGGCGTGCTTCATGTGGCTTTTTCGGCTGGAACCCGCTCCGAGGTTGACCGCTTTTATGAAGCGGCAATTGCTGCCGGGGGGGCCGACAACGGCAAACCCGGCTTGCGTGCCGATTACCATCCTGATTATTACGCTGCTTTCGTGACGGATCCGGATGGGCACAATATCGAGGCTGTTTGCCACCTGCCCGAATAAAAAAGCGGGCTTGCGCCCGCTCATCATTTCCGCGTCTTGAGATTTTTCAGACCAGCTTTGCGTCCAGCGTAACCTCAATGGCGCCCAGTGCTTTCGAGAGAGGGCAGGACTGCTTGGCTTTGTTGGCGAGCGCTTCGAAATCCTCGACCGAAATGCCGGGAATAGAGGCATTGAGCGTGAGCGCGCTGCGGCTGATCTCAAAGCCACCGCCAGCTGCGGGGCCGACAGTGACTGCCGCAGTTGCTTCCAGCTTTTCCGGTGGTGTTCCATGTTCCGTCAGGAGTGCGGAAAGCTGCATGGCAAAGCAGCCTGCGTGAGCAGCACCCAGAAGTTCTTCCGGATTGGTGCCGGAGCGACCGCTTTCGTCCTGAAAACGAGCTTTGAAATCGTAAGGCAGGTCTTTCAGTGCACCGCTTTGCGTGTTGAGGGTGCCTTTGCCTTCCTTCAGCGTGCCTTGCCAGACGGCGGTTGCTTTTCTGTCCATGGGAAGCTCTCCTCTCGGTTGGGATTTCCGCTACCGATATAGGGCGCTTGACCACGGCTTCCAGCAATCAACCAGAACTTGGCGAGAATTCAGATAGCCTGTCCCTTCAACAAGCGCGGCGTGTCGCCTGAAAGACCGGCGGCCTGCTTGATGAAGAAGGATTTCAGCGCCGGTACCCGGTCTACGAGCCCCAGACCAATATCGCGGATAGAGCGGATGGCCGGGTTGTCGTTGGAGAAAAGCTTGGTCAGGATGTCCGTCGTCACACCCATCTGCACGGTATCGAAGCGACGCCAGGACTGATAACGCTCCAGAGCGGCAAATGAACCGATGTCGAGGCCGAGGCGATCCGTTTCGACCACGACTTCGGCAATTGCGGCGGCATCCCGGAAGCCAAGATTGAGGCCCTGACCGGCAATGGGATGGATACGGTGCGCCGCATCGCCCACCAGCACGAAACGTGGCTTCACGAATTCACGTGCCAGCGTCAGGCCGAGCGGGAAGGCGCGGCGCGGGCCTTCGACATGCAGGGCACCCAGACGATGCCCGAAGCGCTGTTCCAGTTCAGCCTCGAATACGAAGTCGTCTTCGCGAATGAGGCGTTCGGCATCCGATGTGCGCTCGGTCCAGACCAGTGAACTGCGATTACCCTTCAACGGAAGGATCGCAAATGGACCGGCTGGAAGAAAATGCTCATCAGCCCGGCCGCCATGCGGCAGTTCATGGGCGACATTGCACACGATGCCGGACTGGCCGTAATCCCAGTTGACCGTCTTGATGCCAGCAAGATCACGCAGGCGGGAGCGCGCACCATCTGCGGCGATCAGCAGGCGCGTTTCAAGCGTATCCCCATTGGAGAGGGTGACGGTTACTCCTTCAGGGAGCGTGTTGAAATTCTCTACACTGGTGGCTTCGAGGAAGACAATTCCGAGCGCTTCGGCCTTATTATGGAGGGCGGTGTTGAGGACACGGTTTTCCACCATATGGGCAAAGGGTTCGCCGGGTTCGACTTCACCTTCGAAAGTGAGAAAAACCGGGCGCACGGGATCGGAAGTGCGCGAATCGGTGATGACCATTTCCGTGATGGGCTGGGCTTCGGGAAGGATTTCCTGCCAGCAGCCGAGCTGGTCAAGCATACGTGATGCAGCCGCGGCAATCGAGGAAGCGCGCGGGTCGTTCTTCCAGGCACCAGCCGGTGCACCGTCGATGACAGTAACGGAAAGATGCGGTGCCGCTGATTTGATCGCAACTGCCGTGACGAGCCCGACATAGCCGCCGCCTGCAATCACCACATCGTTATTGCGTGCTGCTTCCTGCTTCTTCCGGGCGGCCATTGTCACTTCCTTTCGAGAATCTATCTCACGATAGCATTTCCAGCAAAAGTGCGAAGCGGTTTTGCGCCAGGCAAATGCTTAGAAACAAAGAGATAGTGCGGTTCCACGATTCTGGTTTGACTGGAACCGCTCTAGCGGTGTTTTGGCATATATCGTTGTCCAAGGAACCCGATATTTTGCCGCGGTGCATGTCGGAACGCGAGCTGCCGAAGCGAGGTATCCGGGCCTCTGCCGATACAGCTTCTCGCGCACGGTTCTTGACAGGTTCCAATGCTCCGGCTCAAACAAGAACCCAAAGCATATATATGGTTGCAGGAGACAGGCTGTCCATGACCGATCAAGAAAAGTCCGCTGACGCTCAAACTGACGCAATGCGTGAGCTTCTTTCCATCCTCGATCTGGAAACTCTTGAGGTGGATCTGTTCCGCGGCAACAGTCCACAGGTCGGCTGGCAGCGGGTTTTCGGCGGGCAGGTGATTGGGCAGGCGCTGATCGCAGCGCAGCGCACGGTTGAGCCCGAGCGACATGTCCACTCCCTGCATGCCTATTTCGTGCGGCCAGGCGATCCAGCGATCCCGATTGTCTATGAGGTGGACCGTATCCGCGACGGATCGAGCTTCAGCACACGGCGCGTTCTGGCAAAGCAGCATGGCAAGGCCATTTTTTCCCTTTCGGCTTCGTTTCAGGTGGATGAGGGTGGGCTCGATCACCAGCTTCCCATGCCGGAAGGACTACCGATGCCTGAGCAGCTTGTCGGCGATCGCGACATCAAGGAGCAGTATCTCCATATGGCGCCGCCCAATGTGCGCAAATACTGGGAGCGGGAGCGACCTATCGAAATCAAGCCTGTCTCGCTGACCCATTATTTCTCGCGCGAGAAGCTTGAGCCTGTCCAGCATGTTTGGGTCAGAGCGCGCGGTATCGTGCCGGATGACCGGGCATTGCAGGCCGCCATTCTCGCCTATCTCTCCGATATGACGCTGCTCGATACGTCCCTGCATCCGCATGGCCGCACCATTTTCGACCGTGATCTGCAGGTTGCAAGCCTCGACCATGCCATGTGGTTTCACCGGCCATGCAGGCTTGATGACTGGTTGCTCTACACGCAGGACACTCCCAGCGCCTCCGGCGCGCGCGGTTTCAACCGGGGGGCGCTTTATACACGTGATGGCGTGCTGATCGCATCGGTTGCGCAGGAAGGGTTGATCCGTGTCCATGACAAAAAGAAGTGATTAAGTTTTAATCGCACATCAATCAGTCGATTAAAAATAAGGCATTTCGCTACTGATTAGCGGAATGCCCGTGGTGCAAAAACCGAATCGAATGAATCACTTACGGCGTCATTCGGTTCGAAATCGTAGCGGCACCACCTCTTCCATGGCCCGGAATTTCCGCATCCGGCGCACCGAATATCAGAAAATTTGCAGTTAATTTGCCAGCCAGGGCCAACTGGCACGATTTTTGTTTCTCTCTGTTTGAACCGGTCTTTCCAGCGCAGCCGCGTTTGAAGCCGCCCTTCGACGGAGAAATTCGATGCTCATAACAGGAAGAAACAAGCAAACGGCCCTTCTGGCTACCCTGCCTGCGCTCGTCGCCATGGCCGGGACGGCATTGGCACAGGACGCCGCACCGACACCAACCCTCGATACGGGCGATACGGCGTGGATGCTGACTTCAACCGCGCTTGTGTTGATGATGACTATACCGGGTCTCGCACTGTTCTATGGCGGCATGGTGCGCAAGAAGAACGTGCTCTCCACGGTGATGCAGAGCTTCGCCATTACTTGTCTCATGTCCATTCTGTGGATGGTTGCAGGCTATTCGCTGGCCTTTACCGATGGTGGATCGCTCAACTCTTATATTGGCGGTCTTTCCAAGGCCTTTTTCTCCGGCGTCACGATGGAATCGCTGACGGGAACGATCCCCGAATATGTGTTTATCACCTTCCAGATGACTTTTGCGGTGATCACGCCCGCACTTATCGCCGGTTCGTTTGCCGAACGCATGAAGTTTTCCTCCATGCTTGTCTTCCTGACCCTCTGGCTGTTTATCGTCTATATCCCGGTCGCGCATTGGGTCTGGGGCGGCGGCTTCATGGCGTCGGATGGCGTGCTTGATTTTGCTGGCGGCACGGTCGTCCATATCAATGCCGGTGTGGCCGGTCTGGTTGCGGCTCTCATCATCGGCAAGCGCGATGGTTACGGCCACACCAACATGGCGCCGCATAATCTTGTCCTTTCGGTCATTGGTGCTGCCCTTCTGTGGGTTGGCTGGTTCGGCTTCAATGCCGGTTCCGCTGTCGGTGCCAATGCACTTGCTGGCGTCGCCATGCTCAATACGCAGGTTGCGACTGCCGGTGCAGCTCTGGCCTGGATGTTTGTGGAATGGGCGATTGCAGGCAAGCCGAGCGTGCTCGGTATCATTTCAGGCGCCGTTGCCGGCCTTGTTGCCGTTACGCCTGCCGCCGGTTTCGTCAACCCCATGGGTGCGCTCATCATCGGCATCGTGGCTGGTGCGGTCTGCTATGTGGCGGCTGTAAAGATCAAGCATGCGCTCGGTTATGACGATTCGCTCGATGCGTTCGGAGTCCATGGTGTCGGCGGCTTCGTCGGTGCGGTGCTGACCGGTCTCTTCGCCGATGCGGCGATCAACCCGGCCAGTGAAGGTGCAACCATCGGCAAGCAGTTCTTCGGTGCTGCCATCACGATTGTCTATACGGCGATCGCCACCGCGATCATTCTTTACGTGGTCAAGGCCGTCATGGGTCTGCGCCCCAGCAAACAGGCCGAGATCGAGGGCCTCGACATCGCTTTGCACGGCGAATCCGTTCAATAGAGCGGGATTGTCTCAAGAGGAAAAAGGCGCGGAAAACCGCGCCTTTTTCATTTTGTCGACAGGATTTATCTGCGGCCTGATGCATGGTTAATGAGGAATTAACCACCCTGCGACTAGGATCGGACCGATTCAATGTGCCCGGAGCATTTCCGCTCAGGGGCCAGCAAATATTTTCGGTTCGGGACAGGCTATATGCGGCAAGGATATTCGCCCTCATACCCGCTGCGTGACGAGCGGATTACGGAAGACAGGCTGAAACTGGCCAATCTCTTCCGCAGGCAGTTCTATATCCTGTTCGGATTGGGGCTTCTGGCGCTCACCGGCATGGCGGTCGGCGCATTGGCGACTTGGAATGTTGCCGATCCGAGCTTCAGCCATGCGACCGACAATCCGGTAACGAATGCGCTGGGTTATCCGGGCGCAGTGTTCTCTGACATTGCCATGCAGTTTTTCGGTCTGGCGAGTGTTCCCGCTCTGCTTCCGCTCGCCGTCTGGTCGCTGCTGATGATGACACGCGGCGGCATTGGCCGCGTAGCCAAGCGCAGTTTCGCGTGGCTCGGCGCTGCACTCCTGTTTGCAGCCATCGCCAGCTGCTTCGCCGTGCCGGAAAGCTGGCCGATGCCGATTGGTCTCGGTGGCGTCTTCGGCGACATGATCCTGAAGTTCCCGGGTCTTTTTCTTGGCAGTTTCCCGCAAGGCGCGATCGCTTCAGGCATTGCGCTTATCCTCGCCGTACCGGCCTTCTGGCTCTGCCTTTTCGCCAGCGGTATCATTGGGCGCGGTGTGGGGATCGTCAATCCTGCACAGCCCTCGGGCCGCCGTGGCGCTGAGGAGGATGATTTCGCAGTAGATGACGAGGACGATGAAACATCAGCCGGTGGTGGTTTCCAGCTTATGGGTGCACTCACCCATCTGGCACTGACCACGACCGCGAACTTCAAGCGCCTGACGGGGCTTGGCCGTTGTCGCCCGCGCGCGGAAGATTTCGACAATATGCGCGTTGTGCGCCGCAACGCCGAAACACGCAATGCGCCGCGCCGCGAACCCGGTTTCGGAGCGCCAGCGGCTGCTGATGACGAACCGCCTTTCGATATGGACGATATGGATGACGGCGCGCCGCTCGCCGGTCAGGAATGGCACGATGCGCCGCCGCCGCGTAGCCGAAAGGCTCGCGTGGAACAGGCCGCTCCGTCGCCGAAACCCGGTGCACGCGCCCAGCGTGAGGCGCAGCCATCCTTCCTCAAGGACAATGGCGTGTTTGAAATGCCATCGCTGCATTTCCTTGCCGAACCGAAGCTCGTCCAGCGCGATCCGGCGCTTTCCAAGGATGCGCTGGAACAGAACGCCCGTCTGTTGGAAGGTGTGCTGGAAGATTTCGGCGTGCGTGGTGAAATCATCAATGTGAAGCCTGGTCCGGTGGTGACACTTTACGAACTGGAGCCCGCACCGGGAATCAAGTCCTCGCGCGTCATCGGTCTTGCCGACGATATCGCCCGCTCGATGAGCGCGATTGCAGCACGCGTGGCCGTCATTCCGGGGCGTAACGCCATCGGCATCGAACTGCCGAACCCGAAGCGTGAGATGGTTTATCTGCGCGAGATGCTGGCAAGTCGCGACTTCGAACAGTCGAAGGCGAAACTGGCGCTTGCGCTCGGCAAGACCATCAATGGCGAGCCGGTGATCGCCGATATCGCGAAGATGCCGCACGTTCTCGTCGCCGGTACGACCGGTTCGGGTAAGTCGGTGGCGATCAACACCATGATCCTGTCCTTGCTTTATCGCATGACGCCGCAGGAATGCCGCCTGATCATGATCGACCCGAAGATGCTGGAACTCTCCGTCTATGACGGCATTCCGCATCTGCTGACGCCTGTCGTAACCGATCCCAAGAAAGCCGTGGTCGCGCTCAAATGGACCGTGCGCGAAATGGAAGACCGTTATCGCAAGATGTCGAAGGTCGGTGTGCGCAATATTGACGGCTTTAATCAGCGCGTCGGCCTTGCGCAGAAAAAGGGCGAGCCGATTGCACGTACGGTCCAGACCGGCTTTGACCGCAATACCGGCGAGGCGATTTACGAGACGGAGGAGCTCGATCTGGAGCCGATGCCATATATCGTCGTGATTATCGACGAAATGGCCGACCTGATGATGGTTGCCGGCAAGGATATCGAAGGTGCGGTGCAGCGTCTGGCGCAGATGGCCCGTGCGGCGGGTATTCATGTCATCATGGCCACCCAGCGCCCATCAGTGGACGTCATCACCGGAACGATCAAGGCCAACTTCCCGACCCGCATTTCATTCCAGGTGACGTCGAAGATCGATAGCCGAACCATTCTGGGCGAGCAGGGCGCCGAGCAGCTTCTCGGTCAGGGTGATATGCTCTTCATGGCTGGCGGTGGCCGCATCCAGCGCGTGCACGGGCCTTTCGTCGGTGACGACGAGGTGGAACGCATCGTGCAGCATCTGAAGCTTCAGGGCGTGCCGGAATATCTCGACGCCATCACCGAGGATGACGAAGACGACGAAGGTGGCAGCGGTCCGGCTGGAACCGGCAATTTGGAGGATTCCGACGATCCTTACGATCAGGCCGTGGCCGTGGTGTTGCGTGACAAGAAGGCTTCGACTTCCTACATCCAGCGCCGTCTCGGTATTGGTTATAATCGGGCTGCCTCAATCATCGAACGCATGGAAGAGGAGGGCATTGTCGGTCCGGCCAACCATGCGGGCAAGCGTGAAATTTTGGTTCCCACTGGCGACGATGATTTCTGATGGCCATACTCGCGCCCAACTGGCGGCGTAGTTAAACAGAATGATGAAAAGAGAAAGTTTGTCGATGATGTTCTCCCGTTTCTCCGCCTTCGCGAAAGCTGGTCGCCTTGCCGCCGTGCTGGGAATGGGAGCGCTTGGGCTTGGCATGACGTCGCTGGTTCTGGCTCCGGTCGCCGCGATGGCGCAGGGGGCAGGCGGCGGTGCGGCGGCACAGCAGATCGCCGATCATTTTTCATCGGTACGTACAATGACCGGCGAGTTCGTGCAGTTCGGCCCGAAGGGCGAACAGACGGGCGGCACTTTCTATATCGAGCGTCCGGGCAAGATTCGCTTCAACTACAATAATTCTCCAATCCGGGTGATTTCGGATGGCGAATCGGTCGTCATCAACAATCGCAAGCTCGATACATGGGATCTCTATCCGCTTTCGAAGACGCCCTTGAAGCTGCTGCTGGCAGATCGGATTGATCTGGGTGGGGGCCGTCTTCAGAATGTGAAGCAGGAGCCGGATATGACCACGCTGGTGTTGGGCGACAAGTCGATCTTTGGCGATTCGAAAATCACCATGATGTTCGACCCTAAATCGTACGAGCTGAAGCAGTGGACCATCACCGATGCCCAGAAGCTCGATACCACTGTCATGATCTTCAACGTGCGCAGCGGCGTGCGTTTCACCGACGATATGTTCAAGATCGACTATCAGCGCATCGCAATGAAGCGCAAAGGTCAGTAATCGTCAGTTTGTGATAGGCAAGCCGTTTGCATTTGCCGGATAAATGATTAGGTTCGCGGCATCTTTTTCGTTGCTGCGAGTCCTATCTTCATGGCCTTTTCCGTTGCTACCTGGAACATCAATTCCGTTCGTCTGCGTATGCCGCTGGTCGAACAGTTTCTGCGCGATTATCAGCCGGATGTTCTGTGCCTTCAGGAAACGAAGTGCCCCGATAATCTGTTTCCGTCGAAAGGGTTCCGGGCTCTCGGCTATGAACACATCGCGATCAGCGGTCAGAAGGGCTATCATGGTGTCGCTACGATATCACGCCGTCATCTGACGGGCGTGGAAAAGATCGGTTTCTGCGACATGGGCGATTGCCGCCATTTGAGCGCTGTCGTCGAGGCGGGCGGTAAGAAGCTCCGTATTCATAACTTTTACGTTCCTGCGGGCGGTGATGAGCCGGACCCGGTAATCAATCCGAAATTCGCGCATAAGCTGGCTTTTCTCGAAGAAATGCGCGCTATCGTCGCCGACCGGAAAGACGGACATTCTTCCGTTCTCGTTGGTGATCTCAACATTGCTCCGCTCGAAAACGACGTCTGGTCGCACAAGCAGTTGCTCAAGATCGTCAGCCATACGCCGATCGAAACCGAAACGCTGGAAGATTTGCGTGTGAAGGGTGGCTGGAGCGACCTGATGCGACAGCTTATTCCGGCGGACCAGAAAATCTTCACCTGGTGGAGCTATCGCGCCAAAGATTGGGCCGAATCGGATCGTGGCCGCAGGCTGGATCACGTCTGGGGTTCTGCCGATCTTGAAGGGTATATGCAGGGTCTGCAAATCCTTCGCGATGCGCGCGGTTGGGACCGCCCATCGGACCATGTGCCAGTCATTGCGACATTCGATCTGGATTGATCGGATCGTAAGGCCTATATAAGAGCCGGTTTAGAAGAGGAGAGAAGAACGATGGATCGGATTGCACTGTTTCAAATGACCAGTGTTTTCAACGTTTCCATGGTTCGCGATGTCTGCTCTTCTTACACTTCAGGATGTTTCCTGCGTTACGGCTGATGGCCGTACTCTCTTCGAATCCATCAATTTCAGCATAACCGTAGGTCGCATCGGTCTGGTCGGACGCAATGGCGTCGGGAAATCGACGCTGCTGCACGTGATGAGTAGCGCGATGCTTCCGACAAGCGGAAATGTGACCGTAAACGGGACCATCGGTGTGTTGCGGCAGAACGTCGGCGGCGATGGTTCCGAGACGCTGGCTGATCTTTTCGATGCGCGCACAGACTTCGACATTTTGGCACGTGTCGAACAGGGCTTGGCCAGTGACAGCGATCTCAATGAGGCCGATTGGCTTCTGCCACAGCGTTTTGCCGACGTGCTGCAGCGGCTTGGTTTGCCTGATATGGCTCCCGACACACCCCTTTCGGCCTTGAGCGGTGGCCAGCAGACACGCGCGGCGCTTGCAGCACTCATCTTCCGCAAACCTGATCTCATTCTGTTGGACGAACCGACCAATAATCTCGATCGTGCCGGTCGTTTGGCAGTTGTCGATTTGCTGACCGCCTGGCGCGGCGCAGCCGTGGTGGTCAGCCATGACCGCGAACTGTTGCAGTCCATGGATGCGATAGCGGAATTATCTCCGGACGGGCTTCGGCTCTACGGCGGCAACTGGGACTTCTATCACGCAAAAAAGACCGAAGAGCGCGCGACGGCGGTGCGCGATCTCGTAACGGCACAGCGTGAAGTCAAGCAGGTGGAGCGGAAGGCACAGGCTGCAGCCGAAAGACAGGCGCGCAGCGATGCACGCGGTCGCAAATCGCGCGCCGATGCAGGGATGAGCAAAATGCTGCTCGATGCCCGGGAGGACCGTGCGCAGCAGTCGAAGGGCCGGGGCGATGCACTGGCGGAACGCCAGTCTAGCCGGGCCAACGAGCAGTTGCAGGAGGCGGAAGCAAAAGTCGAGCGAGTAAGGCCGATGCATTTCAATGTGGCTGGTGCGGTTCCGCCTTCCGGTCGCGTCATGCTCGATATGCGAAATGTCTCGGGCGGGCCGCAAGCCGACTACCCGGTGATCCGCGACCTGTCATTGAAGATCGTGGGAGCCGAGCGTGTGGTTGTCGCAGGGCCGAATGGCGCAGGCAAGACCAGCCTGTTGCGGCTGATTACGGGGGAGCTTCAACCTTTGGCCGGAACCGTCATGCGCCCGGAGCGCATGGTGATGTTTGACCAGCGGATGAGCCTGATGGATCGCGGCCAGACCCTTTATGAAAATTATCGGCGTCTCAATCCGGGGTCGAACGACAATGATGCCCGTGCAGCACTGGCGCGTTTTTCGTTTCGCGGCGAGGGGGCTTCACGGCTTGCCAGCAGTCTCAGTGGAGGCGAATTGTTGCGGGCGGCACTTGCCTGCGTTCTGGGTGGAACAGAGTTTCCCGAACTTCTGATCCTTGATGAACCGACCAATCATCTCGACCTGGATTCCATCGAGGCGCTGGAAACTGCTCTCAATGCCTATGAAGGCGCATTGATCATCGTGAGCCACGATCAGGCTTTTCTCAATGCCATCGGAATAGAAAGGGTGATTGAACTCTAAAAAGGGTCAATCGCCATTCAGGCGCGGTGCGACTTTTTCGATTTCGCCGATCAGTTCCAGCAGATTGCGACTGACATGCGCATGGAGTGCCGCCGCAACTTCGGGATATTCTTCCAGAATGCGGCGGAAGATTGCGCGGCTGATGCGGATAACCTCGGTTTCCGCTTCGGCGACTGCACCGGTAAGACGCGATGTCTGTGCGATCAACGCCATTTCGCCAATCATGGCGCCAGGGCCGACAGGGCGGATCGCAATCCGCCCTTCGTCTTGTTCATGAAACAGGGTGATATTGCCCGATACGACGATATAGGCGCAGTCGGCACTTTGCTCTTCACGGAAAAGCTCACGCCCGGCCCTGAGAACGAGACGTTCCGCACCGAAAGCAAGCAACCGCAACTGTTCGGGCGTAAAAGACTCGAACAGGCCTACCGTGCCGAGAATGCGAATATCGTCATCAAGCGCCATGGGTCGTCAATACACCTGCATCGGGCGCTGTCCATCATGGGACAAGCTTGTATCCCCCGCTTTCTGTGACCAGAAGCGCCGCATTGGACGGATCTTTTTCGATTTTCTGGCGCAGACGATAGACGTGGGTTTCCAGCGTATGCGTGGTCACACCTGAATTATAACCCCATACTTCTTCAAGAAGCACATCGCGGCCGATAACCTTGTCGCCGGCGCGATAGAGATACTTGATGATCGCCGCTTCCTTTTCGGTGAGGCGAATCTTGCTGCCCTTCTCGTCGATGAGGAGTTTCTGGCCGGGCTTGAACGTATAAGGGCCGACGATGAAGGTCGCATCCTCGCTCTGCTCGTGCTGACGCAGCTGCGCGCGCACGCGCGCCAGAAGCACTGCGAATTTGAACGGCTTGGTGACATAATCATTGGCGCCCGATTCGAGGCCGAGGATCGTATCCGATTCCGTATCGTGGCCGGTGAGCATGATGATCGGTGCCTTGAAACCACCCTTGCGCAGCAATTTTACGGCTTCACGTCCATCCATATCCGGCAGGCCGACATCCATGATCAGGAGGTCTACAATGCCGTTTCGTGCAGTCTGGATGCCCTTGGTGGCATTGTCTTCCTGCAAAATCTGGAATTCTTCGCACAGCTCCAGCTGTTCGACGAGGATAGAACGGAGATCTTCGTCATCGTCCACAATCAGTATCGTACGGCCTGTCATGCCTGTCCTCGTTACTCTTTGATTTAAATGGCTCTTGGTGTTTTATGACATTTAATGGAGACAAGTTGAAGCGGCGAAACGCGAAAGAGATTTTTGCTCTCGCCGACAACGGTTTGAAACATGCATGACACGGAGGCGGGGGCTTGGCCAGATACGAAATTAGCCGGGGAATTGGCATTATCGATGTGCGGGCCAAACCGGGCCACAAGACTCGCGGTTTGCTTGTTGCCGGCAATCTGGTGCTGGAATGCGCTCTTGGCAAGGGGGGAATCAGCGCTTTCAAGCGCGAAGGTGACGGAGCAACGCCTCTGGCAACCATGCGGCTGCTCTATGGATACCGGCGCGGCGACAAGGGTATGCTGCCGTCATCGCGGTTGCCGCTCGGGCGCATCCGCCGTCTGGATGGCTGGTGCGATGCATCGTCTGACGCCAATTACAACCGCCCGGTAAGGCTGCCTTATGCGGCAAGCCACGAGGATATGTGGCGGCGTGATGATCTTTATGATGTCTGCATTGTCATGGACTGGAATATTGCGCCGCGCCGTCGCGGATGCGGCAGTGCAATCTTCTTTCACCTTGCCAGACCCGGCTATACGCCCACAGAAGGCTGCATAGCATTGAGGCGCGCCGACATGGCGCGCCTATTGCCTCATCTGACGGACCGAACCGTGATCCGTGTCCTGAGATAATCGTCTCAGTGTGCGGCGGCAGCAGCAACGACCCTGACTTCATTGCCCTTGGCATCGTAGAGCTTGCCGTTCAGGAAATAATCTCCGTCATGCAGCTCCGAGATGTTGTGATGGCGGATGATGCGTTCCGTACCTTCCGCGAAGACTGACATCTGGTTGCTGTTGCCCAATTTGATTTCATTGAACATCAGGTTGAGCGCAATGGCCATCAACGCTGCCGAGCTGATGCCGGAGTGGAAGATGGTTTCAAACCAGGTCGGAAAGTTATGATAGAACTGGGGTGCGGCGATCGGGATCATACCGAAGCCGATCGAGGTTGCCACGATAATGAGATTGATATTGTTCTCGTAGTCCACTTTGGCGAGTGTGCGGATGCCGCTTGCAGCCACCGTGCCGAACAGGACGATACCCGCTCCACCCAGAACTGCCGGAGGAACGCAGGCAATCACCCGACCCATCACCGGCAGGAGGCCGAGCGTGATGAGGATCAGCCCGCCAGTTGCCACGACATAACGGCTCTTCACGCCTGTCACAGCGACAAGGCCGACATTCTGTGCGAAGGCGCTTTGCGTAAAGGAACCGACAACCGGCGACAGGATGCTTGAAAGCATATCCGCGCGCAGGCCGTTGGCGAGACGTCGCGAATCCACTTTCGTACCGAGGATTTCACCGACCGCCAGAATATCGGCGGAAGTCTCGACGAGCGTGACCATGATCACAATGAACATAGAGAGCGTTGCGGCGAGGCTGAATATCGGCATGCCGAAGTGGAAGATTTCCGGCAGCGCCACCATTGAACCTTCGCTCACCCGCGAAAAATCGGTCATGCCGAGCGCCCAGGCGATAAAGGTTCCAATGACCATCGCGAGCAGGATCGAAAGTCGCGAAATCGTGGCATTGCCCATCTTGCTGAGAATGAGCACGATGACCAGTGTGAGGCCGGCAAGACCGATATTGGCCATGCTGCCGAATTCGGGGCTGTTGCTGTCTCCGCCCATTGCCCAGCGCGCCGCAACAGGCATCAGCGTCAGGCCGATGGTGGTGATGACGATACCGGTGACGAGCGGCGGAAAGAAACGCGTGATGCGTGAGAATATCGGCGTGATGATAAGGCCGATGACGGCTGCCGCAATGACGGCTCCCAGCACGACCTGCAAGCCGGCTTCACCGGTCTGGCTCGATGTGACGATGGCCACCATGGTGGCGACGCCCGAAAAAGAGACGCCCTGGACCAGAGGCAGCTGGCAGCCGAAAAAAGGTATGCCGACGGTTTGCAGGACGGTGGCAACGCCACCGGCAAAAAGCGATGCGGTGATCAAGAGGCCGATTTCGGTTGGGCTGAGACCAGCCGCCTGACCGATGATCAGCGGAACTGCCACGATGCCCCCATACATGGTCAGCACATGCTGAAAACCATATGCCAGATTGGCAGCGACAGATAGTTTTTCATCTTCGGGACGCGAAAGCGTATCCGCCCCGGACTGGTGCGTATTCAATGCTACTCCCTCCCAGCAGGCGCGAACATATCGCGAGCCTGCTCTCTCCGTTCTCCCTGCGCTGGATCGTCATGACGGCATGTCTTTCGACACCCAACTGACGACGAAATGCGCGATGTCTCCTCCAAAGACATGTCGCAGGAGTATAACCGCAGCCGTCTAGATGACTGTGTCTCTTTTGCTTGAAATTGTTTTCGATACGGGAGTGCTAATGTTGAGGGAGTTTTTCAGCTGTCGGTTTTGGTGCGCGCGTCTCTCATCGCATCGCGCAGCACAGCGAAAATGTACGGCTCCAGCGATTGCGCAACGTTGAAGCGCAGGAAACGGCTGGCCGTATGTGACGGGCTGAAGACGTTGCCGGGCGCAAGCACGACGCCTTTGTCCAGAGCATGCCGCGCAATCTGGCCGGAGTCCAGCCCAGCGGGCAATTCGGCCCATAGAAACATGCCGCCTTGCGGCTCGGTCCACAGCGTGAGGCCCTCTGCCTTCAGGCGGCTGGCGATGAGTGTCATCGCATCGGCCAGTTTGGCGCGCAGGCTGTCCACGTGGCGGCGGTAGGCACCATCGGTCAAGAGCGCATGCACAATCTGTTGCGACAACACATTGCCCCCGAAGCTGGTGGCGAGCTTCAGGTCGGTCAGCCCGTCGATCCAGTCGCGACGTCCGGCGATATAGCCGACGCGGGCTGCGGCGGACAGCGTCTTGGAGAAACTGCCAACATGCAGGACGCGGTCGAACCCGTCCAGTTCGGCAAGAAGCGGGGTAGGCGAGGGGTGGAAGTCGCCGAAGATATTATCTTCGACCAGCGTGACGCCATGCGCTTCGGCGAGCTTCAGCAGCCGGTGGGCCGTGGCTGGCGTCATCGAACCGCCGGTCGGGTTATGCAATCCGGCATTGGATATATAGAGTTTCGGCGCGTGTTCGCTGGCTGCTTTCGCAAAGGCTTCGAGGTCCGGGCCGGTATGGGTATAGGGCACACCGATCAGTTTTACACGGTGTGTCAGAAGCACGGCCTGAAAGTTGAAGTAGCAGGGATCATCGACCAGAACCGTATCGCCCGGTTGCAACAGATAACGGCAGATCAGGTCGATGGCCTGCGTGCCGGAATCGGCCAGCAATATTTCTCCGCTCGAAACGTCGATGCCTTGTTCACCGAGTCGGTGAGCAAGGTGCTGGCGCAGGGGCCGGAAACCGAGCGGTTCGCCATAGGTGGCAATATTGCTCCCCTCGTCGCGAGCAACCGCGCGCATCGCCCGGCGGATCGCTTCCTGTGGAAGCCACGTGTCGGGTAGCCATCCGCACCCCGGTTTAAGTGCGGTGTCGTCTGCCTCAAGTGACTGTCGCATGACCCAGAAAGGATCGATCTGGCGCTCCTTGTGCGGTGTGTTGATGGCCAGCGAAAATGGCTGGCGAGCGCGCTCCGAAACATAGAAACCGGCACCGCGGCGCGACTGAATTATGCCTTCCGCCACCAGCCTGTCATAGGCTTCAACGACAGTGGATTTCGAGACATTCATCGCTTCGGCGAGGCGACGGATGGAAGGCAGTCGCGCACCCGGCGCAAGGCTCATCGCCGTAATGCGTCCGCGAATAATGCCCATCACCTTTTCAACGAGCGGCGTCCTGTCGGCGGTAGCGTTTTCATCGCCACGCTCGATTTCTCCGCTTGCGTAAGCAGCTTCTACAGCTTCGAGGCTGCGCAGAAGGCCCGTCGAAATCATCTGTACTATCCCTTGTACCAGTACAGTTTGCCAGAATTGTCCCAAAACTGTCTCTGATTATTCGGGCAGTTCCGCGGCATTGTCTCACGAATCCTTATACGATTTTAGAGAAAGTCGAAAAGACACTATGCGTGAGAATGTTGGGAATAAGACCGCCGGATGGGTCAACGGGTTTTTGGGCGTGTTGATTTTTTCCGGCTCGCTGCCGGCAACACGGCTGGCGGTGATCGATATCGATCCGACGTTTCTGACAATGGCGCGAGCGTCTATCGCGGGACTGCTTGGCATGGCGCTTCTGCTGGCGTTTCGGGAACCTTTTCCCCGCCGCACCGATGCCATCTCGTTGATTGTGGTGGCGCTTGGCGTGGTCGTCGGTTTCCCGCTTCTGACGGGGCTTGCCCTTCAGCACATGACGTCTGCCCACGCGATTGTCTTCATCGGGCTGCTCCCGCTCGCCACGGCAATCTTCGCTGTCCTGCGCGGTGGAGAGCATCCGCGCCCGATGTTCTGGCTGTTTTCAGTGGTTGGAAGCCTCATTGTCGCTTCCTATGCCTATGGGCAGGGAAGCCAGTCCACGCTTCTGGGTGACGTGCTGATGCTCGCTGCCGTTATCGTCTGCGGTCTGGGCTATGCCGAAGGCGCGCAGCTTTCGCGCAGGCTCGGCGGCTGGCAGGTTATCTGCTGGGCGCTGGTGTTCTCGCTGCCGGTCATGCTGCCGCTGAGTGTCTTGACGCGTCCGGAGACATGGGCGGGCATCGGTACGCCAGCCTGGATAAGCCTCGGCTATGTCTCGTTGTTTTCGATGCTGATCGGCTTCTTCTTCTGGTATCGCGGCCTTGCGCAGGGCGGTGCCGCCACTGTCGGCCAGTTACAGCTTCTCCAGCCTTTCTTTGGCCTTATGCTGGCTGCCGGTATTGCGGGGGAACCCGTCAGTATGGGTATGGTCGCGACGGCAGCGGTGGTCGTCGTGTGTGTGGCGGGTGCGAAGAAATTTGCTTAAATAAACGCCCAGACGGTCGTTCGCTTCACTTCAGCGTCTTCAAGGGCGCGGGTGACGGGCACGGTATAGACGGCAAGTTGCTGCAGCCGGTCTTTCGGTAGATAGGCGCGTCCCGGATCGCCGACGACGATACGGGCGCCACGTTCGGCAAGTTTTGAAAACCAGGGAATAAGCCGCTCGGCGAGCGGCTTTTCATAAAAGACATCGCCTGCCAGGATCACATCCCAACCACCGTCCTGCCCGATGAGGTCATCCAATGAGGGGAGCACCGACACGCCATTGGCCGATGCATTGATCTCGATGGCCGGAAGCGCGAAGGGGTCGATGTCCGACGCCAGCACGCTCGACGCGCCTGCCTGCATGGCGGCAATGGCGACAAGGCCGGAACCGGATGCAAAATCGAGTACCGTCTTGTCTTTCACCGTTTCTTGATGATCAAGGATATAGCGTGCCACACCCTGACCACCAGCCCAGGCGAAAGCCCAGAAGGGCGGTGGCAGGCCGATTGTAGCAAGCTCTTCCTCGGTCTTGTGCCAAAGGTCGTGCGCTTCATCGGCCAGATGCAGACGAATTTCCGGCACGTGCGGCGGCGCTTGCAGGCTGGTATTGGCCAGAATGAAATCACGCGCGCTTTTATGTGCCGGATCGAGCATCAGAGCATGTCTCCCTAAAGCGGGAACCGGTTTGGGGATGCAGACATGCTCATGCCAAAGCGCTCTTTGCGTCCAGTCCGCCCATGCGGCAGACTTCGATCCATTCATCTTCCGTCACTGGCTGCACCGAAAGACGCATCGAGGTGACGAGCGCCATCTTCTCTAGCTTCGGATTGGCTTTCACATCTTTCAGCGTTACCGGCTTCGGCATGTCGCGCACAGCTCTGATATCCACGCATTCCCAGCGCGGATCGTCCGTCGTGCTGTCATGATGCGCCAGCGCACAGACCTCGACGATGCCGACGACTTCCAGCCCTTCGTTGGAATGATAGAAGAAGCCCTTGTCGCCCAGTTTCATGGCGCGCATGTTGTTGCGCGCCAGATAATTGCGCACGCCGTCCCATTGCTCGCCTTTTTCGCCACGGGCTTTCTGCATTTCCCATGACCATTTGAACGGTTCGGATTTGAACAGCCAGTAAGCCATCAGTCATGAGCCTCAAGCGTTGGCGGGATTGTTGATCGCCCAATTCCACGGACGCACGGTTACGTTCTGAAACAGGCCTGCCAGTGCGTAAGGATCATTGGCAGCGATCTTTTCTGCTGCCGCCTTGTCGGCAGCTTCGACAACGACCAGACTGCCGTTTGGCTTGCCGTCTTCACCGAGGAAGGGGCCTGCGAACTTCAGCCCGTCACCAAGACCCTTGAGATAGTCGAGATGTGCAGGGCGCGTATCGAGGCGCACTTGCAGATGGTCCGGCTTGTCGTTGCACAGAAGAGCAAAAAGCATTGTCAATGATCCTTTCCGTTCGAGTATGATCTTGTCCGAAAACCGGTTCCCACTTTCGGGATCACGCTCTAGTCCTCGGTTTTGAGTGGTCGGTTGAGCAGAGCCGTCACGGCTTTGTCAATGGTGATGGTACCGTCAAGCAGTGCACCCGTCGCATCGATGATAGGTGCGGAGATAGCATGTTTGCGGCATAGCTCGGCGGCAATCGGTGCGGTCGCCACGCCTTCGGCAAGCGGGCGATTGGTCAGATCCTCGCCGCGTCCGAGTGCCAGCCCGTAGGAGTAATTGCGTGACTGCGACGAAGAGCACGTCAGCATCAGATCGCCAAGGCCGGAAAGCCCCATGATGGTTTCGGGTCTGGCACCCATGGCCTGACCGATACGGCGGAGTTCCGCAAACCCGCGCGTGACGAGAGCGGCCTGCGCGCTTGCGCCGAACCCGCGCCCGACGGCAGCACCGGCAGCAATAGCGAGGACATTTTTCAAAGCACCGCCGATTTCGACCCCTTTGAGATCGGTTGTCGAATAGCATCGGAAGGCTGGACCGGACAAAAGTGCTGCGAGCCGATCGGCAATTGCTGCTTCCTCGCAGGCAACCGTCACGGCGGTCGGAAGCCCTTTGGCGACGTCTGTTGCAAAACTCGGACCGGATAGCGCTGCGATCCGATGGTTCGGCAGAACTTCGGCTACGATTTCCGACATCAGCCGTCCAGTGCTGCGTTCGATCCCTTTCGCGCAGAGCACGACGGGTGCGGTTTGCGGAATAAGACTGCTCAACTGCGAAAGCCCGGCGCGCATGGCCTGCGCGGGAATGACGGCTAGAACGGCATCCGCATGTTCGGCGACAGCAGCCACGTCCGTGCTTGCATTTATAGCGCCGGGAAGTTCGATCTCGCCCAGATAGCGCGGATTGCGGTGTGTCCGGTTGATGGCTTCGACCATCGCCTCGTCGCGGGCATATAGCCATGTATCATGGCCGCTGCTGCATGCCATAGCCGCAAGGGCCGTGCCCCAGGCGCCGCCACCCAGAATAGCAATCTTGCTAGTCTTTTCGCTCATGCCTTGGCTCCACGTCGTCCGGTTCCGATCAGCGGAGCCGACTTCTCGTCAAGCGGCCAGCGCGAGCGTGGTGCAAGATCGAGCGAATCAGGAGCTTCCGTTGCGGCCCGTTCGGCACCGGCCCAGGCAATCATTGCAGCATTGTCGGTGCATAGATCGAGCGGCGGAGCGATGAAGCTGAAACCGTGCCGGGCGCAAAGAGTTTCGAGCGCGGCGCGCAAGGTCTTGTTGGCCGCGACCCCGCCCGCAACGACAAGCGCCGGTGTTTCGCAATCGGGAAATTCGTTTCTGAAACGTTCAAGTGACCGGCCCACCCGGTCGGACAGCGTGTCGGCGACTGCAGCCTGGAAAGAGGCGCAAATATCGGCCACGTCCTGATCCGACAATGGAACCAGTTCTGTTGCCGTCTGGCGCACCGCTGTCTTGAGACCGGAAAAGGAAAAATCGAGCCGTGCTTCGCCCTTCAGCGGTCGCGGCAGGGCGAATCGCTTCGGATTGCCCTGAAGCGCCATACGTTCGACTGCTGGACCGCCCGGATAAGGCAGACCCAAAAGCTTTGCCGTTTTGTCGAAGGCTTCGCCCAGCGCGTCGTCAATAGTGGTGCCGAGGCGTTCGTAGTCGCCAATACCGCGTATCAGCACCATCTGCGTATGACCGCCGGAAACGAGCAGCAGCAGATAAGGAAACGGCAGGCCGTCGGTCAGACGTGCCGTCAATGCATGGCCTTCCAGGTGGTTGACGGCATAAAACGGCTTCTGTGCCGCCATGGCCAGTGCCTTGGCGGTCATCAGCCCGACGATCAGTCCGCCGATCAGCCCCGGTCCTGCCGTGGCGGCCACCGCATCGACGTCGGCAAGCTTCATGTCGGCATCTTCGAGCGCGCGCGCAACCAGCCGGTCTAGCGCTTCGACATGGGCGCGTGCGGCAATTTCCGGCACCACACCGCCATAGGGTTCGTGCTCGGCGATCTGGCTCAAAACCACATTGGACAGAATCCGTCCTTCACCTTGACCGTCACGTTCGACGATTGCGGCGGCTGTTTCGTCGCAACTTGTTTCTATTCCAAGAATGCGCATTTGCGGTTAGACCCTGCCTGTCTCATAATTCATTGAAAAATCCGGTACCATGGACAGCGCAATATGCAAACAGCATCCTTAAAGAATGGCACGTTGAAGATAGGCACGCGGGGCAGCAAGCTTGCTCTCGCCCAGGCTTACGAGACGCGTCGTCGCCTTATGGAGGCACATGGTCTGCCGGAAGAAGCTATTGAAATCATTCCCATGTCGACGGCAGGTGACCGCATTCAGGATCGCGCGCTTTCCGAGATCGGCGGCAAGGGGCTTTTTACCGAAGAGATCGAGCAGGCGCTGACGGATGGTCGAATCGATCTCGCAGTCCATTCGACCAAGGATATGCCGACGGTTCTGCCCGATGGTCTGCATCTTTCTGTTTTCCTTGAGCGCGAAGATCCGCGCGATGCCTTTATCGGTCGTACGGCTTCCCGCCTCCTTGATTTGCCGCAGGGTGCAACTGTTGGATCGTCATCATTGCGCCGTCAGGCCCTGATCCGCCGTCTTCGTCCCGACATTCAAGTGGTGATTTTCCGCGGCAATGTCGATACTCGCCTTCGCAAACTGGAAGCCGGAGAAGTCGACGGGACGTTTCTCGCCTGTGCGGGATTGCGACGTTTGGGGCTAGGCGATGTCATTACCGACCTGGCCGATCCGGAAAGCTTCCCGCCTGCGCCGGGACAAGGTGCCATCGGCATCGAGACCCGTATCGGCGATACGCGTATCGACACGCTGCTGGCGCCCCTTGCGCATCGCGAGACTGGTATTGCACTTGCCTGCGAACGGGCATTTCTGGCTGCCCTGGACGGTTCCTGCCGCACGCCGATTGCCGGTCTTGCAACCGTGAACGGCGATACGGTTTCCTTCCACGGCATGATTTTGAAGCCGGACGGGTCTGAAGCGCACGAGATAAAGACGGAAGGTCCGGCATCGAATGCTGCCGCCATCGGCACGGAAGCCGCGGAGCATCTGCGCGCGAAGGCTGGTCCCCAATTCTTCGAGGGCTGGGAGTAGATTTGGCGGGGCCAGCACAAATCGCATCTCTTGGTCGCGTTCTGGTGACGCGGCCACAGCCGGCTGGCTCCGAAACCGCCGCCAAACTGGCGTCGAGGGGCTATGAGCCGGTTCTCCTTCCACTGAGCCGAACCGTTGCGCTTTCCTTTGCTCTGCCCGATGGCCCGTTTGCGGCTTTGACAGTGACGAGCGCCAATGCCTTTCACCATATCGACACGGAGCGGCTGAAGCCGTTTCTTGGCCTGCCGCTCTTTGCTGTGGGACAGGGAACAGCGCAGGCAGCGCAGAAGGCCGGGTTCGGTCATGTGATCGACGGGGGCGGTGATGCGGTTCGTCTTGCAGCGACGATGCGGCGCGATCTTCCCGAACAATCCCGTGTTCTTTATCTCGCCGGACGGGTGCGCCAACCGGTGTTCGAGGACGAGATACAGGCCGCCAAACTCGATATGCATGTTGCCGATGTCTATGACACGGAGACAATTCCTTATTCTGCGTCAGCACTTCGGAATGTGCTTGACGGCGCGCCTTTTGTCGCGGTCATGCTCTATTCCGGCGTTGCCGCGACGAGCTTCGTCGAAGCGATGCATGAAATCGCGCCGCCTTTTGACGAGAAAACGCGGTTTTTATGCATTTCTGCCCGTGTGGCCGACCGGTTGCCGTCGCTCTGGCGGGCAAATGCGCTTGTCGCAGACCACCCGGATGAAGGCGGACTTTTCCGGCTGTTTGCCAAACTTTGACTCATTTCGGCGCAACCTTCCTTCATCTGGCGATTTTATCTGTTAGAGTTTGAGGCAACCAATCGGCATTTACGAGAGGATCCATGGCGAAACCCGGCACTCCGCGACATTCCAAATCGGCCCGTAATCCTGTGACAATCAATCTTGATCCATCGGATGTGAAGCGGGTTGACGAACCGGCGAAGGCGACGCCAGATGCGGAGCCGGTGGGAAATTTCTCAAAATCTGAAAACCCAAAACCGGAAACCCCGAAGCCTGCATCACCCAAACCCGAAGCGACGGCTGCCGAAAAGACCGTGAAGACGGAAACGCCGGAAAGTTCGACTTATACCAAACCTCCTTTTACCTCGGGCGTGAAACCAGAAACCCAGCAGACTGCGCAAAAGAGCGGTGCGGGCGCGTCGCATCTTCTGGCCGGTATTGCTGGTGGTGTAATCGGGCTTGGCGGTTTGCTGGCTCTGCAATGGGGCAATGTTATCCCCTCTCCGGGCGCGAGAGTGACAGCGGAACAGCTTGCGCATATGGAACAGCAGATCGCCGACTTGCGGACCAATCCGACACCGGCGCCGCTTGACGATACAAGCCGCGCGCAGCTTGCGGCTCTGGAAAAGAATGTTCAGGCAGCCGAGATCAAGGCAGAGGCGGTGGCAGGTTCCTTCGCCGATCTTCAGCAGCAATTTGCCGCCTTGCCGAAAGAGGCTGAGCAGGACGCGGCAGTCGATACCACTGCTCTGACCGAGCGGCTGGACGCGCTGGAAAGCAAGCTTTCAGCGACACAGAACCGGGCGGACGAGGCGACAGCCGGAGTTTCGGGAAACAGCGGCACGATTTCATCGCTCGAATCGAAGCTGACCTCCTTGCAGGAGAAGGTCACCCAGGCTTCACGCCAGCCCGATGCGACGGCGCTTATAGCGGCCAATGCGCTGAAGACGGCGATTGATCGTGGTGGTTCTTTCAAAGCGGAACTGGACACTTACGCTTCGGTTACACCGAACGAGGCATCCATCGAACAGCTGCGCGCCCACGCTGACAAGGGCGTTCCGACCGTTGCCGACCTGAATGCGTGGTTCGGTGCTGTTGCGAACCGGATCGTCGCGACGGAAAACAAGCTGCCTGCCGATGCCGGAATTTGGGATCAGCTTGTCGCCAGCGCCAGAGGACTGGTAAGCGTGCGCCCGGTTGCGGGCAATGTCACCGGCACTGGTGTCGGACCGATCACGGCCCGAATGGAGGCCGCCTTGCAGGCGGGTGATCTGGAGCGTGCTCTCAGCGAATGGGAACAGTTGCCTGCTGATGCCAAGGCTACCTCGCAGGAATTCGCTGATCAGATTCGGGCGCGGCGTGACGCTGATGCACTGGTGCAGCGCCTCGTTGCCGACAGCTTGAAACCCAAATCGACTATGGGCGAAACCGGCGAGGCTCCGGCCTCTTCCGGTCAGTAGGAGGCGGGCCGATGCTGCGTGTCCTGTTCTATTTCGTCGTCGTTGCCGCGCTTGGTTTCGGCTTTGCCTGGCTTGCGGACCGTCCGGGTGAACTTGATGTCACTTTTGCGGGCAATCATTACAATGTGCCGCTGATAACCGCTGTTGCGGGGATCGTTGCCATCGTCGCGGCCATGCTGATCCTGTGGTGGCTGGTCAAGAGCATCATCCAGTCACCTTACACGCTGCGCAGGCATTTTCGTGCGCGCAAGCGTGATCGCGGTTATCAGTCGCTTTCAACCGGATTGATTGCAGCCGGGGCCGGCGATGCGGAAGCAGCGCGCCGCATGACCAAGCAGGCCGGCAAATTGCTGAGTTCCGATCAGGAGCCGCTGATAAAGCTTCTCGAAGCGCAGACCGCTATGCTGGAAGGGCGCACGGAAGATGCCCGCAAAGGCTTCGAAGCGATGGTGGATGATCCCGAGACACGGTTGCTCGGTTTGCGCGGGCTTTACATCGAAGCCCAGCGCGTTGGCGCTCTCGATGCCGCACGCCATTATGCCGCCGAAGCCGCGAGCCAAGCGCCGCAGCTTGAATGGGCCTCGTCAGCCATGATGGGCCAGCTTTGTGCCGAGGGCGACTGGGATGCGGCGCTGAAGCTTGTCGATGCACGCAAACAGGCACTCGCCCATAGCAAGGATGTGGTGAAGAAAGAACGCGCTGCGCTTTTGACCGCCAAGGCGATGGCAGTCGCTGATGTTGATCATGCGCAGGCAAAGGCGCTGGCACTGGAGGCAAACAAGCTGACACCCGATCTGGTGCCTGCTGCCGTGGTTGCCGCGCGTGCGCTTTTTTCCGATGGCGATATGCGAAAAGGTTCGAAAATTCTGGAAGCGGCATGGAAACGGTTTCCGCATCCAGACATTGCTTCGACGTATGTCTACGCCCGGTCAGGTGATACGGCTCAGGACCGTTTGAAGCGCGCAAGGCATCTCGTCTCGTTGCGTTCCAACAATGCCGAGGGCAGTCTTGCTCTGGCACGCGCTGCCTATGAGGCGGGTGATTATCGCCTTGCCCGCGACAATGCCGAACAGGTTCTGCGCGCTTCGCCACGCGAAAGCGCCTATCTGTTGCTTGCCGATATTGAAGAAGCTGAAACGGGTGATCAGGGCAAGGTTCGTGAATGGCTGGCGCGGGCCGTCAAGGCGCCGCGTGATCCCGCGTGGACTGCCGACGGTTATGTTTCAGAACAATGGTCGCCTGTATCGCCGGTTACGGGACGCCTCAACAGCTTCGAGTGGAAGGTTCCCGTCGTGGAACTTGCTCCAGCCATTGAAGCGGAAAAACCTGAAATCAAAGGCCCGGTGGAAGCAAAGCCGGGCAATCCGCTGGTTCTTGCAGAGCCGAAAGACAAGGCTGGCGTAGTGGATGCATCAGCCGTCGTGGAGAGAAAGTCGCCTGTTCGCGATGTTGAGGAGGCTGAAGTCATCGTGCCTGCCGCCGAGCCGGTCAAGGTATCGCCAGCCCCTTCGGTAAAAAAGGTCGAGGAGGTGAAGCCGCCTGTTCCAAATGTGGTCGCGACTGATGACGATATGGAGGACGAGCCGCGTCGTGCGCATCTGGTGGTGGACGATCCGGGTGTCGACGAAAACAAGCCTTCGCAAAAAGCCCAGAGCGGATTGAGGCTTTTCTGATCAGGCTTCCGGGAAATCGTTGCCGAAAAACAACGCAGCCCATCTCTTGGACGGTAAACGGTCGCGCAAGACTGTTTACCGTCTTGCGTGGCGCATTCAGCTCGTTACCTTCGATGTTGCTAACAAAGATGCCGGAATCGCCGTAACGGCTGGCAAGTCGCAAACATGGCAGCGAGGGTGAATGTTCGATCGTCTTCTGGATTTTTTAAAAGAGCTTCCCGCCAACGGTTTTCGTGACCGGAGCGAAAAATTTTCCAATGATGATCCACGACTGGCCGCCGCCGCTTTGCTTTATCACATCATGGATGCCGACGGCGAAACGCGGGAAAGCGAGCGTAAGAAGCTTTCTTCGATGCTGTCGCAGAAATATGGCCTTAAAGGCGACAGTCTGAAACAACTCATACAGGCGGCGGAAAAGGCCGATCAGGAAGCTATTGACCTTTCGGATTTCACTTCGGTTCTGAAGCGGCAGCTTGATTATCAGGCTCGCCTCGACCTGATCGGACTGATGTGGGAAATGGTCTACGCCGACGGCAAGGTGAGCGAAGTCGAGGCCGACGTAATGTGGCGCGTGGCGGAACTCGTTGGCATCCGGCAGGACGACCGGAATGCCATTCAGGATCGCATGGACAAGGCGAATCGTAGCACGTCCGCCTCCTGATCACCTCTGATTTGAGAGATCAAGTCCGTCCCTGCAGGTGACGGGCCTTGCGCAATTGCGGGAACATTGCCGCCCAGGCAACAGCAACGGCGATCGATCCCAATCCACCGATGACGACAGCGGGAACAGCGCCGATGGCCGCAGCCATCAGGCCGGCGCGAAACTCGCCCAGTTCATTCGATGCACCGACAAAGACCATGTTGACGGCATTGACACGACCGCGCACGTGATCGGGCGTCCAGAGCTGCATAAGCGTTTCACGGATATAGACGCTGATCATGTCAGCGGCACCTGCAAGTGCCAGAGCAATGACCGACAGCCATGTCAGGGTCGAGACACCGAAGATAATATTGAATAGACCGAACAGGCCGACGAAGATGAACATCACGCGACCTGCATGGTCGCGGATCGGGTGTCCGGCAAGCCAGACGGCGGTCAGAACAGCGCCGATACCGGGAGCGGATCGCAGCAGGCCGAGGCCCCAAGGACCGAGATCGAGGATGTCGCGCGCATAAATCGGCAGCAGCGCCACCGTTCCGCCAAGGAGAACGGCAAAGAGGTCGAGCGAGATGGCGCCAAGGACGATCTTTTCCTTCCAGATGTAGCGGAAGCCAGCGAGCATGCTTGTCAGCGAGCGCTGCTCGGCAAGCGTGTGCTGTTTGGGCTTTGGAATGGAAAAGATCAGCACGGAGCCAATCAGCAAGAACAGTGTGGCGACGGAATAGGCTGCAACCGGCGAAACGCCATAGAGCAGACCACCTGCGACAGGTCCCACGATTGTTGCCACCTGCCATGCAGATGAATTCCACGAAACGGCGTTGGCGAAATCCTCGGTCGGCACGAGATTGACGACCAGCGATGCTGAGGAGGGTCCGAGAAATGCGCGCGCAACGCCGAAAAGTGTGAGTGAGGCAAAGACCGTCAGGGGCTCGAACAGACCGGCGAGCGTCAGACCGAGCAGCAGTGCTGTCACCACGCTTTCCAGGATAAGTGACAAGCCCATGATGAAGCGTCTGCCGAAGCGGTCGGCAGCAGCACCGGTTACGAGAACCAGCAACAGGGCCGGTAGAAATTGCACCAGTCCGACCATGCCCAGATTGAAGGCGTCGCGGGTGAGGTCATAAATCTGCCAGCCCACTGACACACTCACGATTTGCACCGCAAATGCGCTCAGGAAACGGGCGCCCCAGTATTTTTTGAAGGCAGAGTGCCGGAAAGCTGCGTAACGATCCGCAGAAGAAGCATCGGTAGAGGGGGACATTGCTCATAACATCTGGAGCATTTCCAGCAAAAGTGCGAAGCAGCTTTGCGTCGGATAATGCGTTACAACAAGAAGATAGATGTTACTTACAGCATCCTTCCCATGATCGGAACCATTTTTTGTGCGGCTCTGTTCGAGACGATTGCAAAAGAGTCCTGAAAGCAAGAAAGGCCGGAATGAACCGGCCTTTCATTGTTGTCGTTCTGGATCAATCCTTGCCGAGCAGGCCTTTCCAGATGATCGCGCCGATCGCTGCGCCGACGAGCGGCGCAACCCAGAACAGCCAGAGCTGGCTGAGTGCTGCTGTATCGGCGAAGAGAGCAACGCCGGTCGAGCGGGCCGGATTTACCGACGTATTGGTGACCGGGATCGAAATCAGATGGATCAGGGTGAGACCGAGACCGATGGCAATCGGAGCAAAACCAGCTGGAGCCAGCGACGAGGTGGAGCCCAGAATGATGATAAGGAAGAAGGCCGTCAGGATAACCTCGATGAGCAGGCCCGCCATCATGCTGTAGCCGCCCGGTGAAAGTTCACCATAGCCGTTGGAAGCGAGGCCGCCGGCGGAGAAGCCTTCCTTGCCCGAGGCGATAAGGAAGAGAACTGCTGCAGCCGCAATGGCTCCCAGAACCTGCGCAACCCAGTAAGGGATCAGGTCCTTGGCTGGAAGACGACCAGCCACCATGAGGCCCAAGGAGACAGCCGGGTTGAAATGGCCGCCGGAAATGCCGCCCACAGCATAAGCCATGGTCAGGACAGTCAAACCGAAGGCGAGAGCAACGCCGAGAAAGCCGATGCCCAGTTCAGGGAAGGCTGCGGCGAGGATTGCGCTGCCGCAGCCCCCGAAAACAAGCCAGAATGTTCCGAAAAATTCAGCCGACAATTTGTTCAGCATGGAAATCCCCAGGGTTGGTGTAGTGAAAAATGCCATATGCGAATCATTTAGCAAGAAGCATATAATCGTCTTTTTCTTCGGACAATCATGTTTAACTTGATTGGAGGCTTTTGTTCTCTGTGGATTTTTCCCGTCATTTCAGTAAACGAAAAAGCTATTCTTCGTATATTCGTGTTTGCTTTTATATCTCTTCTAAATTGGGTTTCGATGGATAGTAAGAGTTGGTCGGCTGGGCTTTTTTAAAAGCTGTCGATCCCGCTCAGCTATATTGCGGAGAAGGGCGGCGGCACGTTATAAGCGCAGATGTCGAACGGGCGACGCTGGCCAATGCAAGATCGATTGGCAGGGATTTCGCGGGGCAGATTGGAGTTGTCAGCCTTGAACACTCATCGTGGGACGAAAACACAAAGGCTTGTTCTAAATGCCGTTAGGGTCGTTCCGATTGTTGCGGCGCTATCCGGCTGCACGGCAACTGCGTGGACGGAAAAGGTGAAGATCGACAGCACGCCAATGCCAACCGAATGCACGGGCTGGCAGAAGATCGATCTCAAACAGCGCACGACGCTGGTTCTTTTACGCGAAGACCCGCGCCTTGTGGTCGATATCGATGCGCATAATCTCAAAGGGCGCAATCTCGGTTGCTGGCAGTAGCCGGAGGCGCCAGGCTAGTTTTTTGGATCGGCCTTGCTAGGCCGGGGTGGCCAATCGCACATCGACTTTCTCGATGGTGCCGCGCAGCGCCGGAAGCATCGTTTCGAAGTCGATATATGCACCCGGTTTCAGCATTGCTTCACCAGGAGCCAGACGGCGTTCGCGTTTGCTGCCGTCGCTATAGGTGATCATGACGATCAGCGGCGGCGTGGCGCGTTCTTCGGATGTGGTGTTCCGGATGCGGCCGCCGACACTCAGAATCTTGCCCTTGTCATGCATTCCGACGCTGGTTTTGAGATCAGTAAGCTGAAGTGCCGAAATGAGCGGCAAGGTTGGCTGCCCGCCGGAAAGAGGTTTGCCAGCAAGCAGTGTATATCCGCCCGCTATCCAGAAAGCGGTTGTCGCGCAAAGAGCGACGAAAACCCAATATCCGAATCCCGGCCATCCGCTGGGAAGACTTGTTTCGGACATCAGCTTGCGTGGGGCGAGCGGCTTCTGCGGAATGCCGTACGAGAGGAATTTCCGGGGTGATGACCCCGGAAAGATGGTTTCGAATTCGGCGTCTTCAATCAGTCCAGCATCGGAAGCAAACCATGTCGCGCGATGGTTTTCACGCGAAGGCGCGCGCGACATCTGCGCTGTCGATGGTTGTTTCGCCATCATGCCGTCATCTTCCTTTGCGTTTTTCGCCCCTTCGACCGGTGCCACACACTGGCTCATAATGGTTAATGCTTCATGGCCGCAGCCTCGGTCACGCATTTTTTTAAGGCTCGTTCGAGCGGAATTAACGCAACATTAACCATAGAGGATAAAGGTCGATCTGATATCGATGTCATCCGTGCGTCGTTCAACGTGCGGACAATTGAAGAGAAACAGCCCGGTGATACGTTTCGAGAATGTCGGCCTGCGATATGGAATGGGTCCTGAGATCCTGCGCGATGTCAGTTTCCATATTCCGCCGCGTTCATTCCAGTTTTTGACCGGCCCTTCCGGGGCAGGAAAAACGTCGCTCATGCGCCTTCTTTTCATGGCCCTGAAGCCGACGCGCGGTCTTATCAATATTTTCGGCAAGGATGTTGCGCGGCTCAATCATGCGGAAATTCCGCTTCTGCGCCGTCGTATTGGCATCGTGTTCCAGGATTTCCGCCTGCTCGACCATATGACCACCTATGAGAATGTGGCGCTTCCACTGCGCGTGCGCGGAAAGGAAGAGGCAACCTATCGTCATGAGGTGGAGGAACTTCTGCATTGGGTCGGGCTCGGCGACCGCATGAATGTGCTGCCGCCGGTTCTTTCAGGCGGTGAGAAGCAGCGCGCAGCGATTGCGCGCGCGCTCATTGATCAGCCGGAACTTCTTCTGGCCGACGAACCGACCGGCAATGTCGATCCGCCGCTTGCGAAGCGTCTGCTGCGCCTTTTCACCGAGCTGAACCGTTCGGGCACGGCTGTGATTATCGCGACCCACGACCTTTCCCTGATGGAGCAGGTGGATGCGCGACGCATGATCCTCGAACATGGGCGGCTGGACATCTATGATTGATGCAAAGAACGCCTGGCGACGTACGTTGGATGACATCCGGGTCCGTTTCGAAGACCTCAAGGACATGCTGCTCGTTCGTATAGGCAAACGCCGGAAGCGTCAGGGACCGAGTCCCATCGTGCCTGATGGCAGCGTAACGGGAACCGCACTTGTCATCGTGATCGCGATCATGACCTTTCTTGCCTGCCTGACGATGGGCGGCGTGACGCTCGTTCGCGCCTCGGCCGCTGCCTGGCAGAGCCAGATAGCTCGCGAAGCCACGATCCAGATCCGGCCTGTCGACGGGCAGGATATGGAAAAGGCGCTGGCTCAGGCCAGCGAAATCGCGCGTGGTTTTGCCGGTGTGAAAGGCACCAGCATCATCGACAAGGATGCGACCGCCCGGTTGCTCGAACCATGGCTCGGTAGTGGCCTTAACATCGATGAATTGCCTGTGCCGCGTCTTGTCGTCGTTACGATCGATGAAAATGCGCCACCTGATTTCGAAACCATGCGGACTGAAATCACCCGCGCCATTCCGGCTGCGACCTTCGATGATCACCGCACCTGGGTCGACCGTCTCGTCTCCATGGCGCATACGACGGTGTTCGTCGGCACAGGCGTTCTCTCGCTTGTGATCGCTGCGACCGTTCTAACCGTTATCTTTGCCACGCGCGGTGCGATGTCCGGCAATGGCCATATTATCGAGGTTCTGCATTTCATCGGCGCGGAATCGAAATTCGTGGCGCGCGAGTTTGAATGGCACTTCTTCCGCACAGCACTGAAAGGCGCACTGTGCGGTGGCGCGGCGGCAATGCTAGTCTTCCTGATGTTTTCCTGGTGGGCGTCGAGCCATATGGCTACACCTGAAGGCGATCAGGCTGCCGCCATGTTCGGCAATTTCGCCATCGGGCGCGATGGCTATATCGGCGCTGCCGTCATCATTATTCTGGTCAGTTTCCTGACCATGCTGACCAGCCGCCTGACGGTGATCCGCCAGCTTGCAACCATGGACGGTCCGGGAGTGCGCTCCGAATGAAGACCTTTTCCGATATAGGCGCTTTCCGGACAAGATTTTCGTCCGCTTCTCCGACTTCTCGCCGCAATGCTGGCTATGATGGAAGAAGAGATGGTATGCGAATCCCGCAAGCGCTATCGGGCGGGCACCGGTCGAGTGACGATGCAGTGGCACAGAGGCAGACAGCAAACGGGTTTTCTTCAGGAGATGTGGTCTGGCGCCGCAGCCGGAATGGCGCTCACCTGCAATCTCTTGCACTTGCCTCCGGCAATTTCCTATGGTCTGTCATGATGCGCATGTTCAGACGTCTCCAGCCCGTTTCCATCGTTCTGTTTGTTATTCTTCTGGCGTTTCTCGTCGGCTTCGTCGCGTTCGGTGAAAAGGTCACTAGCATGCAGCCGCCGGCTATCGACGAGCCCGCTGATGCCATCATCGTTCTCACCGGTGGCCAGTCCAGAATTCAGGCTGCGGTCGATCTTCTGAAGGACAAGCGAGGAAAGCGGCTTCTGATCAGTGGTGTTCATCCGGCGACCAATGAAAAGGCACTGCAGCGTGCGACCCATGCCGACCAGAGTCTCTTCGATTGCTGTGTCGATCTCGACCGGTCGGCGCTCAACACCATTGGCAACGCGACCGAAAGCGAACGCTGGATTCGTACCAACAACTATCGTCGCGTGATCCTGGTCACCAACAACTACCATATTCCGCGCAGCACGCTGGAAATGTCCTATCGCATGAAGGATGTGGAATTCATTCCCTATCCGGTCGTGAACGGGGACCGCCGCGAACATAGCTGGGTTTCCGAAGGCGACACATTGCGCGTGCTCTTCATCGAATATGTGAAATATCTTGGCGCCGCTGTCCGTGTGGGTACGACCGAACTGTTCGGAACGCAGACCAATCAGAGTGTAACGACCGAGAATTGATCTTGCTGCCGGATTACGATTTCCTGATGGAAATGGCCGTTCTTCCTGATATATCGATGCCGTCACTTTCTGCAGAAAGTCCAGAATTCGTGCGTGATCGTTTACCGGAAGTCGGGAACGAAAATGCTTTAGCCAGGGTCTCCACCGACTGATGCTTCTCTATCTGCGCTCAATCTTGTTCAATGCGGCGTTTTATATCTGCACACTGGTTCAGATGATCGTCTATACGCCTTTCTATTTTCTTCTGCCCCGCAAGAAGGCCTGGATCGTGCCGAAGCTGTGGGCACGGGTCAATCTCTGGCTCCAGAAGCATATTGTCGGCACCGACTATGTGGTTGAAGGATTGGAGAACATTCCTGAGGGCGCTTATATCTGTGCGCCAAAGCACCAGTCTGCCTGGGATACCTATGCTTTCCTGCCCTATCTTGACGATCCCGTGCTGATCCTGAAGCGGGAATTGATGCGCATTCCGCTTTTCGGCTGGTATATCGCGAAAATGCAGATGATCCCGGTCGATCGCGGTTCTCGCGTCAAGGCACTGCATTCCATCACCAAGGGCGCAGAAAAGGCGATCGCGGAAGGCCGCCAGATTCTGATCTATCCAGAAGGAACGCGTCGGGCGCCTGGTGCTCCACCGCACTATAAATATGGCATCGTCCATCTTTACGAAGCGCTCAATCTGCCGGTTTTGCCGATTGCGCACAATGCAGGCCTCTACTGGCCGCGCCGCAAATTTCTGCGTTATCCGGGAACCATTCGCGCCCGTATTCTGCCGCCAATTCCGGCAGGTCTTCCGAAGGATGAATTTCTCAAAAGATTGATTGAAACGACCGAGACGGCCTGCGACGAATTTCTGGTCGCCGCCAGCCGCGATCCCAATCCGCCACCCATGCCACCGACCGCCGTTCAAAGACTGAACGAGCTCGGCGCCTAACCCTCACAGCATGTTAACGGCCTGATCACGCTCAATTGCGTTGCGAGAACGACAATTCGCCGCGTTTTCTAGAACTTTCGTTTTTCTTGCGCGCAACCTTGAAACCCGTTATCAGAGCCCGACACGAAAGGACACATCATGAATATTGATGCCATCTCCATCGGCTCCAATCCTCCTGAAGACGTCAACGTCATCATTGAAGTGCCTGTCGGCGGCCAGCCGATCAAGTACGAGATGGACAAGAAGGCCGGCGCCCTCATCGTCGACCGCTTCCTCTATACGCCAATGACCTATCCGGGCAATTACGGCTTCGTGCCACATACGCTTTCGGAAGACGGTGACCCGATTGACGTTCTCGTCTGCAACACCCGTCCGCTGGTTCCCGGCTGCGTGATCAATGTTCGCCCGATCGGCGTTCTGGTCATGGAAGACAATTCCGGCAAGGACGAGAAGATTATTGCAGTGCCGTCGCCGCACCTGACGCGCCGCTACGAGAAGATTCACGACTATACCGATATGCCGGAGATCACTCTGAAGCAGATTGCGCATTTCTTCGAACACTACAAGGATCTGGAACCCGGCAAGTGGGTCAAGATCGGTGACTGGGGTGACGAAGATTACGCACGCAAATTCATCGTCGAAGCTATCGAACGCGCCAAGGGCAAGTAAGCGACAGCTTCCCGATCCGTTTAGAGCGCCGATCTGATTGGATCAGATCGGCGCTCTTACTTTTTCTATTTTAAGCATAATCTTATCGATCCTCGTTTCACTCCGGTCGGCTTATGCTCTAAAACAAAAGCGCCCGGCAATGTCCGGGCGCTTTTGTTTTTAGGCTTGCGAGTGATGCGCTTACAGGAAAAGCGGCAGCAGCGTCGTCCACATGAACTGGCGGATGAAGAAGATGATCAGCAGCAGGACGATCGGTGAAATATCGATGCCGCCGAGATTGGGTAAGATATTGCGGATCGGCCGCAGAACGGGTTCCGTCACCTTGTAGAGAAACTCACCGATCGAAGCCACGAAACGGTTGCCGGAATTGACGACATTGAACGCATAGAGCCACGAGAAGATGGCACTCGCTATAATGATATAGGTGTAGATATCGAGCGCCAAATCAATGGTGCGGAACAATGCGATCATGGAGGCCTCCTTGGCAATTGGCCGAGATGTAGCGGTTGCATCGGGCGAGAACAAGGGCCGAGCGATTGAACGCCGGTATTTTTGAGGCGCGCGGTGTGTGTTTCTAACCGCTGGAACCGCCCGTTTGATGTTGGATAGTGTGGTGAATGAGATCGTTGACATGTTCCAACCAATGATCGCGTACCCGCATGTTGCGCAGATGCTGGAGCGTATTGGCGACATAATCCACATTGGCACCGGAATCGCCGCGAGCAGATGCGACGATCGCTGCGGCACTCTCAGGTGAAAGCGATCCGGCATATTGAATGTGGTGCCGGTCCGCGACATAGGTGACCGCATCGACATTGCGACCGTCAGCGAGGCGCAGGCGCAGATGCTTTTCGTGATAAACTTGGTTCGACATTTCACGTTCGCGCAGATAGGTCATCACTTCGCCAGTCATGTCACCAGGCACGCGAAAAGCGATGCCGAGACATGAGCCACCGGTGTCCAGGCCCAGGACCAGACCCGGTCGGTCCGGCGTTCCGCGATGGACATGCGAATAGATGCACAGGCTGCGCCTGTAGCCGTAAAGGCGCGCCCGGACGGTCTCCACATGTGCAAAGCCCGGTCGCCACATCAGCGAGCCATAGCCGAAAACCCAGAAATCGTTCATTCGCCTGTCATTGAGAGCTGTGGTCATGAAGGGTGTCCATAATGGATCAGTGGACGCCGATTTCCACCGGTAATCAACGGATATCCCTCGATTTTTCTTCTCAATCGCTTCACAAGGCACATTCCTGCCATAATATGGCCAACAGTCGGGAGGAGCAAAACATATCGGGGTTTGGAATGTTCAGTCTGACCCCGGAGCGAGGCTCTTCGAAACAACCGTCTGATTAATGTAAGGCTTTTGAAATGGCGCATACTGGAATGAACGCATCGAAGTCCAGAAAGCGTCCCATCGCGCTCATTGTCATTCTGCTTGTCTTGATCGCTGGCTATACAGCGGGCTGGTTCTATATCGCAAACAGGCTAGAGGCACGAGCCAAGGCCGACATGGCCAAGCTCGCCTCTCAGGGCGTCGGCGTGAAATGCGAAGACTTGCGCATGGGCGGCTATCCGTTGCGCGTCAATGTCGTCTGCGACAGCATTTCCTGGCAGCGTCCTTCTGAAGGCATGGCGTTCCGCGCAGGGCGCTTCACCTCGGGTTCCCCGGTCTATGCGCCACGTTCCCTCTCGAACGATCTGACAGGACCCGCCTTCATCGAATTTCCGGGGCTGGAACCGCTGGAAGTCAACTGGAGCAAGTTTACCTCCAACACCCGGCTGGCACGTCCGTTCCCGACCGAGATTGAGCTCGCTGCGCGTGAAGTAGCTGTCGGTCTTCGCACCGAAGCCACCACGACAGTGCCACTCAGCACGCTTGAGCAGATGGATTTCCGCATGAGCGCCTCGGATGACACATTGAAGGTCAATGGTCGCTTTGCCGGTCTGAAACTTGCCAAGGCAGCGATTGGTACAGCCACCAGCCCTGAAATCGACGGTGTGGCGGATATCGATGTGTCCGATGCCGCGACGTTGCTCGCAAGGGGTGACGCTCCCTTTCATGAACGGTTGCGCGGGCATTCCGGTACCGTCAATCAGGCTTTCCTGTCCATGCCCAATGGAGCGATGGTTTCGGTAGCCGGACCGTTTTCGGTCGATGCTGACGGGCTGATCAATGCCGATGTGAAGCTGACACTGGTTAACCCGCAATCGCTGGCGCAGGCTGGTCAGACAGTGTTTCCCGAGCAGGGTGGCAATATCGCTACCGTTCTGTTTGCTCTCTCGGCCATGCCGAAAGATGAAAACGGCAATCCCGTGATGGAGATTGCCGTTCGCAAGGGTAAGGTCAGCGCTGGATTTATTCCGCTCGGGCGGTTGCCTGCGCTGTAACGCAATATGCGCCCTATTTTTGCTCGCTGGTACGCGTTGCAGCCTGACGGCCGAAATCAGGCGCATCCACTTCCTGACCTGCATCGATGATGCCGCGCCGGACAGCGCGCGTGCGCGTGAAAAGGTCGAACAGCGCTTCACCATCCCCCCAGCGGATCGAGCGCTGAAGCGAGGCGAGATCTTCCGAAAAACGCCCGAGCATTTCGAGGATGGCATCCTTGTTGTGCAGGCATACATCGCGCCACATCGTCGGATCGGATGCGGCCAGTCGCGTGAAATCGCGGAAACCGGAAGCCGAGTATTTGATGACTTCCGACTTGGTCACCTGTTCCAGATCACTGGCTGTGCCAACGATATTGTAGGCGATGATGTGCGGCAGATGCGAGACAATGGCCAGCACCAGATCGTGGTGCTGCGGGTCCATGCGATCAAGTCGTGAGCCGCAGGCGACCCAGAACTCGCTCAGCTTTTCGAGAGCTGCTTCACTCGTGTCGGGCAGGGGCGTCAGAATGCACCAGCGATTGGTGAAAAGCTCTGCAAAGCCGGCATCCGGGCCGGAATATTCCGTGCCTGCGAGCGGGTGGCCGGGAATGAAATGCACATTGTCCGGCAATTCCGGCTGCATCTGCGCAATCACGGAAGCCTTGGTGGAGCCAACATCGGTGACGATGGCACCGGGCTTGAGGTTTGCCGCGATCTGGCGTGCAACCGTTCCTGACGAGCCGACCGGCACAGATACAACGATCAGATCGGCATCCTTGACGGCCTCAGCACTGTCGGTGGTGTAGCTGTCACCGAGACCCAGTTCATCGGCCCGCTTCAGTGTTTCACTGCTGCGCGTGGCGATGGCGATATGATCGGCGAGCTTTTCGCGTCGAATGACGCGCGCCAGCGATGAGCCAATAAGGCCGATGCCGATCAGGGCGATCTTGTTGAAATGGATCGTGGACATTGTACTACTTCAAAAATTCGGTCAGGGCGACGACGACGCCACGATTGGCTTCCTCCGGTCCGACCGTCATGCGCAAGGCATTGGGGAACCCGTAACCGCCGACGCGACGCAGTATATAGCCACGCCCGGAGAGCCACTCGTCGGCCTTGTCGGCGGAATGCGCGCCATTGTCCGGAAAATGGATCAGCAGGAAGTTCGTGACTGACGGCGTAACCCGAAGACCAAGTCTGGTGAACTCTTCGGTCAGCCAGCCAAGCCATTTGTCGTTGTAGGTGATCGATTTTTCGACGTGGGCGCGATCGCGGATGGCCGCAGCACCGGCGGCAATGGCGGCCGAATTCATATTGAATGGCCCGCGGATGCGATTGACGGCATCGACCACATGCAGCGGCGCATACATCCAGCCAATACGTAGACCCGGAAGCCCGTGGATTTTTGAGAAGGTGCGCGTCATGACAACATTCTCGTTGGATGAAACGAGTTCGAGGCCCGATTCATAGTCATTGCGACGAACATATTCTGCATAGGCCGCATCGAGAACCAGAAGCACATGCTTCGGCAATCCGGCATGAAGGCGGCGGACTTCCTCGAAAGGCAGATAGGTTCCGGTTGGATTGGCCGGATTGGCGATGAAGACGATCTTCGTGCGTGGCGACAGGCCAGCCAGAATGGCATCCACGTCGATACGCTCGTTCTTCTCCTTCACCGTGATCGGCGTCGCGCCGGCACCCAGCGTCTGGATCTTGTAGACGGCAAAACCGTGCTCCGTGATGATGGCTTCGTCGCCCGGAGCAAGATAGGTCTGGCAGATCAGGCCAAGCAGCTCGTCGGAACCATTGCCGCACAGGATGTTGGCCATGTTGAGCCCCTGCGTTTCGGCAATTGCCTCACGCAGCGCCAGGGCCTGTCCATCGGGATAAAGCTCCAGCTTCTCGCCTGCGTGTCGATAGGCTTCGACCGCATGCGGGCTAGGCCCGATTGGCGTTTCGTTGGAGGAGAGCTTATAGACCTTGGCAACGCCTTCCACATGTTCCTTGCCGGGTACGTAGGCTGCGATGTCGAGCAGGCCTGCCTTGGGCTGGGGACGGGTAAGGTTCTGCGTATCGGTCATGATTTTGGCTCCGCCAAAAGGTCAATGTTAAAGTTACGATGGGTTAAAGTTACGATGGCGGCATATCCCGCCATTGCGTCCAAGTCGAGAAAAACCTTGTTCGGTAATACTTGCAGACCGCAGCAACTGTACGTTTTCCCGGGCGATGATGCGCAAATGCCCTAACTCTTTTGATCTGTCTTGCTTGTCCGTGCCGGTGCTTTCCGTAATCCGCCAACAGGTGTGCCCTGAGGTGCGAGAACCGGAACGAAGACACGGCGCGAGGAGCGCTGTGCGACAGGCAGTCCCTGATAAAGACGCTTTTGCGCTTCCACCACCAGAACGCCTGAAAAGACCGGCCACAGTCTCCGCCCCATGCCTTCCAGCGCCAGACAGGGCCGCATCATCCATCGGCGCGTGGCGGGCGGAAAATGCAGGGCATCGCTCACCGTGCTCACGGTGAAATTCGCTTCACGCAGCAAGGTCGTCAGCTGTGTGCGGCTATAAGGTCGCCCGCTGCCGAAAGGTGTATGCTCGAAGCGGGCCCAGACACCGCGCCGGTTCGGCACCACGATGACGAGCCGCCCATTGGGGGCGAGGACGCGCCACATCTCTTTCAGCGTTTCTGTCGGATTTTCCGCATACTCCAGCGCATGCACCATAAGCACCCGATCGATCGAGGAATCGGGTAGCGGCAGTTCCTCATCGAAAACAAGCGCTGTTGCCGTTTTCTCTACTGAGGGCCAGGCGACGGCTCCCTGACCGGCAGGCATGAACGCGAATGTCCGCTCCGTATCGGCGCTGAAGCGGTCGAGATAGGGCAGGCTGTAGCCCATGCCGACAAGCCGCTCTCCCGGCACGTGACCCCATAGGCCGGCAAGCGCCATGCGAATGGCGCGTTCCGCGAGATGGCCCAGCGTGGTGTCGTAAAATGATCGCAGTTCGATGATGTCTGGATGCATGAATGTCACGCTATATGAAATCTTGACGCTGGGAAATGGAGAAGCCGGAGCATCTTCATCTGGTGGGGTGCAATTTCCTCAAACCATGCTATAGAGCGTGCCTTTCCGGCGCCTTTGATCGCGCCAAAGTCTGCGCGAAAGCGAACGATCAGGAGAAGCAGCAGATGCCCGAAGTCGGTGGCAAGACAATCGAAGTTCTCTTTAGCCCGGACGAGATTGCCGGTCGCAATCTCGAGCTCGCCAAGGCCATTGCTGAACGCAAGTTCCACAACCTGCTGACGATTTCGATCCTGAAGGGTTCCTTCATCTTTGCAGCCGACCTCATCCGCGCAATGCATGATGCGGGCGTGGAGCCCGATGTCGAATTCATCACGGTTTCAAGCTACGGCAAGGGCACGACAAGCGCCGAAGTTCGTCTTCTGCGCGATATCGACAGCGATGTTCGCGACCGCGATGTACTGCTGATCGATGATATTCTGGAGTCTGGAAAGACACTGAAATTCGTTCGCGAACTTATGCTGGAACGCGGAGCGCGGAGCGTCAGCATTGCTGTTCTTCTCGACAAGAGCGTGCGCCGCAAGGTCGATCTTGATGCCGATTTCGTGGCTTTCGAATGCCCCGACTATTTTGTCGTCGGTTATGGCATGGACGTTGGGCACGCCTTCCGCCAGTTGCCTTTTGTCGGTCGTGTGATGGATTAAGGCTCCGGCCTGCTTCTCAATCGAACTTCAGCAGACGCTGCAGATATTCCTTTTCCATCTGCGGCGTCAGGGCATTACCAAGTTTGCGGCGGATTTCATCGAGAATTTCACGCGCGCGCTGAATATCGATTTCACCTGGAATCTTGACGTCATCGTTGAGGCCGCTGTCGCCGGTACCTTGCTGGCGCCCAAGCGGATCCCTTCCCCGACTGCCATTGGCGCCACTTTGCCCCCGACCTTGCTGGCCCATGGCCTGCTGCATTTTCTGCATCATGTCGCGTCCGCCGCGACGCAGTGCATCGAGTGCGCTGCCCTGCTGGTCGCTTGCTTCGGCACCTTCGCTGCGGCCCAACGCATCAGTGGCGTTGCCCATTGATTTTCCGGCATCCGAAAAATCCTTGCCGGGTTCAATACCCATGCCTTTCAAATCGTCCATCAGTTTTTGCAGATCGGATTGAAGGTCCTTTTGCTGCTGCTGCAGTTTGCGCATGGTTTCCGCCATATCGGGTGGCACATCGCCTTTCCCGCCCTGACCGTTCTCGCTCTGGCCGTTTTCGGTTTCACCGCCCGGCTGTCCGCCGCCCATGGAACCGTCATCACCCGGGAACATGTTGTCGCCGAATTCGCCCTCACCATCGCTACCACCGAATTGGCGTTGCATCTTCTGATCGAGATCGAAGGTTTCGTTCATCGTCTTTTGCTGGCGTTGCATTAGCTCGCCGAGCTTGTTCATCTGCTGCTGCATCTGGCCTTGTTGGCCCTGCTGACCTTGTCCCTGACCTTGCTGACCCTGTTGCATCTGTCCCATCTGCAGATTGTTCATCAGGTTCTGCAATTGCGACAGCAGTTCTTCCGCCTGATCGCGTGAGCCCTGACGCGCGAGATTTTCGATCTGGTCCATCATGCGCTGGAGGTCTTTTTCCGTCAGCATTCGCGCATTGGGATCGGGAGCGGCTTGGCGTGCATTGGGATTCTGTTGCTGGCGCTGGGCGAATTCCCGCAGGAAATCCTGCATCGCCTTGCGTAGCTCTGCCGAAAGCTTTTCGATCTCCTCTTGTGAGGCGCCGTTCTGGAGAGCGTCTTTCAGGGCCTCCTGTGCCTGCCGCAGGCGCTTTTCGGCGGCAGACAGATTTCCATCTTCGATGCCAAGGGCCACCTGCCACATATAATCCGCTGCATCGCGCAAGGCGTCATCGCTCCTGGCGAGACGAAGACGTGTACCAATCGTGACCAGACCCAGATAATGGGCTGCATTCTTGATGGTTTCGTCCGGGCGAAGCGTGATTGCCGACAGCATGTCGAGCACATGATCGCGCTGCGTCGCATCGAGCGCGAGGATACGGCGCTGTTCCGCAACGGCGCGGGCAAGTGGATTGCTGAAAGGGCGCTCGGGCAAAGTGATGATCTTGGTTTCGCTGCGACCCGTTTGTCCGGCGGCGTCGGTTACGACCAGCGTGAGCGCAACTTTTTCACCTGCCCAAGGATGCTCGGTCAGGTCTTTCGACGTCGTGGCGTCCTTCACACCGCGGCGCGGCAGTGCAAGCGGCAGTTCCGGTGCATCGTAGAGCGGTGCGGCTTCCTCATCTTCATCATTGTTGAGCGGGATGATCTCACCTTCGGCCTTTACTGGCGCGTAGTCGTCCTCGATCTGATAGGAAAGTTGCAATGTGCCATTCAGCGCGTGTCCCGGCTCTTTCGTGAAGCGGATCGTTGGCGGGTTATCCGGCGTGACGACAAATTTCCAGCGGGCATCGGTGCCGGAAAGCGCTATGGTTTCATCCTGCTGCAAATCGTAGCGGAAGTTGCGGCTTCCATCGACGACGGCCTGTTCTGCAGGCTCCTTCTGGTCTTCCTTCGCGTTTACCGGCTGTACGTCGCGGCGCTCGCCCTTCGCATCGGTCGCAGTCAGGCGCTCGGAACCGCCACCGATCACGCGGACCGACAGAATGCTGCCTTGCGGTACATTGATTGCGGCCTGTTCGCTGTTGTTCGTCGTGGTCAGGAAGACCGGAGCGCGGCCAGTATAGCGCGGCGGCGTTACCCATGCATCGATGCGGGCAACGGCGGTTCCATCGCTTGGACGGATATGAAAGGCGTCGGCAATGCGCCCACTGTTTGGGCTGAGGCTGTAGGCGAAGGCGGTCACGAAGAGCAGGGCGACCACCGCACGAATGCCGAAGGGGTCGTGTTCGGGAACACGCGTATAAGGCAGGCCGGATTGCAGGTTCTTGAGCCGGTCCGCCATGCGGCGCTGGTGTTCCCGCCACAGGGCGACAGCGAATGGATCGTGTTCGCCTGTTGCCATGTGGCCTGTCTGGACGGAAAGCGGTTCGTGAACGAGACCGTTGATCGCCTCGATACGACTTGTGACGTCGCTTTCCGCCGGGGTGCGAAACCGGAACGGCAGATAAAGCGCAATGAGGGCGGCAATACCGAATAGCGTCAGCACGCCGATATGCAGCCAACGGGGCATCATGCCGAACAGGCCGAACCAGCTCAGGCTGGCAAACAGACCGATGATGAGGATTAGTGGCAGGATCAGCGGCCAGAATCGCTCGAAGCTGATCGAAAGAAAGGCACGCAGACGCAGACGGCGCAGGCTGGCACCATCGCCTGAAAACAGCCGCAGAAAAACATCCCACGCATGACGCGGCGGGTTTTTCCTGTCGTTGCTGCTATCTGTCTGCGGGGCCGCCTTAGGGGCAGTCATAGGTCTCGTCTTTCGCGTCAGCCGATTTCGGTTCGGCTGACAGGATAACACGCATCATGGCAAAGGCGAGGCTTTGCCCCGAGATTTATGGGCCATGATAAATGTGGGCCATGAATAATTATGGTCGCGAGACCTATAACCATTCCGGTACGGAATCGAGCGCGAGCAGTTCTTCATAGGTACGGCGCGGACGCACGACATGATAACGGTCGCCGTCAACCAGCACTTCGGGGATGAGCAGACGGCTGTTGTAGGTGCTGGAAAGCACCGCGCCATATGCACCCGTCGTGCAGACGGCAATCAGATCGCCTGGAGCAGGCTTTGCCACTTCCCGGTCGAGGCCGAGATAGTCGCCTGTTTCGCAGACCGGACCGACAAAATCGGCACGAATACGCGGCGCATCATCCTTCGGCAAAGTGACAGGCTTGATGTCGTGGAACGCATCATAAAGCGTCGGACGAATCAAATCGTTCATTGCCGCATCCACGATGACGAAGTTCTTGGCGTCGCCTTCCTTGACGAAGATCACTTCCGTTACCAGAAGCCCGGCATTGCCGACGATCAGGCGGCCCGGTTCGAACACCGTTTTCAGGCCCAGCGGCTTGATGTGCTTGGCGACGATTTCTGCATAGGCGACGGGTAGCGGCGGAGGTGTATTGTCTGTGCGGTAGGGAATGCCGAGCCCCCCGCCAACATCGACGTGGCGGATGTTGTGACCGTCGGCCTGCAGTTCCTTGACCAGTTGCGCCATCAGGGCGAATGCATTGTCGAACGGCTCGAGGTCGATGATCTGGCTACCGATATGCATATCGATACCGACTACGTCGAGACCGGGCAGGCTCGCTGCGCGGGCATAGGCCTCACGCGCCTTGACGCGCGGAATGCCGAACTTGTTTTCAGATTTGCCAGTTGAAATCTTGGCGTGGGTCTTCGCATCCACATCGGGATTGATGCGCAGCGATACGGATGCGACCTTGCCTGCCTTGACGGCGCGAGCGGAAAGAATTTCCAGCTCTGGTTCGGATTCAACATTGAAGCAATAGATGCCCGCTTCAAGCGCGAAGTCCATTTCGTGTGGAGTCTTGCCAACGCCTGAAAAGACGATCTTGTTGGCCGGGATGCCTGCAGCAAGCGCCCGGCGGATTTCGCCTTCCGAAACGGTGTCCGCGCCGGCGCCAAGCTTCGCCAGAGTTTTCAGCACGGCCAGGTTCGAATTGGCTTTCAGCGCGTAGGTCACGAGCGTTTCCATGCCGGCGAAGGCTTCGCTGAACACGCGGAAATGACGCTCGATGGTCGCGCGGGAATAAACGTAAAAAGGGGTGCCAACGGCCTGTGCGATTTCAGGCAGGCTGACATTTTCGGCGTGAAGAACGCCGTTGCGATGTTCGAAATGGTTCACGGGAATGCCCTGCAGCAGAAACTTACAACAGCTTGTCGAGGATGATCGGCTTGTCTTCCTTCGGTTTCGGCTTGGTGTGGCCCTGTTCGTCCGTCACGACGGCGGATGGCGGCGGCTCCAGCGGGCCCTTGCGACCGCAAGCGGCGAGCGTTGCCGCAAGCGCGGCGATCAGAAGCACGGAAGAAATGGCGGAGCGGCCTGTCATCAGCGTTGGTTCCCGAAATATATGATCTTGCTCTAAGTTTTGTCTTTACGCATGTCTTCCAAAACCGGTTCCCACTTTTGGAAGACATGCTCTAGGTCTAACTCATAATGCCCGAAAGTGGAATCATCAGTTCGACAGATGATTCCACATGACGTCATGTTGATCGATTATCAGGCCTTGGTGATGCGCTTCTTCCAGTAACGAATCTGGCGACGCACCTCCTGCGGGGCCGTGCCACCGAAGGACTGACGGCTTTTCACTGATTTCTCGACCGTCAGATAGCCGAAAATCGCATCCGTGATGCCCGGATGAATTGACTGCAGTTCCTCAAGTGAAAGCTTTGCCAGATCGACCTTGCGGCTTTCAGCCAGAGCGACTGCGCGACCGGTGACGTGATGTGCCTCACGGAAGGGCAGCCCCAGTTCACGCACCAGCCAGTCGGCGAGATCGGTCGCAGTGGAATAGCCTGAACCGGCCGCCTTTTTCATTGACGCTACATTGATCGTCAGGTCGCGCACCATGCCGGCCATGGCGGCGATGGCGAGTTCCAGGTTTTCAGCTGCATCGAAAACCTGTTCCTTGTCTTCTTGCATGTCCTTGGAGTAGGCGAGCGGCAGTCCCTTCATGATGGTCAAAAGCGCGACCAGCGAACCGTTGATGCGGCCCGTCTTGGCGCGAACCAGTTCTGCTGCATCCGGGTTTTTCTTCTGCGGCATGATCGACGAGCCGGTGGAGAAAGCATCGGACAGGCGCACGAAATTGAATTGCGGCGTCGACCAGATGACGATTTCTTCCGCAAGGCGCGACAGATGACCGGCGCAGATCGCAGCAAGCGACAGAAACTCCAGCGCATAGTCGCGGTCGGAAACGCTATCGAGAGAATTGCGGGTCGGTTCGCGAAAGCCGAGCGCCTTGGCTGTCATATGGCGGTCGATCGGGAAGCCCGTGCCTGCAAGGGCTGCAGCACCCAAAGGCGATTCGTCCATACGTTCGATTGCGTCACGCACGCGCGACAGGTCGCGACCGAACATTTCGACATAGGCCATGCAATGATGACCAAAAGTGACAGGCTGCGCGGTCTGGAGATGGGTGAAACCCGGCATGACCGTCGCCGCATGTTCTTCGGCACGTTCCAGAAACGCTTCGATCAGATTCTTGAGGGCGGCGGCGGTCTTTTCCAGTTCCTGCTTCACCCAGAGGCGAAAGTCGACGGCCACCTGATCGTTACGCGAACGGGCGGTGTGGAGCCGTCCGGCGGACGGGCCGATCAGATCGGCAAGCCGCGCCTCGATGTTCATATGAATGTCTTCAAGCTTGCGCGAGAAGGTGAACTTGCCGTCCTCGATTTCCTTGAGGATGGTTTTCAGACCATCTTCGATTTGTCGATGGTCTTCTGCCGCAATAATGCCTGTCTTTGCCAGCATGGCTGCATGGGCGAGCGAGCCTTGAATATCCTGCGCATAGAGCTTGCGGTCGAAGCCGATCGATGCATTGATCTCTTCCATGATCGCATCGGGCCCTGAGGCAAAACGGCCGCCCCACATCTGGTTGCTTGATTTTTGTTCGCTCATGCTCATATGCCCCGAGTGACGGTTTGGCGGAATATTGGAAAGAAGTAACGCGACATGGCAGAAGACAACGAAAAGGCGAATTCCGAACAGCAGGCGAAATCGGGAAATCGCAAGATCGTCCTTCTTGCCGCCCTTGCCGGTGTCATTGCCGGTATCGGGGCGGTATACGTGATGGAGCGCCCTTCTGGCAATGTGGTTGCCCAGAATGTTTCGACGAATGTTTCAGCGGAAAGCGATGAAGCTTCGGCGCAATGCGTGTTGAAAGCGGATAAGCTTAAGGCACTTGATACAGCTGCCACCGGGGGCGTGGCGGCGATGCGTGCCGCTGAAAAGCCGATTTCCGTCTCGCATATTGCTTTCGCAGGCCCGGACGGCAAGCAGATGACGCTCGGCGATTTCAAGGGCAAGACACTGCTGGTCAATCTCTGGGCGACGTGGTGCGCGCCATGCCGCGAGGAAATGCCAGCTCTCGACAAGCTCGAGGCCGAAAAAGGCGGGGCCGATTTCGAGGTCGTCGCAATCAACATCGACACCGGCTCGGATGACAAGCCCAAGGGCTTTCTGAACGAAATCGGCATCAAGAATCTGGCCCTGCACCGGGACGCTTCCATGTCGAGCTTCAACGAACTGAAGCGCAAGAATCTGGCTTTCGGCCTTCCGGTGACATTGCTTGTCGATAAGGACGGCTGCCAGATTGCATCCATGAACGGTCCGGCGCCATGGGATAGCCCGGAAGCGGCTAAACTCATCGAAGCGGCAAAGAATCTTTAGCCTCGACAAACGACGAAATCAGTGGCTTGCTCCCTTTTCAAGAGAGAGAGCTGCCCATGAGCCTTGAAGTCTGGCTTGCATTTTCCGCCGCGTCCATCGTGCTTCTGGTCATCCCGGGGCCGACCGTCTTGCTCGTCGTCTCATATGCCTTGGGGCAGGGCTGGAAAGCGGCTTTCCCGATGGCTGTCGGTGTCGCCCTTGGCGACTTTACCGCGATGACGCTTTCCATGCTTGGTGTGGGTGCGCTGCTGGCAGCGTCGGCAACCGTGTTCACCGCCGTTAAATGGGCAGGTGCCGCTTATCTGATCTGGCTCGGCATAAAACTGTTTCGCGCTGGTGGAACACTTCATGCCAGTGCCCGACACGACAAGGTGCATCCGGCGCGGATGCTGGTTCATGCGTGGCTCGTGACAGCGCTCAATCCGAAGAGCATCACCTTTTTCGTTGCTTTTCTTCCGCAGTTTCTTAGCCCGCACCGGGATTTCCTCACCCAGATGCTGGTTTTCGAAAGCACGTTCCTCGTACTCGCTTTCCTCAATGCTTTTACCTATGCACTTCTGGCGACCCGGGCACGCCGCTTCTTCTCAAGCGAACGCGCGCTGCGCATTTTCAATCGGGCTGGCGGAACATTGCTGATCGGTGCTGGCGTCGCGACTGCCTCAATGCGATCAACCTGAGACGAAACCCGCGCGTTTTAGCCGGACGATGGCAAGATCAAGTGCGGAAAGGAATGCAGAGCGGTCCTTGGGCGAAAATGGAGCGGGTCCGCCTGTAACTTCGCCTGCGGAACGCAAACTATCCATCAGATTGCGCGTCGCCAGCGTGTTGCCGATGGTGCTTTGGGTGTGAACGCGTCCGTTCGGTGCGATCACCGAAGCGCCTTTTTCGAGCGAGCGGCTTGCCAAAGGAATGTCGGCGGTAATCACGATTGCACCCGGTCGCGAATTCTCGGCGATCCAGTCGTCGGCGGCGTCGAGCTTGTCCGATACGATAACCCGTTCCACACGCTCCGCATCGCGGGGAATGGCAATGAAACTGTTGGCCACCAGCATGACCGGCAGATTGTGCCGTTCCGCCACGCGATAGATTTCAGCTTTCACCGGGCAGGCGTCAGCATCGACGAGAATGCGGATGGTTTCAGGTTCAATGTTCATGCCGCTTCATAAAATGCGGGCGGCTGTTTGGCAAATTCAACGCTGCGATCAGTTTTATGCGATAGGCGTTCGCCGCAAAGCGGTATAAGGCGGGCCGCGAAAGTGAGAGTTCTGCCATGGCCGCCCGTTTGTTCCCCGTCATGTTTGTCCTGCTTTGGGCCACCGGTTTTATCGGAGCCGGGCTTTCCATGCCTTATGCCGAACCATTTACTTTCATGGCGGTGCGTTTTTCCATCGCGGCTGTCATCATGACACTTTGGGCGCTGGCGAGCCGGAGTATCTGGCCGAAAGGCGATGTGCTTCTTCATGCGGCGATTGCCGGTTGTCTCATCCACGGTGTTTATCTTTCCGCCTTGTTCTGGGCCGTTCACCACGGCCTGCCTGCGGGAATGTCAGGTCTGGTGGCGGGCCTTCAGCCGATGTTGACCACGCTGATTGCGGCCATTCTTCTGGGAGAACGAGCGAGCGGGCGGCAATGGACGGGGCTTCTGATCGGTTTCTGCGGCGTCGCCATGGTGGTATGGCCGAAGTTTTCGGCTGGCAGTGGTGTCGATCCGAAAAGCCTGGCGGCGGCATTTTTGGCTGTGGTGGCGATCAGCACTGGCACAGTCTGGCAGAAGCGGTTCGGCACGGCTGGTGATCTCAAGGCCGGGACGGCGGTGCAATACATCGCTGCGGCCATTTTGACTGCTATCTGTGCCTTTGCTTTCGAAACACGCGTCATGATCTGGTCGCCATCGCTGATTTTTGCTCTGGTCTGGCTGACGCTTGCTATTTCTATCGGTGCCATTCTGGCGCTTCTCGTCATGATCCGCGAAGGCGCCATGTCGAAAGTCGCATCGTTGTTCTATCTGGTGCCCGGCACCGCCGCGATCATGGCCTATCTGATTTTTGGTGAAACGCTATCGGCAATCCAGATTGCAGGTATGGTGGTGACGACGCTTGGCGTTGCACTGACTACTTTACGTCGATAAGCTCGGGTTGTTGTTCGCGCTTGCGAAAAATCATGATCGCGGCGTTTATTTCCGCACCGATGATGAAAATTGCCGAGAGCATATAGAGAAAGACGATGGCCACCATGATGGAGGCGAGGCCCGCATAGGTCGTCACATAGGTGGCGAAAGTTTCCAGATATTTTGCGAAGGCCATCGCGGCGGCAAGCCAGGCGATGAGCGTGATCAATATGCCGGGCAGTATGTCACCGAGGCTGCGGCGTCCGGCTGGAAGCCAGATATGCACCATGAACAGTGCCAGAACCAGAACCCCCACTGCCACAGTATAGCGCCAGAACGCAATCGTTCCTGTGAACGGCGCTATATCGGGAAACCATTGTTCGGCAAGACGCACGGCAAGCGGGGCCAGAACCAGCAGAAAGCTGATTGCCATCAGGCTCAGAGTGCCGACGAGAACGAAGCCCAGACTTTGCAAGCGGCAGAAAATGATCGAGCGCTGGTCGGTGACGCGATAGGCTCGGTTGAGCGCGATGCGCAGCGCCTCCACGCCGTTGGAGGCGAAATAGGCCGCTGCAATAACGCTCAATGTCAGAAGTCCGCTGCGCTGCACGGTCAGCACGTTCATCACTTCGTTGGCAATTGGGGCTGCGATGTTCGACGGCCACATATCGAAGATGACATGCACCGCCGTATCGGCGAATTCCTTGGTGCCGAGAAAGCTTGCAAGCGTTGTGGCAAAGATAAGGAACGGAAACAATGCCATCAGGCCGGAAAGGGCTATATGGCTAGCGAAGGCCCAGCCATCGTCCGAACTGAAATGACCGATGACATCATAGGTGATCTGACGGAGAAAACGTCTGATTTTTCGCATCCGCAGATTTGTCCCTCAAAGCCCTGATCGGTATTCGATAGTGTTCAGCCGGTGTTTCAAGGCCTTAAATCTAGCATTGGTCTGCGGATTGCAAGGGCGCGACCCGTTTTAAACCGGAGCCGAATCAAGCAAGCTTGGCGAAATGACAGCGGGAAACGAACATATGGCTCCGGCACAAACCGGTCAGAACCGACAGCGTAATATCATCATCACCGGCTGTTCCTCCGGTATCGGTGCCTATTGTGCCGAAGCACTGCACAGTCAAGGCTGGCGCGTCTTTGCGACCGCCCGCAAGGATGCGGATATTGCGGCACTCAAGGCGCAGGGAATGGAAGCGCATTATCTCGACTATACGGAACCGCAGTCGATCGCGGTCTTAGCCGATGAGGTGCTGCGCCAGACGGACGGCAAGCTCGATGCCCTGTTCAATAATGGTGCTTATGCTCAACCCGGCGCGATAGAGGACTTGCCGGTCGAAGCCTTACGCCAGCAGTTCGAAGCCAATTTCTTCGGTTGGCACGACCTTACCCGACGCGTGGTTCCGGTCATGCGCAGGCAAGGGCATGGGCGCATCGTGCATTGCTCGTCGATCCTCGGCCTCGTACCGATGAAATGGCGCGGTGCTTATGTGGCGTCAAAGTTTGCGCTTGAAGGACTGATGCTTGCGCAGCGCATGGAGCTGGAAGGCTCCGGTATCGATGTGTCGCTGATCGAGCCTGGCCCGATTGCTTCGCGCTTCACTTACAACGCCGCCAGCCACGCCAGAGCCAATATCGACATGGAAGCTTCGGTGCATCGCGAGCTTTACCAGCGCCAGATGGCGAAACTGGAAGGCGGCGGTACAAAATCCAAGAACAAGCTTGGACCGGAAGCCGTCTATGCTGTACTGCTTCATGCATTGGAGGCGCCGCGTCCCCGCCCGCATTATGTGGTGACGAGACCGGCGAAACTTGGGTCACTGGCACGGCGCCTGATGCCGGCACGCTGGCTCTACCGGATGCTGTCCGACCAGTCATGAGGTCAGGAACAGTGCGCGTGGGAAGGAAATAAAATGGACGTTCTGTTCAAGGGCGCGGCAATGGTGGCCATGTTTGCTGTGGCCGTCGTTCTGATCATCGGTCTGCGCAACATGATGCGCGGCGGTGACGGCAATTTCTCGAACAAGATGATGCAGCTGCGTGTTTTCCTGCAGTTCATTGCCATCGTTCTGATCGTTGGTGCGATCTATTTTGCCCGCCAGAAAACTGGCCAGTAAATATGGTCAAGCTCAACAAGATCTATACCCGGACGGGCGACAAGGGCACGACCGGACTTGCCAGCGGACCACGGCGGCTGAAGTCGGACCTGCGCGTCGAAGCCTATGGTACGGTGGATGAAACCAATGCCTGCATTGGCATGGCGCGCCTTCACACCGGCGGCGAAGATAATCCTCATGCGCAAATCGATGCCATGCTGGGCCGTATCCAGAACGATCTTTTCGACCTTGGCGCGGATCTTTCGACGCCGGATGATGGCAAGCCGCTCGCCTACGAACCTTTGCGCATCGTCGCATCGCAGGTTTCGCGTGTGGAAGCCGATATTGACCTCCTCAATACCGATTTGCAGCCGCTGCGTTCGTTCATTCTTCCGGGCGGCTCGGCGGCATCTGCCGCGTTGCATCTCGCTCGCACGGTTTCACGCCGGGCTGAACGCCTGATGGTTGCGCTTGCTCGCGTCGAAGGAGAGGTCGTTTCGGCGGAGGCTTTGCAATATATCAACCGCCTCTCCGATTTCCTGTTCGTGGCGTCGCGAACCGTCAACGATAACGGCGCGCAGGACGTTCTCTGGGTGCCCGGCGCCAACCGTTAGAGCATGTCTCCCGAAAGTGGGAACCGGTTTCGGGATAAAGACATGCGAAAAGACAAACATTTAGAGCGCCGGTCTGATTCAATCAGATCGATACGCGCTCTAAACGCCACGTCTGTTGCCCCAGATCAGCACGTGAAGCTGGGGCAGGACGTGCGCTTCGTACCAGCCATCCGCAATTACCTTTTCGACCAGCCATTCCATTCGCCGCATGATGCCGTCGATATCGATTGCGGCATCATGTGCTTCGGGCGGCGGCGGTGTGTGATTGCCGGGCTGGAGATAGACCGGTAGACCGGAATATTGACTGGCTACATCTTTGGCGAAGACGTAATCGGCATCGTCGAAGATGACGAATTTCAGCACCGTTCGCGGCGTTCTGCCTGCAGCCTCGACACAGACCGCAAGCGCATCGAAATCGGCATCCATACCGCTTGAAGGCGGCTTTGGGCTCAGTACCAGTGTGTCGAGCGCGGAAAACCAGTCTTGCGCGACCGATCCTTGGGTTTCCAGTGCAAAGCGATAGCCTTCGGTCTTGCCGTGCTCGATCAAGGGTCCCAGCGGCTGAATGGCCGGATTGCCGCCAGAAAGTGACACTGTTAGTGGCTTATTTCGGGAAAGTGTCGTCACTTCACCCCAAACTGCCTCCACGCTCATCGCTTTCCACTCGCGACGAAAACGGCTTTCGACGGCATGCAGGCTATCGCACCAGACGCAGCGATAATCGCAGCCACCGGTTCGCACGAAGACGGTCGGCTCACCGATCAGCACACCTTCGCCCTGTAGCGTGGGGCCGAAAATCTCTGCGATGCGTATTTGCGTCACGGTCTGTACTCGGCCCATGTCTTGGGCGTTTCACTGACCCGCACGGCGGAAATTTCCGGCCAGCGCGCATAACACCATTCGAAAAAATGCCGGGCGAGGGTTTCAGCCGTGCTCTGGTCGTGGCCCAGAACATCGTTGAGATGGCGGTGGTCAAAACAATCATCGATGTAGCGCTTGAACGGTGCCAGCTCATGATAATCACGGACAAAGCCGTGCTGGTTAAGATCGTCAGCCGAGAGCTCGACCTCAACAATATAATTGTGGCCGTGCAGGCGGGCGCATTGATGATCGTCCGGCAGCCCGGTCAACTGATGCGATGCGGAGAAATGAAATTCCTTGGTAATGCGAAACATCAGGCGTTCCTCTTCTCGATTGCCGAGCGCCAGAAATCCGCATCTTCATAAAGGGTAGGGTCTTCGACACCGGCGAGATGGAAGGCTTCGCGTCGCTCGACGCAGGTGCCGCAGCGTCCGCAGTGATGTTCGCCACCCTTGTAGCAAGACCATGTCGCGGCAAAGGGCGCACCGTGTTTTGCGCCGTCGATAACGATATCGGCTTTGGATGCGTGCACATAAGGCGCGAGCAGCTTTATGTCCGCATAACCGTCCAATGCATGGTTCTGCATCGTCTGGAAGGCATCAATAAAACCGGGGCGGCAGTCGGGATAAATGAAGTGATCGCCGCCATGGACGGCAAGGGCTATCGCCTCGGCTTTTTGGGCAGCGGCCACGCCGAATGCTATTGCCAGCATGATCGCATTGCGGTTCGGAACGACGGTGATCTTCATTGTTTCTTCGGCATAGTGTCCGTCCGGCACATCGATATCGTCAGTGAGGGCGGAGCCGGTCAGGCTGGCACCGATGTTGGTGATATCGATGATCTGGTGGGGAACGCCGAGCCTTTCGGCGCAGGCTTTGGCCGAATCCAGTTCCTTTTTGTGGCGCTGGCCATAGTCGAAGGAGAGGAGGGCGGTGAGTTGGTGTTCGCTTGCAATTCTGTAAGCAAGCGAAACGGAATCGAGTCCGCCGGAGCAGACGACGAGCGTTTTCATAAGTCAGGGTTCCTTGTTTTGACCGGGTAGGCTGCGACCGGATTGCGAGGCGTTACCTAAAGCATGGCGCATCGCTTGTAAACGACATGAAAACGGGAGGTGTCGGGTTGCTCGGTTTTGGAATGACCTCTTGTCAGAATAAATTGATTTTAATCGATATAGCGGCCTGTGCCTGATTGACGTGCACGTCAACCGTCTTTAGGTTTCGTGCCGGTTCCCGGCGGATAGGCAGCGCATTTGCGTCATAACCCAAGTTGCGCTGGTGCCGCTTTCATGTCGGATTTTGACATGCGGGTGGGAGTTCACGGCGGCATAGTCGTGCTGCAAGAGTCATTGAAGAGGTAATCGCGGATGAAAGTCCTTGTCGCAGTGAAACGGGTTGTCGATTACAACGTAAAGATCCGTGTAAAGGGAGACGGTTCGGGCGTTGAGCTTGCGAACGTCAAGATGTCGATGAACCCTTTCGATGAGATCGCGGTTGAAGAAGCGATCCGTCTGAAGGAAGCGGGCAAGGTGACGGAAATCGTCGCGGTTTCGGTCGGCCCGGCACAGGCACAGGAAACGCTGCGTACCGCACTTGCCATGGGCGCCGATCGTGCGATCCTGGTGAAGTCGGACGAAACGGTTGAGCCGCTTGGCGTTGCCAAGGTTCTCAAGGGCGTGGTCGATGCGGAAAAGCCGGATCTCGTCTTCCTCGGCAAGCAGGCAATCGACGATGATTCCAACCAGACTGGCCAGATGCTTTCGGCCCTTCTCAACTGGAGCCAGGCGACGTTCGCCTCGAAGGTGGAACTGGGCGACGGTTCGGCCAAGGTAACGCGCGAAGTTGATGGTGGTCTCCAGACCATCGACGTGAAGCTTCCGGCTATCGTTACGGTCGATCTTCGTTTGAACCAGCCGCGCTATGCGTCGCTGCCGAACATCATGAAGGCCAAGAAGAAGCCGCTGGACGAGAAGTCGCCTGCCGATTTCGGCGCCGACATTGCGCCGCGTCTCAAGGTCCTGAAGACTGAAGAGCCGGGTGGCCGCAAGGCTGGCGTGAAGGTCGGTTCAGTTTCTGAACTGGTCGAGAAGCTCAAGGCCGACGGCGTACTCTAAAGAAATCGGAAGGGACGATATAAATGGCTATTCTTCTTATTGCCGAACATGACAATGCAACCCTTTCCGACCAGACGGCGAAGGCGCTGACGGCGGCTGCCCAGATCGGCGGCGACGTGGATGTTCTGGTTGCAGGCAAGGGCGCGAAGGCTGCAGCCGATGCTGCCGCCAAGCTCAAGGGTGTGCGTAAGGTTCTGCTTGCTGAAAGCGATGGACTGGAAAACCGTCTGGCCGAGCCAACGGCCGCTCTCATCGTGGAACTGGCAGGCAATTACGACACGATCATTGCTCCGGCAACGACCTCGGCCAAGAACATCCTGCCGCGCGTTGCAGCGCTTCTCGATGTGATGCAGTTGTCCGAAATCATGGAAGTCGTGTCGGCTGATACGTTCAAGCGTCCGATCTATGCGGGCAATGCGATCCAGACGGTCCAGTCGACCGATGCAAAGAAGGTTATCACCGTGCGTACCGCGTCGTTCCAGGCAACGGGCGAAGGTGGTTCGGCTGCAGTTGAAAGCGTCAATGCAGCAGCCGATCCGGCGCTGTCGAGCTTCGTCGGCAATGCATTGTCGGATTCGGACCGTCCGGAACTGACCTCGGCCAAGATCATCATCTCCGGCGGTCGTGCGCTCGGTTCTGCCGAAAAGTTCCAGGAAGTGATCCTGCCGGTTGCCGACAAGCTTGGTGCAGCGGTCGGCGCAAGCCGTGCTGCAGTCGATGCGGGCTACGCGCCGAACGACTGGCAGGTTGGCCAGACCGGCAAGGTGGTTGCCCCGGATCTCTACATCGCCGTCGGAATCTCCGGTGCGATCCAGCATCTGGCCGGTATGAAGGACAGTCGCGTGATCGTGGCGATCAACAAGGACGAGGAAGCGCCGATCTTCCAGGTGGCCGATTACGGCCTCGTCGGCGATCTCTTTACGATCCTGCCGGAACTGCAAAAAGCGCTTTAATCGATCAGAAAGCGGCGGGCTAGTCCCGCCGCTTTTTCATTTGGAAAGCCTTCTGATACGAAAGCGCTGTTTTGCCTTTCTCTGAATGAGGGCTGTATCCGTCTCGGGCAGAATTGGTATAGTGAAGCATCTCCAGCAAAAGTGCGAAGCGGTTTTGCGTTGGACAATGCGAAAAGACAAAGACAGAGCATTTCCAGCAAAAGTGCGAAGCGGTTTTGCTGGGGGTAATATGTAAGAACAAAAGTTAGAGCATATGCTCTCGGCCTCGGCTCTGTTGTGGAGCGGCTGAATGAAGGAGTTATGACTGTGGCAATCAAGACGGTAGGGGTGGTCGGCGCAGGACAGATGGGCAGCGGTATTGCTCATGTATGCGCGCTGGCCGGGTTCGATGTGCTTCTTCACGATGCGGCAGCGGACCGGCTGGAAAAGGGCATCGCCACCATCAATGGCAACATGGCGCGTCAGGTTGCCTCAGGCAAACTGCTGGAAGACCAACGCGCAGCGGCGATGAAGCTTATCCGTCCGGCAAATTCCATGGAGGATCTGGCGGGTGTCGATCTAGCCATCGAAGCGGCAACGGAAGACGAAACCGTCAAGCGCAAGATTTTTGCGCAGCTTTGCACGGTTCTGAACCCCGAAGCGATTCTCGCAACCAACACGTCGTCGATCTCGATCACACGTCTCGCATCCACGACCGACCGTCCAGAGCGTTTTATCGGCATTCATTTCATGAATCCCGTTCCTGTGATGAAGCTTGTCGAACTGGTGCGCGGCATCGCAACGGATGAGGAAACCTTCCGCAAGTCGAACGATTTCGTGACCGCGCTTGGCAAGACGATAACCGTTGCCGAAGATTTTCCGGCCTTTATTGTCAATCGCATTCTGTTGCCGATGATCAACGAGGCCATCTACACGCTTTATGAAGGGGTCGGCAGCGTCGAAGCTATCGATACAGCCATGAAGCTAGGCGCCAACCACCCGATGGGGCCGCTACAGCTCGCCGATTTCATTGGCCTCGATACCTGCCTCTCCATCATGCAGGTTCTGCACGACGGGCTGGCGGATTCCAAGTATCGCCCGTGCCCGCTTCTGGTCAAATATGTCGAAGCAGGCTGGCTGGGACGCAAGACGGGTCGCGGCTTTTACGATTATCGTGGTGAGCATCCGGTTCCGACGCGGTAAGGCGCTTGAACTTTTGAACATGAAAGGCCGGTTAAAACCGGCCTTTTTTAATTGTGGCGACAATTCGCGACCTGTGGAAAAGCTTCAACATCCTTACCATTAACTTACCCTTAACCATAAGGGTTCAGAGCTTATTCATCTTTGATTGTTAAAGTTTTCATTAAGATGTTCGGAAATGAACAACGTTTCAGAGCCCGGTTAGTCGGGACAGGACGGGCATCCATTCCGAACAGCATGTTTTTTGACGAAGGTGAAGACGATGAGCATTCTTGTTCAGCTGCGTGACAGCGTTAATGTCATCCGCGAGTTCGTTGCACCGAGCTACAGGCCCGAGCGCCATTATATGCGCGGGCCAGGCCCGGCTTGCGCCGCACGCACGCACCATTGATATGAGCGCATAAAGCCTCCGTTTGCTTGGCGAACGGACCGGCATTTAAAAAAGTAAAGCCAGAACGGTTCACCGCTCTGGCTTTTGTTTTTGGCCACCGCGTGTGAGTGCGGATTATTCCAGACCTTCAAACAATGCCGTCGAAAGATAGCGTTCGGCAAAGGACGGAATGATGATGACGATGTTCTTGCCGGCGTTTTCCGGGCGCTTGCCGATTTCAACAGCGGCGGTCAGAGCCGCGCCGGAAGAAATGCCGACGGGAATGCCTTCGAGACGGGCCAACAGGCGTGCATTGGCAAAAGCGTCTTCGTTGGAGACCTGAACAACCTCATCATAGATGCTGGTATCGAGCGTCTTCGGGGCGAAGCCTGCGCCGATGCCCTGAATTTTGTGCGGGCCGGGTGCGCCACCGGAAAGTACCGGTGAATCCTTCGGTTCCACGGCGATCACCTTGAAGGACGGCTTGCGCCCCTTGATGACTTGACCGACACCGGTAATCGTGCCGCCGGTGCCGATGCCGGAGATCAGGATATCTGCTTCACCATTGGTGTCGTTCCAGATTTCCTCAGCCGTCGTGAGGCGATGGATTTCCGGGTTGGCCGGATTTTCGAACTGCTGCGGGATGATTGCGTTCGGGTTGCCTTCTGCAATGGCTTCTGCTTCCGCGATAGCGCCCTTCATGCCTTTTGCGCCTTCGGTCAGAACCAGTTCGGCACCGAGAAGCTTCAAAAGCTTGCGGCGTTCCACCGACATGGTTTCCGGCATGGTGAGAACGAGGCGATAACCCTTGGCCGCAGCAGCAAAAGCCAGCGCGATACCGGTATTGCCGGAAGTCGGCTCGACGAAGACTGTCTTGCCCGGCACGGCGCGACCGTCGCGTTCCAGAGCTTCGATCAGCGCCAGACCGATACGGTCCTTCACACTGGCCAGAGGGTTGAAGAACTCCAGCTTGGCCAGAAGATTGGCTTCCACGCCCTTTTCCTTGGCGAACTTGTCAATGCGCACGAGCGGTGTATTGCCGATTGTGTCGAGGATGGAATCGTAAACGCGGCCACGGCCTGCGGTCTTACCAGCTTGTGGTTCGTTCAGGGGCTTGTTCATGGCGTGATCTCCCTATTTGTCGCGCAAAGTTTAAGTGGAAACTGCGCAAAAGCATAGTTGGGTACGTGCGCCCGGCACATCAAGTTTAGAAATTTATTCTTTATAATTGAATAAATTGGAAGTAAATTCCATCATAATTGGGAGGGAGCGTATTAGCTTGGGGTAAAGCTTGATTGATCCGCGTCAATGCGTTGCGACGGGGAGGCGCGCATCATCGGGTATCAGGCAGCCAGGAGAACATGAATGTACAAGAACATATTGATCGCAACCGATGGATCGGAACTCGCTGAGAAAGGCGTCGACCAAGGCGTTGCGCTGGCCAAGGAAACAGGCGCAAAGGTTATTTTCGTGTCCGTGACAGAGCTTCTGCCATCCTATGGCATTGTGGTTGCGGCTGAATGGGCGTCGAGCCCGGCGGCATTTCAGGAATATCGCGAGGCCATCACCAAAGCGGCCACCGAAATTCTGTCGAAGGCCAAAGCCAAGGCAATGGAAATCGGCGTTAGTGCTGAGGCCGTGCATGTCGAAAATCAATCTCCGGCGCAGGGCATTGTCGAGGCTGCGAATGCCAAGAATACCGATCTGATCGTCATCGCATCGCATGGCCGTCGCGGCGTGAACAAATTATTGCTGGGAAGTCAGGCAGCTGAGGTGTTGTCGCTCAGTACCGTGCCGGTGCTGGTCATCAAGTAATCGACGGCTATGCGCGCCTCTGCCGGCATCGCAGCGATTTCTCTAAAAGGCATAACAACGCAAGAAGATTCCTGAATACCTCTGTTAAGCTCCTCCTGTCCGAATACGGACGGGAGGATTTTCTCAAGGAGGTATTCATGACTGCGCCACGGCCTTCAAAGACCATGTTGGGCAATCATCCGCTTCATCCCGAAACGCAGATGCTCAATTATGGCTACGACCCGGAGCTTTCCGAAGGAGCGGTCAAGCCACCGGTATTCCTGACGTCGACTTTCGTTTTCAAGACTGCCGAAGACGGACGCGATTTCTTCGATTTCGTTTCCGGTCGCAAGGAACCGCCTGCCGGTGTCGGTGCTGGTCTCGTCTATTCCCGTTTCAACCATCCCAACAGCGAGATCGTTGAAGATCGCCTCGCGGTCTATGAAGGCACCGAGAGCTGTGCGCTGTTTTCTTCCGGCATGTCGGCCATTGCCACGACGCTGTTTGCTTTTGCACGCCCGGGCGATGTCATTTTGCATTCGCAACCGCTCTATGGCGGCACGGAAACGCTCCTTGCAAAGACGTTTCTCAATTTCGGCGTTGAAGCCGTTGCTTTCGCCGATGGCGTGCACGAAGCCTCGATAGAACAGGCAGCCGACGAGGCTGTTCGCAAGGGACGTGTTTCGGTGATTCTGATCGAGACGCCTGCCAACCCGACCAACAGCATTGTCGATATTGCCGCCATCCGGTGTGTCGCGGAAAAGATTGAACAAAAGCAGGGGCATCGTCCGATCATTGCCTGCGACAATACCCTGCTCGGCCCGGTCTATCAGAAGCCTCTCGACCACGGTGCTGATCTTTCGGTCTATTCGCTGACCAAATATGTCGGCGGACATTCGGATCTGATTGCCGGGGCAGTGCTGGGTGCCAAGGCTGTTGTAAAGCAGGTCAAGGCATTGCGTGGTGCGATCGGCACGCAGCTTGACCCGCATTCATGCTGGATGCTGGGTCGCTCGCTTGAAACGCTCGGACTTCGCATGGAACGCGCCAACAACAACGCGCAGGCAATTGCGGAATTCCTGCGCGATCATCCGAAAGTGGAGAAACTGCATTATCTCCCATTTGAGGATGAGAATTCGGACGTTGGTGCTTTGTTCAAACGCCAGTGCAGTGGTGCGGGGTCGACCTTCTCCTTCGATATCAAAGGCGGGCAGGCGGCGGCATTCCGCTTCCTGAATGCGCTTCAGATATTGAAGCTTGCTGTCAGTCTCGGCGGTACGGAATCGCTTGCAAGCCATCCTGCCGCGATGACCCATTCGGGCGTTCCCGTCGATGTAAGAGAGCGTATCGGTGTGCTGGAATCAACGATCCGACTTTCCATCGGCATCGAGCATCCCGACGATCTGATTGCCGATCTGGCGCAAGCGCTTGAAGCAGCGTGACAAGAAAATTTGTGGTGGAATGAATGGTGCGGGTGGTCGGAATCGAACCGACACTCCTTTCGGAACCGGATTTTGAGTCCGGCGCGTCTACCAGTTCCACCACACCCGCACATTTCTGCCGAAGCAGTTCGATATGGTCCAAAGGGACAGCGGGTTGGGATATACCGGCTAAACGAAACGAGGTCAATTGCTCAAAAGTGCAGCTTTCACTCCTCTTCAGACAGACGGCTGAAAGGGTAAGAAGTAACGACGTGTGATTCAATCAACCGCTCATCGTCACGGCAGCGTTCCAGTCAACAAGCCCGTTCCTGATCGTGTCAGGCGCAGCAGGCTTTATGTGGTTGCGCGGCTTTGAGATAAGCCGCCGTCATCTATCTGCGCAAGTTCGCTTCAACCAGATTCCAGAAGACCAGCAAGGCTATGAAGCCCAGCAGGACGTAATCCAGCGTGCTGACATAGTGAAAATATTCCATGGCGCATCTCCTTCCCCGGGAGGGCGCGATAGCGTTTGAGCCAGACGGAAGCTTTTATAATTATCCGGGCTTCGGACACTTGTTCAAAGTGCCGGATTGCACCGGTGCGGACCTCCTCTTCCGCCTGTCCATGCGCTCTCCCAAGGCAAAGTGTATCACGCTTTGTCGGATGGCTCAAATTATTGGTTTGGCTAATATAATCAGCCATCTGCGCGCGATGCCAAATGTCCTAGTTCGAGGTTGCGACATTGGCTTTCCGGCAGTTGGCAAAGCGGTCGAGCGCCTGATCATAGGCTGACGTTTTCACGCCCATCATGCCGATGACCGTGTGGAACAGATTGTCGTGCGAAGAAGGGGCGGCAGCATCCTGTTTGACGCAAGCCGTGTCGAGCCTGGTGGCGTTCGCATAGTCCGGCGAGAACCACGCGACGAATGGGATGTGTGTCTGGACGTCAGGCGCGATGAAATAGGGCGCTGCATGCAGATAAAGACCATCTTCGCCCAGCGATTCGCCATGGTCGGACATATAGATCATGGCGGGGGCAAAACGGTCTTCGCTTGCCTTCAGGACGTTGATGATCTTCGATAATATATGATCAGTATAGAGGATCGAATTGTCGTAGGCATTGACGATCTGGTCCGTCGTGCAATCGGAAAATTCGCTCGTGCGGCACTCTGGTTTGAACTTGGCGAATTCCGGCGGATAACGCCGATAATAGGATGGTCCGTGACTGCCTGTCATGTGCAGGACAATCGTGGCATTGTCATTAACGTCCTTCAGGTGGTCACGGAGCTGGTCGACCAGAATTTGGTCAAGACATTCGCCGCCTTCGCAATATTGCGCATTGTTTGAATTCTGCAGGTCGACCGTCGGTATGCGGTCCGAAACGCCCTTGCTGCCGGTATTATTCTCGTACCACGCAACCTGCACGCCGGCATGATTGAGGAGGTCCATCAGATTTTCCGAGCTATGGAACTTGGAGCTCGAATATTCCTCGCGCGGAAAGGGCGAGAACATACATGGCACGGAAACGGAGGTGTCCGTGCCGCAGCTTGTTGTGTTTGGAAAGGTAACGATATCCTGCTGCTTCAGTTCGGGATTGGTCTCACGCGGGTAGCCGTAAAGGCTGAAATTCTGGGCGCGTGCCGTTTCGCCCACCACGATAACGGTCAGGAGCTTCTTGCCGGATGCTATCGGCGGCAACGCCTGTTTTGCATCGAGGCCGAGCGGCTGCATGACGATCTGCCTGTCATTCAGGTCACGCACGATATATTGCACGGTGCTCTTGAGCGGTGTGCCGGGCATCAGCCGTTCCATGATGTCGGAGCGGTGTTCGCGGTACATCGAGGAGAAGCTGCCGTAATCGGAGCCGATAAGCGCGATTGCGATGGCCAAGCAGACGATGATCGAGACAGTATTGACCAGAAGCTTCTGCAGCAAAGGCCGGTGCTTCACACGGACCCAGATGATGAAAAGCGTGGGAACGACAGCATAAAGCAGCATATGCAGCAGAAAGCCCGTCGTTATCAGATGGCCCGACTCTGCCTTTGTCGTTGTGAGCGTTGCCTCGACCACATTGCGATCGATGATCGTGCCGAAAGTATCCGTAAAATAGGCCCCACCTGCGGCCACCCATATTGCGAAAATGAGAACAGGCTTGATGACATATTTTGCCGAGAAGGCCATCAGCACGGCGATATGGATGAGAAGGATGGCCGCTGCCCCAACAACCAGCTTTTGCGGATGGTCGGAAAAGTAGGCGATCAGCCGCTGCCAGAAGGAGCTATTGGTGAAAGCGAGGAGATAAAATGCGGTCAGGACGCAAAGCGTGCCGCTGGCGATAGTCGGGCGTGGAAATCGCATTCCTGAACCTTCAAAATTCCGAAGTGGCTGTTGAGGATGGAGCTTCGCAGGGCTTCCGCAAAACTGCAATCGCAACATTCTTGCCGGATAATCCAGCATCGGAGATTCAGGACAGCGATTTCTGGGCTTTTTTAAGGTCGCTTAAACTTGCCCCTACTTCCTCTCGGTGAAGCTGCGGATGCGATTGCGCACGATGCGGGCCAGATTGCGAGTTCGCTGATAAAGATGAATCTGCGAGGCAGCCTGACGGACGAGCTTATCCGTGGACGGGTTGAGGCCAATCACCAGCGTTTCGATTGTCTCACGCTTGTCGAACAGCCGCATCATGACCGGATGATCGGGGACGGCGCAGGAATCGGTGCGGTTGATGTTGGGATCGTTCAGATGGTTCTTCACGACTTCGATCATGAGAAGTACGCCGGGCGACCAGGCGTTCAGGCTTTCGTCATAAGCTGTTTTCCAGGTCCAGGCTTCTCCTGAAACCGTAAAGACGATCAAAATGGCGATAACCCGTCCGTCGAGCTCAAGCGTGTGCACGCGCACGCAGTCGCGTTCAGCAAGATTGTTGACTGCCTCGCGGGCGAAAGCCGCGCGAAACCGGTCGACTGCCATGGCGGTGCCGCGTTTGCCTTTCCAGCCACTCGCTTCCAGCGTCAGGAAATGTTCGAACGCGTGACGCACATCGTCGGGCGTGCGGGCGACGCGATAGGCAAGCTCGCCCTTTTCGGCCAGCCTGCGCCACAGGCGATTGTAATCCCGGCGATGGTGTGCACCGATTGCTTGCTTGATATAGGCGTCGCCGTCCAGATCGCTCTCGAGAAAGGGACGCTCCTTCTGCTCTATGGCGACCAAAGGCAATTGGCGGCCCACCGCCACAGAACGGATCAGTTTTGCCGCCGGGCCGTTAGCCCGCATTTCCGGCAGCACAAGCACATTAGGCAATTTGAGATGCCTGCGCGCCAGAATGTCGAACAGGTCTTCCAGCACGCCGACAGGGTCATCGTGATCGATCAGTGGCGTGCCCTGCGGCCCGAACGGTGTCGACCATGCACGGATTACCGGTGTTGAAAGCGGCAAGCCAGGGCGTTCGATCGTATAGGGCATGACGAAGCGCAGGCGGCTGCGGATTTCGTTTTCGTCGCGCATGACCATGAAGCGAACTTCGCGATCCTCTAGGCGCGGCATGGCTGGCGCCAGAAATCGTGCATTGAAGAACACGTTCGGTTCGATGGTCCGGTTGCTCAAGTGATCGAGCTCGTCGCGCAGTTCGAAGCCTGCTGCGGCGCCGTAGATTGCGAGTTTGCGCGGTATATCGCGGCTGTGAAGGCTTTCCTCCAGCTTTTTGACAGCTTCATGCGCCAAACCGCTCTCGGAGAGTTCCGAAACGATGTGAGCTGCATTTCCGCCTGCCGATTCTTCAAGCAAAGGTTTCGCGGCCATTACAAAGTCCCCTCCGAGGTCTTGGTACGGTCTCGTGGAATGAGAATGAACATAGTTATGTGCAAGGTGCGTGATACGGCTGCCGAAAGAAGTGCCGCTTCCATCAGCATGGCAATAGCTGTCGAAATGGCGGCGCCTGTCAGGCCGAAGCGTGGTATCAGAACGAGATTGAGAATAACGTTGACAGCAAGTGTCACGGCATAAAGGAGCGCGCAGATATTCTGCTTTCCCGACATGTTGAGGAGGCTTTCTGCGGGGCCGACGCTGGCACGTGCGATCACCCCGATGATCAGGATGAACAGAAGCGGATAGCCCGCTGTGAAGGCCGGACCGAAAAGCCGCAGAAGCGGATAGCCCGCCAGCAGAATGACGGCGCCCAGAAACAGCGTCGGCCAGAACGTCCAGCGGACGGAGGCCTCGGCAAAACTTGCAAATTCGGCGCGATCGCCACTGTGCAGCAGGTCCGAATAACGCTGGGCGACGCTGGCCTTTACTGCGAAATAGACGAAATGGGCGAGCGCCATGATCTTCGTAGCCGCAAAATAGATCGCGACATGCTCGGGGTCGAGCGCGTGGCCAACCATCAGAACATCGACATTGATGAGCAGGAAGAAAAAGCCTTCCACGAGAAAAATCGGCAGGGCAACTTTCATCCATTCGCCAAGACGCTGGTCACGCGTTGCGGCGGGAATATCTTTTTCCAGTGAGCGGTCGACGGTCAGAAATTGTCCGACGGTGGTCAGCCACGTTGCGGCAATCGATACTGCCAGCGCGATAGTTGCACTGGAAGGTAATCCCGCTTCATGTGCGATGATCATGAACAGGAGAACCAGAAGTGGGCGGACGATATAGCTTGGCGTCAGCGCCATCATCACCCAGGTGCGCGAGCGCGCAATGCCATCCAGCATATTGCCGAGCGTAATCATTGGCAGGCAGATGAAGCCGAGGATGAACGGCACGAGATAATAGCTTGTGACATGGTCTTTGAGCAGGAGCAGCAGGCCCGCACCCAGAAGCGCGATGAATGTCGCGGCTGCAAAAGCGAAGACGCGTCCGGTCCGGATGATCCCGCGCACGAGGCCGAACATTTGGCGCTGCATATATTCCGGTACGAAGCGGATAATCGTGGTGTGCAGTCCGAAACAGGCCAGATCGCCGATAATTATCATGGTCAGCCAGACGAGGACGAAGATGCCGTACTCGAATTCCCCCATCCAACGGGCGAGAATAACCTGAGACAGGAGAGCAATAGCAGCGCTGGCAACGCGCACGGAAAAGGCGACGAGGGAAGAGCGCTGTGCGCTTGCCTGCGGTCCGCTATCCGTAAGCACGGCATCCAGCCGCTCCGTCACGGGACGAAGCGTGGCTGCGATCCTGCCGGGTAGAAACCGGCTCGCCGTTTCAGCTGCCGAAAACCGCACTGTTTGCCAACCCTGTCTTTGCAAGCCTCTTGGGACCTGCTTGTTTAGCACCGGATAACCCGGCTTTCACGCCTATGCTTTGTTGGTCATGAGGCGCATGAAAACCTTAGACAGGAGTTCTTTATAAAGAGAAAAAGAAAAAGTCTAATCTGCCGAAGGTCGCAAGACTTCAAGGAATGGTGAGTATTTTCTAAACGACATCTATATTTGAAGCATCTAAAATAAAGCAAGTCATACAACTGCTCGCGGTGCATATCGATGTCCATCGTGTGCTAGAAAACACAAACCCCGGCAAATGGCTTGCCGGGGTTTGTTCGATAGATGCGATGATGAGCTCGGCTCACATCACTCGAAAGCGCCGTGGCAGTGCTTGTACTTCTTGCCGGAGCCGCATGGGCAAGCCTCGTTGCGGCTGACCTTACCCCATGTGCGCGGGTCGGCCGGATCGCGTTCGGCAGCAGGCACATTGCGTTCGTCATGCTGATGGTCGGACCAGCTCGCTTCGTCGAAATCGTTTTCGCCGGTGGTGCTGTCGATATGACGGCCGGTCATCGGCGGCAGTTCCGGTTCCGGCGGTGCTTCGCGAACGATCTCGACGCGCATCAGCTGCGAGATAACGACTTCGCGCAGGTTGGCAAGCATCGACTGGAACAGTTCGAACGCTTCGGTCTTGTATTCGTTCAGCGGATCGCGCTGGGCGTAACCGCGGAAACCGACGACCGAACGCAGATGGTCGAGATTGACCAGATGCTCACGCCAGAGATTGTCCAGCGACTGCATGATCACGGACTTTTCAACGTAAGTCATGATCTGTGGGCCGAAGCGTTCGGCCTTCTCGGCAGCAGCCTTGTCCGCGGCTTCCTTGATGCGGTTCTCGAACTCTTCTTCCGCGATGCCTTCTTCCTTGGCCCAATCCTCGACCGGCAGGTCGAGATTGAGCTTGGAGATGATGTCTTCCTTGAGGCCGGCAATATCCCACTTTTCCGCATAGGCGTCCTTGGGGATGCGCAGCGCGACCATGTCCTCGATGACCTCATGGCGCATTTCGCCAACAGTCTCGGTCAGGTCCTCTTCGTCCATCATTTCCAGACGCTGTTCGAAGATCACCTTGCGCTGATCGTTCATGACATCGTCGTATTTCAGAAGGTTCTTGCGGATTTCGAAGTTGCGGGCTTCGACCTTCTTCTGCGCCTTTTCAAGCGCCTTGTTGATCCACGGATGGACGATGGCTTCGTCTTCCTTGAGGCCGAGCTTCTGCAGCATGCTGTCCATGCGGTCGGAACCGAAAATGCGCATCAGATCGTCCTGCAATGACAGGAAGAACTTCGAACGGCCCGGATCGCCCTGACGGCCCGAACGACCGCGCAGCTGGTTGTCGATGCGGCGGCTTTCGTGGCGCTCGGTGGCGAGAACGTAAAGCCCGCCTGCGGCCAGAGCCTTTTCCTTCAGCTGTGCAATGTCAGCCTTGATTTCCGCGATCTTGGCATCGCGCTCGGGACCTTCCGGTATATCGGAAAGTTCCTGACGAACGCGCATTTCCAGATTGCCGCCAAGCTGAATGTCGGTACCACGACCAGCCATATTGGTGGCGATGGTGACGGTTCCGGGCACACCGGCCTGTGCGATGATATAGGCTTCCTGCTCGTGGTAGCGAGCGTTCAGAACCTGGAATTCCTTGATACCTTCCTTGCGAAGGCGTTCGGCCAGCTGTTCTGATTTTTCGATCGAGGTCGTGCCGACCAGGATCGGCTGGCCCTTCTCGTGCGAGGCGCGGATATCGCGCACGATGGCGCGGTATTTTTCCTCGACGGAGCGATAGACTTCGTCGTCTTCATCGATGCGCTGGACCGGCAGATTGGTCGGAATCTCGAGCACTTCGAGGCCATAAATATTGCCGAATTCTTCCGCTTCCGTCGCAGCCGTACCGGTCATGCCCGACAGTTTGTTGTACATGCGGAAGTAGTTCTGGAAGGTGATCGAGGCCAGCGTCTGGTTTTCCGGCTGGATCGTCACATGTTCCTTGGCTTCCAGCGCCTGGTGAAGGCCTTCCGAATAACGGCGGCCTGGCATCATGCGGCCGGTGAATTCGTCGATGATGACGATTTCGTCATTGCGGACGATATAGTCCTTGTCGCGCTGGAAGAGCTTGTGCGCGCGAAGCGCATTGTTCAGGTGGTGCACGACCGCGACATTCTCGATGTCGTAGAGGCTTTCCCCCTTGAGATGGCCTGCGGCTTCCAGAAGCTGCTCAACCTTCTCGGTGCCGACTTCGGTGAAGATCGCGGTCTTCTGTTTCTCGTCGATTTCAAAATCTTCCGGCTCAAGGGCTGGAATGAAGGTGTCGATGAGGTTGTAGAAGTCCGAACGGTCTTCCAGCGGGCCGGAAATGATGAGCGGCGTGCGCGCTTCGTCGATGAGGATCGAGTCCACTTCATCGACGATGGCGTAATTGTGCGGGCGCTGCACCATCTGGGCGCGCTCATATTTCATGTTGTCGCGCAGATAGTCGAAGCCCAGCTCGTTGTTGGTGCCATAGGTGATGTCGCAGGCATAGGCCGCGCGGCGCTCATCGTCGTCGAGGCCGTGCTTGATAACGCCGACGGTCAGGCCGAGGAAGTTATAGAGCTTGCCCATGGTTTCGGCGTCGCGGGTGGCGAGGTAGTCATTGACCGTCACCACGTGTACGCCCTTGCCCTCAAGCGCATTGAGGTAGACCGGCAGGGTCGCCATCAGCGTCTTGCCTTCACCGGTGCGCATTTCCGCGATGCCGCGTTCGTGCAGAACCATGCCGCCGATCAGCTGCACGTCGAACGGGCGCATACCGAGTACGCGCTTCGCAGCTTCACGTGCCGTAGCGAAAGCGTCGGGCAGAAGAGAGTCGAGCGTCTTGCCTCCAGCCAGCGCCGCACGAAATTCGGCGGTCTTGGCCTGCAATTGCTCATCGGTAAGATTTTCGTAATTCTTCTCGATAGCAGTAATTTGATTTGCCCGCTGGCGCAGGGTTTTAACGCGGCGGTCATTGGATGAACCGAATATCTTGCGGGCGAAACCGCCAAAGCTGACCATCACTGGTCCTTTCCTGTCCGTTCAGCCGGAAGCGCTTCCGGCAATGTCGAATGCTTTATTCACGCGTATTGAAACAATTGCAAGAAAACTGCGCTGCGAAAGCTGCCCGTTACGGCGCATTTCCGGCGCAATTCCCCCGCCCCTTACTGGACGTAAAGCCGAAGGACAGATAAGAGGGGCTTCGGGCGATGTCAACGTTGCTCCAGTGTGGTGGATTTGAAGTTCCTGTCATTTGCATGGCATCTGCGTTCATGAACTTCAAATCTGTAAACCGCACTCGATTCTATATATTGCTGTGTGGCTTTGAATCCGAAATTCGTTAGCAACACTGTTCCAAAGTGATGCGAATTTCGGATTCGCTACATCATGGGCTGGAAAACCTTTCCTTTGTTGCAATATTGGGGAGATCCGGGCCAAATTCCGCCGCATTCATCGGGCCGGTAAGCGGCCACGAAGGAGAGAATTCCATATGAAAGCCATTCTGAAAGCCCCTTATCGCAAGGCTCTCGCTGTCGTCGGCATGTCTCTGGCGGCCTCGGTGGCGCTGGCAAGCTACTCAGGCGCCGCATTCGCACAGGATGCTGGAAAGCCTGCTGCTGCACCGGCTGCAGCCCCTGCAGAAAAGGAAGATCCGTCCAAGGTTCTGGCGACCGTCAACGGCAACGACATCACGGTCGGTGAAGTCGATCAGGCTGCAGGCGATCTCGATCCGCAGTTCTCGCGCCTTCCTGCCGAACAGCGCCGTCTGGCTGCGCTTGCTGCCCTGATCGACATCAAGGCGATGGCTGGTGAAGCGGAAAAGGAAAAGCTCGATCAGTCCCAGGAATTCAAGAATCGCATGGAATTCCTGCGCGAACGCGCGCTCCATAACGAATATTTCAAGGATGCTGTTGTCGACAAGATCAGCGATGACGATGTACGTGCGCGCTACGACAAGGAAATCGCAGCCATGCCGCCGCAGGTGGAAGTGCGCGCTCGTCACATCCTCGTGAAGACCAAGGAAGAAGCCGAAGCCATCATCAAGAAGCTTGAAGGCGGAGCCAAGTTCGAGGACCTCGCCAAGGAGAGCTCAACCGACGGTACGGCAGCCAATGGTGGCGATCTCGGCTATTTCGCCGAAGGCCAGATGGTGCCGGAGTTCGAAAAGGCCGCCTTTGCGCTCAAGCCGGGTGAATACACCAAGGAGCCGGTCCAGACCCAGTTCGGCTTCCATGTGATCCAGCTCGAAGATCGTCGCACCAAGCAGCCACCGGCATTCGATCAGGTCAAGGACCAGATCCGTTCGATCATCATGCGCGAGCGTTATGTGGAAACCGTCAAGAAGCTGCGTGACGGTATGAAGATCGACTACAAGGATCCGGCTGTCGAGAAAGCCATGAAGGATGCCGCCGCAGCCCAGGAAGGCGCGGACAAGGATGACGCGCCGGAAGAAGCTGCTCCACAGCAGTAAAAACTGGCTTCAAATATCAACGCCCCGGCTTGCCGGGGCGTTTTTTATTCCGATCTTGCGTTTCTCGCTTGATTTTAAACCGCAAACCTTTCCAATGCGCGCGTCATATTTTGAATCCGAAATTCGCGTAACGCCGTTTGCTGGGCATCACGATTTTCGGGTTTCTACGAAACCGCATCCATCGAGGCACATATGTCCGCGTCTGTTTCTCCGCTCGCTCCCAAACACTACCCCACAATGCCGGTCGTCCATGGCGTGCGCATCGCTACCGCTGCTGCCGGGATCAAGTATAAGGGGCGAACGGATGTGATGTTGATGGTGTTCGACCGACCGGCTGAAGCCGCAGGGGTCTTTACACGTTCGCTCTGCCCATCGGCGCCGGTCGATTTTTGCCGCCGCAATCTCGTGTACGGAAAGGCCCGCGCGGTCGTCGTCAATTCCGGCAACGCCAATGCCTTTACCGGCGTCAAGGGTCGTGAAGCGACCGAAGCAACGGCTGAAGCTGCCGCCAAGGCGGTCGGGTGCGCCACAACAGATGTCTTTCTGGCTTCAACCGGCGTGATCGGCGAACCGCTCGATGCAAGCAAATTCGCGCATCTGCTCGGCGACATGAACAAGGATGCGGTCGAGGATTTCTGGACCGAAGCCGCCAAGGCGATCATGACCACCGATACCTATCCGAAGGTCGCGACCGAAACGGTGCTGCTCGGTCAGGTGCCGGTCACGATCAACGGTATTGCCAAGGGCGCGGGCATGATCGCGCCGGATATGGCGACGATGCTTTCCTTCGTTGTTACCGATGCACCGATCAAGGCTGACGTGTTGCAGAGCCTGCTCTCCAAGGGTGTTGGCTCTACCTTCAATGCTGTGACGGTAGACAGCGACACGTCTACATCGGACACGCTGATGCTGTTCGCCACTGGTGCGGCGGCAGAGCGCGGTGCACCTGAAATCACTGATCCTGCCGACAAGCGCCTTGGCGAATTCAAGAAGGCGCTCGGTCGCCTCCTGAAATCGCTGGCGCTGCAGGTCGTGCGCGACGGTGAGGGCGCACGCAAAATGGTGGAAGTGGAAGTGACGGGCGCAAAATCCGCAGCCTCTGCCAAGAAGATCGCGCTTTCCATCGCCAATTCGCCGCTGGTCAAGACGGCTGTTGCCGGTGAAGACGCCAATTGGGGCCGCGTGGTCATGGCCGTAGGCAAGGCTGGTGAACCTGCCGATCGTGACCTGCTCGCGATCTGGTTCGGCGATATTCGTGTTGCGCATCAAGGCGAGCGCGATCCGGCCTATTCGGAAGCAGCGACGTCCACCTATATGCAGGGCGAGGATATTCGCATTCGCGTCGATCTGGGGATAGGCAAGGGCAAGGCAACTGTCTGGACCTGCGACCTCACAAAGGAATATGTCGCCATCAATGGCGATTACAGAAGTTGATCGAAGTAATGGAAAAGCCCAGCACCCCAAGTCTTGCCATCGTTCGCCAGCTTGAAGCCGTCGGCTTCCGTGCCTGGCCTGCCACGTCGGTTCACTATGACGGCACATGGGCGATACGCATGACTGCAGCGCATCCATCCCGGCGTCTCAACTCGATCAATCCGCTCGATCCCGGCGACACGCGCGATATTCCAACACGTGTGGAACTGGCGGCGCAGCGCTTTCGCGCCTATGGCCGTGTTCCCTGTTTCAGGCTTTCGCCGCTCGCACCGCGCGAGCTTGAGGATTATCTTGAAGGGCTTGGCTGGAAGCGCCGGGACGAAACCATCGTGATGACGGCGAATCTCGAGGAACTCGATTTGTCGGACGCCATCGACCAGATACCCCTGAAGGATATTGGGCGCTTCGTGGATGCCTCGCTTTCCATCCATGAAAGACCGGAGGATATGCGGCCCGGATTTTCCGAACTTCTAAATAGCGTTCGCCCGAACAAGGGCATGTTCGTGCTGGAGGAGGGCGGACGCGCCGTATCCAACCTGCTTTGCGTACAGGATGGCGTGATGGCGGGTCTATTCGATGTCGGAACCCTGCGCGACGCAAGGCGCAAGGGGCATGGACATGCGATTGTCGGTTCTGCACTCAAATGGGCCGTAAAGCTCGGTGCAAAGACGGCATGGCTGCAGATCGAGGCGGACAACGTTGCTGGACTTGCTCTTTACGAGAGCTTCGGCTTTCGGGAAGCCTATCGCTATGCCTATCGGGAGAGCAACGAGAAATGACCGAGGTAAAGGGACGCCGCATTCTTCTGGTCGCTGCTTGCGCACTGGTGGATTCGGATGGCCGGGTTCTGCTGACGCAGCGCCCGGAAGGCAAGCAGCTGGCCGGGCTGTGGGAGTTTCCCGGTGGCAAAGTGGAACCGGGCGAAACGCCGGAAGAAACGCTGATCCGCGAAATGCAGGAAGAAGTCGGCATCACGACGAAAGCGGCCTGCCTTGCACCGCTGACTTTTGCGAGCCACACCTATGATGACTTCCACCTGCTGATGCCGCTCTATGTCTGCCGCCGTTATGAAGGTATCGCGCGGGGGCTCGAAGGGCAGGCGCTGAAATGGGTTCGTCCGAAGGATATGCGCGACTATCCGATGCCGCCAGCCGACGAACCGCTGATCCCGTTTCTGCTTGATCTGCTGTAGACCGGCCCCTGTCCACAACCGTGGAAAAAGGTTGGCAATTTCTTACGATTCCACTGGCTGGTTAATCTATGATTCACTCCGTTGAGGCATTCTCGTTTGGGAGCTGCCCCGGAGTCTTGAAGCATGAGTTTCGACAACAATTATTTTAGCGCTGATCACAACGAATATACGGCCAAGCCGCTAACGAAGGCTGGTCGCGGAATCCTGCGCGTTGTGCTGTTGTTCGGCTCTGCCGTTGTCGCTCTGGCTCTCATCATTGTGCCGGTTCTCAACGATCAGGCAAACAAGGTTGCAGCCCAGTCAGTACTCCCGGTCGGGATAGACCGCACCATGACCGGCTCGATCAAGCGCGATGCCAGCGCCCAGCCGCATGCAACAGGCCAGACGTATACAGTGCGCAAGAGCGTGCTTCAGCCGAGCCCCAATTCCGTCTGCATCATCGAGACAAACGGCAGCCACCACGGCGACTGTTAGCTGTCTTTCGCAGCCTTTTTTAGCGCTTCTGCCAGCGATGCTTTTGCAGAGCCCGGTTTCAATGGTTTTTGCTGCGATTCATGCGGCGCCCAGCCTGATAGCCAGATGATCGAGAAAGTGGCGCGGATGCGTCCATCCGGATCGGAGAACCGCTCGGCATAGATTTCAGCGGCTCGCAGGAACAGGCGTTTCGAAACCGGCTTGCGGGAACGGTCGCGCAGGATGTTCTGCATGCCCATGGCGCGCAGATCGGCCATCAGGTTGAACAGCGAATCGTAGCGCACCGTGATGTTGTCGACGTCGGTTACGGGCAGGGCGAAACCTGCACGTTGCAGAAGGCCGCCCACATCGCGCACGTCCGGGAACGGGAAAATGCGCGGCGAGGCGCCGCCTGTCAGTTCGATTTCCGCCTGAAGAAGACTTTCGCGCAATTCACCGAGTGTTCCGCTGCCGCTAAGGGCCGCCAGAAAAAGTCCGTCCGGCTTCAGGGCGCGGGCGATCTGCACCATCGTACCCGGTGTATCATTGGTCGCGTGAAGAGCCATTAGCGACACGATCAGATCGGTGCTGCCAGCTTTCAGCGGCAGCATTTCCTCGTCACCGACAATAGCCGGGAAAGGACCTCGCAGAAAATCACTGTCGCGTTCGATGCGGACAATCAGGTCGGCTTTGCCAGACTGCGCGATGGCTGCTGCAGCTACGCCGGTATGGCCAGCGAGATCGACGGCGACGGGAAAACGCCGCTCCACAGCGTCGAGACGATCAGCGAGATCGTCGGCAATGCGCTGCAACAGGAAATCCGCGCCGGGTTCGGCGCGCGCAAAGGCGCGACGGCGAAACGAGAGCAGGAGATCGCGATCGAAAATCGCGCTATCATCGGTCGGCGCAGGCATGGAATCCGTCTTCTCTTTCGAGCAAGGTTCAGTACAATCGTTGCGGGGATAGATGCATTCGAATGGGGGCGAATGCAATGGCGGATGACGATAGAACGCATCAAACCTTTTTGCGCAGCGCGGGCGAAGGGCTGCGGCGGTTTGCCGGCAGGGCTTTTCGCTCCTCTGCGGACATGTTGTTTCCGCCGACATGTATCGGCTGCCGGGCGCATGTATCCGAACCGGGGACACTGTGTCCGAAATGCTGGCCGGAGCTACGCTTTATAGAAAGGCCTTATTGCCCCGTGCTGGGCATTCCTTTCAGCCATGATTTCGGCGACAACTTCACGAGTGCGGAGGCGATTGCCGATCCACCACCTTTCCGGCGTCTCCGGTCCGCCGTCCTGCATCGGGGCGCAGCGCAGCGCATGGCGGTTTCGCTCAAGTTTCACGACCGGACCGATCTGGCCCCGTGGATGGCGCGCTGGATGCAACGCGCGGGTCGCGAATTGCTGGATGAATGCGAGGTCATTCTTCCGGTGCCTCTGCATCGCTGGCGGTTCTGGCAGCGGCGTTTCAACCAGTCGGCGGAACTTGCCCGCGCCCTGGCGAAACTGGAATCGAAACCCTTTGCGCCGCAAGGTGTGAAGCGTGTGCGTCGGACCGAACAGCAGATCGGCCTTGGTATCAAGGAGCGAAAGCGCAATGTGGACGGTGCGTTCCGCGTGCCGCAGGAACACGAGATTCATGTGCGCGGGCGACGGGTTCTGCTCATCGATGACGTCTATACGACCGGCGCTACGGTCAAGGCGGTAACGCGGGCATTGCTGCGCGGCGGCGCGAAAAGCGTGGATGTGCTGACGTTCAGCCGCGTTCTACCGGATTGAGCCGGATAACTGGCTACACAGGCTCGTGAAAAGCGTCGGGGCTTCCAGATAACGTCTTTGCCGCTTATATAGTGGCCAAAACGATTGGAGTTTATGATGGTTGATGTAACGATCTACACGCGTGTCGGTTGCCCTTATTGCACCCGGGCCAAGGATCTTCTGACCCGCAAGGGCGTTGCGTATAATGAAATCGATGCAGGCGCATCGCCGGAACTGCGCGCCGAAATGCAGCAACGTTCGGGCCGTAACACCTTCCCGCAGATATTCGTCGGCTCCGTTCATGTCGGCGGATGTGATGATCTTTTAGAGCTGGAAGATCAGGGCAAGCTGGATGGCCTGCTCAAGACTGGCGAACTGGTTTAGAATTCGATCGGACAGGGAGAGGTCGATGAGCATGTTCCGCGCAGCAGCCGTCCAGATGCGGTCTGGCACAGACGTGGCCCGCAATATTGAAGCCATGGAAAAACTGGTCGCGGAAGCGGCGGTCAAAGGTGCGCAATATGTGCAGACGCCGGAAGTGACCGGGATCATGCAGCGTGACCGGCCATTGCTCGCACAGTCATTGCGCGATGAGGCCAACGATCCTGTCATGGCTGCTGCGGCGAAGCTCGCCTCGAAACATGGTATCTTCCTTCATATAGGCTCGACCCTGATCAAGGGCGATGACGGAAGATCCTATAATCGCGGCGCGATCTTTGCACCGTCGGGCGAGAAGGTCTCGACCTACGATAAAATCCATATGTTCGATGTCGATCTCGACAATGGTGAGAGCTGGCGCGAATCGGATGCCTGTATTCCGGGCAAGGAAACTGTCGTTGTCGACCTGCCTTTCGCAAAGTTCGGCATGGCTGTCTGTTACGACATCCGCTTTCCGCAATTGTTCCGCGCTCAGGCTCTCGCCGGTGCCAATGTGATTACCGGTCCGGCCGCCTTCACGAGACAGACAGGAGAGGCCCACTGGCACATCTTGCAGCGTGCGCGTGCTATCGAAAATGGTGCATTCCTGATCTCTGCCGCACAGGGCGGTCTGCATGAGGACGGCCGCGAAACCTACGGTCATTCGATCATCGTCTCACCATGGGGCAAGATTCTCGCCGAAGCCGATCACGACGAGCCGGGCGTCATCCTGGCTGATATCGACGTGGCGGAAAGCGCTGCTGCACGCGGCAAGATACCGAACCTGAAGAATGCGCGGGAGTTCGATGTCCGGACTTTTTCCGCGAAGCAGAAAGAGGACGCGTAAATTCCATGATCCGCTTTTCGCTTCATTGCGATCAGGGCCATGAATTCGAGGGCTGGTTTCGCGACAATGCTGATTTCGACCGTCAGTCGGAAATGCAGCTTGTCGCTTGCCCCGTGTGCAATTCGCAAGTCGTTCAGAAGTCGCTGATGGCGCCGGCGGTCTCGACAAGCCGTGGCAAGGAAAAGATTGCCATGGCGCTGGGCGATACGCAAAAGCAGATATTGGACGAAATGCGGGAACTGAGCCGCAAGGTTCGCGAGAATGCGGATTATGTCGGCGACAAATTTGTCGAGGAAGCCCGGAAGATCCATTTCGGCGAGACCGAAACACGTGGTATCTACGGCGAAGCGTCGCGCGAGGATGTGCATTCGCTGCTCGAAGACGGTGTCGACGTTCTGCCGTTGCCGGTATTTCCAGAAGACAAGAACTGATTGCCGTACAGGAGACAAGGCGCATGAAACTGACGGATTCTGCGCCTTTTTTGCTGATCGCAACCGGCACCTTGCTGGGCCTCATCCTGCCACTCGGCAAGATCGCTGCGCAGGCTGGTATTCCGCCTGCCATCTGGACCTTTTTGTTCTCGGCGAGTGCCGGAATCATTCTGTTCGCCGTTCTTCTTCTGCAGGGAAAGAAGATCGGCTTTTCAGGCGGAAGACTGCGTTACTATATCTGTACCGCGCTTATCTCCTATGCCGTGCCCAATCTCCTCATTCTTTCCGCCATTCCGCGCCTTGGCGCGGGGTTTACCGGCATCATGTACACGCTGTCGCCGGTCATCACGCTTGTTCTGTCGATGGGGTTCGGGTTGCGGCGTCCCAATGCACTTGGGATCGGCGGTATCGCTGCCGGGTTTATCGGTGCAGTGATGGTGGCAATGACGCGCGGCGAAGTGGGAAAACCTGCTGATCCATTGTGGATCGCCGCGGCATTGCTCATTCCGGTGTTTCTCGCCATCGGCAATGTCTATCGCACGCTCGACTGGCCGAAGAACTCCGATCCGATCGAGCTTGCTGCCGGAAGCCATCTCGCATCGGCGCTGATGCTTTCTGCGGGGATACTCATATTCACCGGCCAGTTTTCGATCGAGACACTTGCATTCGCCCCATGGGCTGCTTTGGCCCAGTCGATTGCATCGGCGGGCATGTTTGCCCTGTTCTTCCGGCTACAGGCGGTTGGCGGGCCGGTCTATCTTAGCCAGATCGGCTATGTCGCAGCCGCACTGGGGCTTATTTCGGGAACACTTTTTCTCGGCGAACATTATCCGCCGCTGACTTGGGTCGGTGCGCTGGTCATTTGCGCAGGCGTTGCCATGACAACGCGCGCGCAAAGAGGTTGAGATCAGGCGGGGCGTTCGGCAAGCACCATATAGTTCACATCGGTGTCGCGGGAGCGGCTCCAGCTGTCGGCCAGCGGATTATAGGTCACACCAAGCTTGTCGATGAGGCGCAGGCCGCCTTTCGCAAGTGCAGCTTCCAGTTCTTCCGGGCGAACCAGCTTTTCATATTGATGCGTGCCGCGCGGCAGCCAGCGCAGGACATATTCCGCGCCGATGATCGCCAGACCGTAAGCCTTCAGCGTGCGGTTGATCGTGGCGACGAACATCAGTCCACCGGGCTTCACCATTTCGCTGGTCGCGGACATGAACAGGTCCACATCGGCAACGTGTTCGACCACTTCCATGTTGAGCACGACATCGAATTTTTCACCGGCTTCGGCCAGCGCTTCCGCTGTCGTGGCGCGGTAGTCGATATCGAGACCGCTTTGTGCGGCATGGATTTTCGCCACTTCGATATTGGTCGTGGAGGCATCCGCTCCGATCACTGTTGCGCCAAGGCGCGCCATCGGCTCGCAGAGAAGCCCGCCGCCGCAGCCGATATCGAGCAGGCGCAGACCGTCGAAGGGGCGCGGCGCATTGGGATCACGGTTGAATTTGGCGCAGATCTTTTCCTTGATATAGGCAAGCCGCGTCGGATTGAATTTATGCAAGGGACGGAACTTGCCCTGCGGATTCCACCATTCCGCGGCAATGCGCGAAAAATGCTCGATTTCCGAAGCGTCGATGGTGGTGCGGGCGGTCTCGGTCATTTCATTCTCCAGCGGCGGAAGCGTACAGTTCTGCTCTCAAGGTAGTACTCCAAAGTCAAGGAACAAATCAATTTCGCTCTCAAGCGGCCCGATACGAATCGCGGCCTTGCGGAAGCGCGGCATTTTAGCTATGTGACCCCGGGTTTGCCTGTCGCAACAATATAATGTTTGGGCAGGTGTGAGTGTAATTTTTCTAAACAGCGGGACGTAACCTTAAATGGCGCGCATCGTGATGAAATTCGGCGGCACTTCGGTAGCCGATCTGGAACGCATCTATAATGTGGCGCGCCACGTCAAACGCGAGGTCGAGGCAGGCAATCAGGTTGCTGTTGTCGTTTCGGCCATGTCCGGCAAGACCAACGAGCTGGTCGGCTGGGTGCAGAACATGCCGAAAGTATGCGGCGCAAGCTCGCCTTTCTATGATGCCCGCGAGTATGACACCATCGTCGCTTCCGGCGAGCAGGTGACGAGCGGCCTTCTGGCGATTGCGCTTCAATCCATAGGCGTTGATGCGCGTTCGTGGCAGGGCTGGCAGATTCCGATCAAGACCGACAACGCCCATGGCGCTGCCCGTATTCAGGACATCGACGGTTCGGAAATCATCCGCCGCATGGAAATGGGTCAGGTTGCCGTCGTTGCCGGGTTCCAGGGCATCGGCCCTGACAACCGTGTGGCGACGCTTGGGCGTGGCGGTTCTGATACGTCTGCTGTCGCCATTGCTGCCGGTGTGAAGGCGGATCGCTGCGATATCTATACAGATGTCGATGGCGTCTACACCACCGACCCCCGCGTAGAGCCGAAGGCGAAGCGTCTTTCGAAGATTTCCTTCGAGGAAATGCTGGAAATGGCATCGCTTGGTGCCAAGGTTCTGCAGGTGCGTTCGGTCGAACTCGCCATGGTGCACAAGGTGCGCACTTTCGTGCGCTCGAGCTTTACGGACCCAGATGCGCCGGGCATGGGTGATCCGATCAACCCGCCCGGAACCCTTATTTGCGACGAGGATGAAATCGTGGAACAGCAGGTCGTCACAGGTATCGCCTTTGCGAAGGATGAAGCTCAGATTTCGCTGCGGCGCGTGGCCGACCGGCCGGGCGTTTCGGCAGCCATTTTCGGGCCACTCGCCGAAGAGCACATCAATGTCGACATGATCGTGCAGAACGTGTCGGAAGACGGCTCCAAGACCGACATGACCTTCACCATTCCGACCGGCGATGTCGACAAGGCGCTGAAGGTGCTGGACAAGGTCAAGGGCGAGATCGGCTTTGACAATATCCAATCAGAAACCGGCCTTGCCAAGATTTCGGTGATCGGCATCGGTATGCGCAGCCATGCAGGCGTTGCCGCCACTGCCTTCAAGGCACTGGCCGAAAAGGGCATCAATATCCGCGCCATCACAACGTCTGAAATCAAGATTTCGATCCTGATTGACGGCCCTTATGCGGAACTGGCCGTGCGCACACTGCACGCGGTCTATGGCCTCGACAAGTAAGCAGCCAGCTCAGATTCTATTTTCAAACATAGTTGTATGCAGGGCCGCGCAGCCGAAAGGGTGCGCGGCCCTGCAACATTTTGCGAGCAGCGACTATTTGTTCTGGACGCGGGTGTCAAAAATGCTCACAAAGGGATTGGCGTAACGCTTCGCGGGCGGGTATTGGGAATCGGCTGGCGGAACGCACGTCAGCAATTTTGAAGGAGCCCCCGACGATCATGCGTGAGCTGACAACCGGTCCCCGCGTACTGCTAAAGCGGTTGCGCGAATTGATGGCAGAGCCGCTGGAACCGCAGGCGCGCCTCGACCGGATCGTTCGTGAAATCGCCCAGAATATGGTCGCGGAAGTCTGCTCCTTCTATATATTGCGCGCTGACGGCGTCCTTGAGCTTTACGCTACCGAAGGTCTCAATCCGCAGGCAGTCCACCTTGCCCAGCTTCGTCTCGGTCAGGGGCTGGTCGGCACGATTGCCGCAAGCGCCCGTCCCCTCAATCTGACCGATGCGCAAAGCCATCCAGCTTTTGCCTATCTGCCGGAAACGGGCGAAGAAGCCTATAATTCCTTCCTCGGCGTTCCCGTTCTACGCGCTGGCCGCACTTTGGGCGTTCTTGTCGTCCAGAACAAGACCAAGCGGGCATATCGGGAAGACGAGGTCGAAGCACTTGAAACCACCGCTATGGTCCTTGCCGAAATCATCGCGACCGGCGACGGTCTGCGTCTGGCCCGTCCGGGCATAGAGCTTGATCTCGGTCGCCCGATGAGTGTGACAGGACAGGCTTTCAACGACGGTATCGGCCTTGGCCATGTGGTGCTGCATGAGCCGCGCATCGTCGTCACCAATCTTTTCAACGAGGATAGCCAGGCCGAGCTGAACCGGCTGGATGAAGCGCTTGGCAGCCTGCGCATATCCATCGACGACATGCTTTCGCGCCGCGATGTGGCGGTGGAGGGCGAGCATCGCGAAGTGCTCGAAGCCTATCGCATGTTTGCGCATGATCGCGGCTGGGTGCGTCGTCTGGAAGAAGCCATTCACAACGGTCTGACTGCCGAGGCGGCAGTCGAAAAGGTGCAGAGCGACACGCGTGCGCGCATGGTGCATCTGACCGACCCCTATATGCGCGAGCGCCTGTCGGATTTTGACGATCTCGCGAACCGTTTGCTGCGCCAGCTCATGGGACGCGACATCAAGACCATCGCCGAATCGCTGGTCAAGGATGCCATCATCGTCGCGCGTTCCATGGGGGCTGCCGAACTTCTGGATTATCCGCGCGAGCGCTTGCGCGGTGTTGTTCTGGAGGACGGCGCCGCCACGAGCCACGTCGTGATCGTCGCCCGTGCAATGGGCATTCCGGTGGTCGGCCAGGCCAAGGGCATTGTATCCATGGCCGAAAACAACGATGCGGCAATCGTTGACGGCGATGAAGGCATCATGCATCTGCGCCCGCAGTCCGATCTGGAAACGGCTTATGCCGAAAAGGTTCGGTTCCGGGCGCGGCGTCAGGCCCATTATCGGGAATTGCGGGACAAGCCATCCGTCACGAAGGACGGCGTCGATATCTCGCTTCTGATGAATGCCGGGCTTCTCGTCGATCTGCCGCAATTGTCGGCTTCGGGTGCGGCGGGGATCGGTCTGTTTCGCACCGAACTTCAGTTTATGGTGGCTTCGACATTCCCGCGTGCCGAGCAGCAGGAACGTCTTTATCGCTCGGTCATCGAGGCGGCAGGCGACAAGCCGGTGACTTTCCGGACGCTTGATATCGGTGGAGACAAGGTTCTCCCTTACTTCAGTTCGACCGTGCAGGAAGAAAATCCGGCGCTCGGCTGGCGCGCGATCCGCCTGACGCTCGACCGTCCGGGGCTGTTGCGCACCCAGCTACGGGCGCTTCTGAAAGCGGCGGGCGGACGCGAGTTGAAAATCCTGCTGCCGATGATCACGGAAGTCAGTGAAGTGAAGGCCGCGCGCGAGATCATTGATCGTGAAGTCCGTCATTTGTCGCGGTTCGCTCATCAGTTGCCCATGGGGTTGAAACTGGGAGCGATGATCGAGGTACCGTCGCTGCTGTGGCAGCTTGAGGAGCTGATGTCGCTTGTCGATTTCATCTCCGTCGGGTCCAACGATCTGTTCCAGTTCCTGATGGCGACGGATCGCGGCAACTCGCTGATGTCGGGTCGCTTCGATCAGCTTTCGCCTGCATTCCTGCGGGCGTTGCGCTTCATCGTGGAAACCGGCAATCGCCACGGTAAATCGGTTACCCTGTGCGGTGAAATGGCCAGCAGGCCGCTTCCAGCCATGGCGCTGGTAGGCATCGGTTTTCGGTCGATCTCCATGTCGGCGGCGGCAATCGGCCCGGTCAAGGCCATGCTTGATGCGCTGGACGCAAGCAAGCTTACGGCCTTGCTGGCGGAAGAGCTGGATAAGCCGAACAGTGCGCATTCGCTGCGCGAAATGCTGATGAGATTTGCGGAAGACAACGATATTCCGTTATAGCGAAGCAGATCTAGAGCATTTCCAGCAAAAGTGCGAAGCGGTTTTGCGTCGGATAATGCGACAAAACAAATAGTTGGAGCATTTCCAACGGTTCAAAAAAATAGGAAATGCTCTAACTGACTGAACGGCCGCGGTGCAGGATTGTGCGGCGTCTCGTTTTGCATTCTTGCACGCCGCTGATAATTTTTAGGACATGACATGATCGCATTGCCGCAGGACCGGATGGACCAGCTTTTGAAGCGGTTCTCAATGATCGAAAGCCAGATGGCCAACAATCCGGATTCGGAAACCTATGTGAAGCTCGCATCGGAATATTCCGAGCTGCAGGAGGTGGTTGGCAAGATTCGCGAACTGACCGACTCCCGCAAGGAAGCTGTCGATCTGGCGGCCATGCGTGACGATGCCTCCACAGATGCAGAGATGCGTGCACTGGCGCTGGAAGAGCTGCCGGGCGTGGAAAAGCGGATTGAGGGACTGGAGCAGGAAGTCCAGATTCTGCTGCTGCCGAAGGACGCTGCCGACGAGAAGAATGCCATTCTCGAAATTCGTGCGGGTACGGGCGGTCTGGAGGCGGCACTGTTCGCCGGTGACCTGTTCCGCATGTATGAGCGCTATGCTGCCGAAAAAGGCTGGCGGGTCGAGCTGGTCTCGGCCAGCGAAGGCGATGCCGGTGGTTACAAGGAAATCATCGCCACCGTTTCCGGCAAGGGTGTGTTCTCCAAGCTCAAGTTCGAATCGGGCGTGCACCGCGTGCAGCGTGTGCCTGAAACGGAAGCCGGCGGACGCATCCATACATCGGCGGCAACCGTCGCGGTTTTGCCTGAAGCCGAGGATATCGACATTGAGATCCGTAATGAGGATATCCGCATCGATACGATGCGGGCATCGGGCGCCGGTGGCCAGCACGTGAACACGACCGATTCGGCGGTTCGCATTACGCACATCCCGACCGGTATCATGGTCGTTCAGGCTGAAAAATCCCAGCACCAGAACCGCGCACGCGCGATGCAGATTCTCCGTGCACGCCTTTACGACATGGAACGCCAGAAGGCAGACACCGAACGTTCTGAATCACGTCGCAGCCAGGTCGGTTCGGGCGATCGCTCCGAGCGTATCCGCACTTATAATTTCCCGCAGGGACGCGTCACCGATCATCGCATCAACCTGACGCTCTACAAGCTCGACCGGGTTATGGAAGGTGATCTGGACGAACTGGTCGATGCGCTGATTTCCGATCACCAGACCGCACTTCTGACGGAACTGGGGCATTAGAGCGCGTTTCGATCTGATTCGAGCAGATTGGCCAGATCGGCGCTCTAGATATTTGTTTTGAACCGCGCATCTTTTCCGAAAATCGTTTCACACTTTTCGGGATGCGCTCTAAGGGTGAGCGAAATGCGTCTCGACCGCCTGATGGCTGATGCACGGACGAGGCTTCGTGCGGCAGAACTGGATACGCCAGACCTCGATGCACGGCTTCTGGTCGAATGGGCAACCGGCAAGACGCGGCTCGATCTGATATCCGCACCTGAGCAATTGGTTGATTCTGCGGTAATCGAGACGCTTTCCGATGCGCTGGACCGCCGTGAAAAGGGTGAGCCGGTTCACCGGATCATGGGTGTTCGCGAGTTCTTCGGCCTGCCTTTCCGGCTCTCCGCTGCTACGCTTGAACCGCGTCCCGATACGGAAGTGCTGGTGGAGCTGGTCATTCCGGCGCTGGAAGCGCTTGCGGTGCAGAAAAACACGCTTGAACTCCTCGATATGGGGACGGGAACGGGCGCGATCATCATCTCGCTTCTGCATCGCTTCGAGCGCACACACGGCATTGGTCTCGACATGGCGGAGGGGGCGCTTGCAATGGCGCGAATCAATGCTGTCGCCAATGGTGTGGGTGACCGGTTCGCAGCGCTCAAAAGCGACTGGTTTGAAAATGTGAGCGGGCGGTTTCATCTTATCGTCTCAAACCCGCCCTATATTCCGCATGAAGACATTGCGGGACTGTCGCGCGAAGTGCGCGAGCATGACCCATTGGCTGCGCTCGACGGCGGGTCTGATGGACTGAATTTCTACAGAGCCCTTGCACAGAAGGCAGCAGATCACCTATATAAACAAGGAATGGTTGCCGTAGAGATCGGCGCCGGACAATTCCAGGATGTTGAAGCGCTGTTCGAAAGCGCAGGTTTTTCCCTCGCAGGACATGCGAGTGACCTTGGCGGCCACAGAAGGGCCATGCTTTTCGCGTACAAATCAAATACGTAATTTTGATGCGGCGAACCGCTAAAAAACACTTGGAATTTGCGGCGAAGCCGTTTAGTTTCCGGCCACCGTATACAGCCAGAATGGTTTTGCCCGCTGATGGGCGGTGGCGGAAATGCTCCATGACGATTTTTGGTCATGCTCCCCGAAGGTTCTTTGGGGATGGCTTGTGCGGAAGTACACGACTTTCAAGCATAATCTCGAAGAGCAGAGCTTTTCGGAATGGTTATGCATTAATGCAACCGCGGAGTTTCGGTGACCCATAGAGGTACCTAACTCAGGAGCAGTCGATTTGTGGGAAGTTTTTAGGGCGTACTTCCTCCATGGCTCGATAGCGTGAAACCGGCAGCTTTTTGGCTGTGGAGTTTCTACGCCCTTTAATCTGAAAAGAGATGAATATGAGGCCAGCACAGCAGAACAGGCGCATGCGCGGACGGGGGAATAACAATAATAACAACAACAACCGCAAGGGCCCCAATCCTCTGTCGCGCAATTACGAAAGCAATGGCCCGGATGTGAAGATCCGCGGCAATGCGCAACATATTGCAGAAAAATACTCGGCACTTGCGCGGGACGCACAGGCATCTGGCGATCGCGTGATGGCAGAAAATTATCTTCAGCACGCTGAACATTACAACCGCATCATCATGGCGGCCATGGCGCAGAATCCGGTGCCATTCCAGCGCGAGGAAACCTTCGACGATGACGGTGCGGATGATGAGGAAGCAGGTTTCACGCCTGTCGCAGCACAGCCACAGCCCGTCAACGGTTCCGGCCCGCAGCCGGTTATCGAGGGCACGCCTGCCGAGGTCGTTTATGGCGAAGATGGTGGCGAGCCGGTAAAGTCCGGTGAAGGTCGCCAGCAGCCGCGCGAGCGCGACAACCGCGATCGTCGTCTGGGTCGTGGCCGCCGTCCGCAGCGTGAGCGCTTCAACGCTGACGAGCGTTCTGACGAACAGCCGCAGGAAAAACAGGCTCAGCCGGTGGCTGAAGAAGCTCCGGCTGCAGCCGTGGTCGAGCAGGCAGCACCAGTGGCCGCCGAGGCCGCTCCTGTTGCCGATGCATCTTCTGCGGATGAGGCCGCGCCACGTCGCGCCACGCGCCGTCCTGGTCGTCCGCGCCGCGCCGCCAAGGATAGCGGTGATGAGACGCCGGTAACGGAATCTGCGGATTCCGACGCCTGATCGTCCCTGTGTATCAAGTTAAAAATGGCGCGGTTTCCGCGCCATTTTTATTTGGTTCTTCACGTGTCTGTAACCCTTGCCGAAACCCGGCCATCGTCCCATATGCTGTCTTGGAAAGAAGTCCGCCCAGTGTGGGGGCTTCGTCACCATACATCTTCTGGTGCCGCTTGATGGGCCGGAAGGCAAAGGAGACATCATGAATATCGAAAAATATACGGAACGCGTCCGGGGCTTTATCCAGTCTGCACAGACTTTCGCGCTGTCGTCCGGCAACCAGCAATTCACACCCGAACATGTGTTGAAGGTTCTCGTCGATGATGACGAAGGACTTGCCTCGTCCCTGATCGAACGCGCGGGCGGGCGCATTGCCGATGTGCGCATCGGCTTGCAGAGTGCGCTCGAAAAGCTGCCCAAAGTGTCGGGTGGCAACGATCAGCTTTATTTATCGCAGCCGCTTGCCAAGGTCTTCTCGCTTGCCGAGGAGCTTGCCAGCAAGGCCGGTGACAGTTTCGTCACCGTCGAGCGCCTTCTGATGGCGCTGGCGATGGAAAAATCCGCAAAGACGTCTGAAATTCTTTCCGCTGCCGGTGTGACCCCGACGGCGCTCAACAAGGTCATAAAAGATATGCGCAAAGGCCGCACCGCCGATTCGGCGTCCGCTGAAAGCAATTATGATGCGTTGAAGAAATATGCCCGCGATCTGACCGAGGATGCGCGTGCAGGCAAGCTTGATCCGGTGATCGGTCGCGACGAGGAAATCCGCCGCACGATTCAGGTTCTGTCGCGCCGCACCAAGAACAATCCGGTTCTGATCGGCGAGCCGGGCGTCGGCAAGACCGCAATCGCGGAAGGTCTGGCGCTTCGCATCGTCAATGGCGATGTGCCCGAATCCTTGAAGGACAAGCAGTTGATGGCGCTCGATATGGGCGCGCTGATTGCCGGTGCCAAATATCGCGGTGAGTTCGAAGAGCGTCTGAAAGCAGTACTTTCGGAAGTGCAGACGGCTGCCGGCCAGATCATCCTCTTCATCGATGAAATGCATACGCTTGTCGGTGCAGGCAAGTCTGATGGCGCGATGGATGCATCGAACCTTTTGAAGCCTGCTCTTGCACGCGGTGAATTGCACTGCGTTGGCGCGACGACGCTGGAAGAATACCGCAAATATGTCGAGAAGGACGCAGCGCTTGCCCGTCGTTTTCAGCCGGTATTCGTTGATGAACCGACCGTCGAGGACACGATTTCGATCCTGCGTGGCCTGAAGGAAAAATACGAGCAGCATCACAAGGTGCGTGTTTCGGATTCGGCTCTGGTTGCTGCGGCAACCTTGTCGAACCGTTATATCACCGACCGTTTCCTGCCCGATAAGGCCATTGATCTTGTCGATGAGGCGGCATCGCGCCTGCGCATGCAGGTTGATTCCAAGCCGGAAGAGCTGGATGAAATCGACCGTCGCATCATGCAGCTGAAGATCGAGCGCGAAGCGCTGAAGGTTGAAACCGATGCTGCTTCCAAGGATCGTTTCCAGCGCCTCGAAAAGGAGCTGACCGATCTGGAAGAAGAATCGGCGGAACTGACGTCGAAATGGCAGTCTGAAAAGCAGAAGCTCGGACTTGCTGCTGATCTCAAGCGCCAGCTTGAAGAGGCACGCAATGCCCTCGCCATTGCACAGCGAAGCGGTGAATTCCAGAAAGCGGGCGAACTGGCCTATGGCAAGATTCCGCAGCTGGAGAAGCAGCTTGTCGAAGCCGAAAGCCATGAAAACAAGGGCTCTCTGCTTGAAGAGACTGTTACGCCCGACCACGTGGCACAGATTATCTCACGCTGGACCGGTATTCCGGTTGACCGGATGCTGGAAGGCGAGCGTGAGAAGCTGTTGCGCATGGAAGACGAACTTGCGAAGCGGGTCATCGGGCAGGGCGAAGCTGTCCAGGCCATCTCGAAGGCGGTTCGCCGTGCGCGCGCCGGGCTTCAGGACCCTAACCGGCCTATCGGCTCGTTCATCTTCCTCGGCCCAACCGGTGTCGGTAAGACGGAGCTGACCAAGGCGCTCGCCGCGTTCCTCTTCCAGGACGACACGGCCATGGTTCGTATCGACATGTCGGAATTCATGGAAAAGCATTCCGTGAGCCGGTTGATCGGCGCACCTCCCGGCTATGTCGGCTATGAAGAAGGCGGCGTTCTGACGGAAGCCGTTCGGCGCAGGCCCTATCAGGTGATCCTGTTCGACGAGATCGAAAAGGCGCATCCGGATGTGTTCAACGTGCTGTTGCAGGTGCTGGACGACGGACGCCTGACCGACGGACAGGGCCGCACGGTCGATTTCCGCAATACGGTCATCATCATGACCTCGAACCTCGGTGCTGAATATCTCGTCAATCTTGGCGAGAAGGACGATGTCGAGTCGGTTCGTGAGGAAGTAATGGGCGTGGTGCGGGCTGCCTTCCGTCCGGAATTTCTGAACCGTGTCGATGAAATCATCCTGTTCCACCGGCTGCGCCGTGAAGACATGGGTGCGATTGTCGATATCCAGATGCAGCGTCTCCAGATGCTTCTGACCGATCGCAAGATCGTGCTGCAGCTGGAAGAAGATGCACGCGAATGGCTGGCCAACAAGGGTTACGACCCGGCCTATGGTGCACGTCCGTTGAAGCGCGTCATTCAGAAAGAAGTTCAGGATCCGCTCGCCGAGCGCATCCTACTGGGCGACATTCTGGATGGTTCCATCGTCAAGATTACCGCCGGTTCGGACAGGCTCAATTTCCATCCGATTCGTGGTGCGCTTGAGGATGAAGGCCAGAAGATCGACGAGAACGCCTGAACGTTCAAGAGTTGAGGTCATTGGGCGCCGCAACCGGATAGGTTGCGGCGCCATTTTCATGTCTGGCGTGACAAGTTTTCCAGCTTTCCTTCGATGTTGGCCATTTTCATGTCCAGTTCATCTGGCATCTGCTTTATCAGCTAATCAGTTGTTAACCATATTCGCGGCATCCATGGTCTCTCGATCACCCAGGGCATTCTTCATGGCGCATTACACACGCATGCTTCGTTTCGCTTTGTTTGCTTCCGTCGCGGTAACTGCCGTCAACGGTACAGCGCGCGCGGGGGAAGGCAGTTCTGCAGTGGCTACCGAACGCCCGGTACAGCTTGCACAGCTTTATGATCCGGGTGAAGAAATCTATCATGATCGCCGGGTACGGGTCTTTATCGACCAGTATGGCCGCCGCGTTACCATGGATCGTCGCGGGCGTATTCTCAGTGTCGAGGACGCCAATAATTATGACCCGAACGCTTATGACCGTCGGGTTCGCCGCGCACCGCAGCCAGACGACAATTGGACGCTCGATGGTCCAGTCGACGGTGGGGCTCCCTATGACGGTTTCGGCAACGTGCCCGAAGATCCGAACTATTACCCGGACGCTCCGGCAGCACCGCAATATGGCGGCAACCGTGATGGACAGGTGCAACGGTCGGAACTGCCTCCGGCAGGCGATCAATATCCTGACAATACAAGCACCAATTCAGCCAGTGCCAATCCCGGTTATGATGGCCAGCAGGATTATGGCCAGCCGGGTTATGAACAACCAAGGGGTGTTCCCAATCCGAGCGACATGGCTCCGGCAATCGAAATGCCGAAAGGGCAGGGTGCAAAGGAAAAGATCGCAGCCTATCAGATTCTGCTCGACCGCGCCGGTGCATCGCCCGGCGTCATCGACGGTCGTTCGGGCAGCAATGTCGACAAGGCGGCTGCCGCCTATGGCGAGCTGACCGGAAAATCGATCAATCCGACAGACGAAGCGGCGGTCAATGCGGAACTTGAAGCCACAGGTGGCCCAGCCTTCACCGAATACACCATCACCAACGAAGACGTGGGACGGCAATACGTTGCTTCCATCCCGGAAGATTACGCCCACAAGGCGCAGCTTCCGGCGATGGCGTATACCTCGGTCACCGAAATGCTCGGTGAAAAATTTCATATAGACGAGACCTATCTGAAAGAGATCAATCCCGGCGTAAACTTCAATCAGCCGGGTTCGATCGTAAAGATTCCGAACCTCGGCAAGCCTGTCCGGACCAAGGTGGCCCGCATCATCGCCGACAAGGGACGCAAGCAGGTTCGTGGCTATGACGAAGCCGGCAAGCTGGTCGTTGCCTATCCCTCGACCATTGGTTCGTCGGACAATCCGTCACCTTCCGGCGTTGTTCAGGTCGAGCGTATCGCGATCAACCCGAACTACACCTACAATCCGAAGATCAACTTCAAGCAGGGCAATAATGATAAGGTGCTGACCATTCCGCCTGGGCCAAACGGGCCGGTGGGAACAGTCTGGATCGCGCTTTCCAAGCCGACCTACGGCATTCACGGTACGCCCGAGCCATCGAGAATCGGCAAGACGTCAAGCCATGGCTGTGTGCGATTGACCAATTGGGATGCGGAAGAGCTGGCAAAACTGGTGAAAGCTGGCGTAACGGTCGAGTTTACCGAGTAAGCATTCCAGCGAATTCAAAGAGAAAGGCCGGGGCGTTTCCCCCGGCCTTTCTTTTTATCAGCTCTTCGTTGATCCGTTCGAGGCAAGCTTGGTGCCGTTGTCATCACTGTTCAACAGAGTGTCGATGCGATCCCGTTCCTGCTTGAAGGCTTCGAGCTCCTTGCCCGAAAGCGCCTTGTTATCCGGCAGACGAATGCGCAGCGGATCGACCTTGGTGCCGTTCACGATCATTTCGTAGTGAAGATGAGGACCGGTCGAAAGACCCGTCGATCCGACATAACCGATCACCTGTCCCTGCCGCACACGCGCACCGGCGGTAACGCCGCGGGCGATGGCGTTCTGGTGGCTGTAGCTGCTCACATAACCATTGGCATGACGAATCAGGGTCTGGTTGCCATAGCCATTGGTCCAGCCTGCCTTTTCCACGACGCCATTACCGGAAGCGATGATCGGCGTGCCGCGCGGTGCGGCCCAGTCCACGCCGGTATGCATGCGGCTATAGCCAAGGATCGGGTGGCGGCGCATGCCGAACGGTGAGCGGAAGACACCATTGGGAACCGGATTGCGGAGCAGGAACTGTTTCGCGCTTTTGCCGTCGCCGTTGAAGTAGTCGACGCTCCCGTCCGGAGCCTGATAGCGATAGAATTTTCGGGTCGTGCCGCCGAAATTGGCCGAAACATAAAGAAGCTGCGAATCGGCTTCCGGTTTGTCGGGATCGTCCGGCAGCGAGAAGAATGCGTCGATCTGGTCACTCGGCGCAAGCCGTGACTGCAGGTCAACATCGCTTGCGAGCATCTTGACGAGCTGTTCGCGCATCGTCTCCGACATGCCATAAGCGAGCGCGGCCCGGCTGATCCCGTCATAAACACTCGGCAGATTGCCCCGAATGGCCGTCGGCAGGGCATTACCATCAAACGCCGTCTGCAGAAGCGGGGTCTGTTCCGGTTCGTCGGACGGAATATATTGTCCCCTGTCGTTGAGGGCGACCGTCACCAGATGCGTGGTGCGATTATAGATGCTGGCGCGCACGATACGGTCCGTGCCATCCTGCGTCTCGGTGCCGACACGCAAAACGCTGCCTTCCTTGAGGCGCGGCGAGTTCATCAGCTTGGCAAGCGAGTCGGCCATGTTTTCGGCATCGTCGCCGGTATAACCGGCGTCTTCGAGCGCCTGCTTGATATCGGCTGTCTGGCGGAAAGGAATCAGTTCTTCCGAAAAGCCTTCGCCAACCGTCTCGTCATCGCCGCGCTGTGCGACACTGACATTCTCCTGTGTAATCTTCACGCCAAGCGCTGGGCCAAGCGCGAAAGGCGAGTCCGTGCCGCCGAAACGAGCAGGATCGACATAGTGGAGCGATGCAACCTGCACGTCGCCGTCGGTCAGAAGACCACCGGTATCCCGCACAACCTTCTCGACCTCATCCACTGTCAGGTCGCTGGATGCATCGAATGTTGTGCTGTTCATCGGAAAATCGACAACACGCAGACTGACT